>NZ_JAMGSI010000001.1:1200000-1508103 GCF_023516715.1 Akkermansia massiliensis | reverse complement strand
TCAAACTGGGCCGGGAACTGGTTGTACTTGGTTTCCCCGTAATAATCCTCCGTAGTCACCAGCAGGGGGTATGGCGTGATGCGCTTCTGCTCCATGGCCGCGTTGTCGGAATCCAGGATGAGGGAAATGCTCTCCCCTTCCAGCCCGGTGCTGGAATTCCAGAATTCGCGCGTGCAGTTCAGGGAGGGCGCGAAAATGGCGTTAATCTCGAAAACGGAGCGGTTGCCCCTGTTGCGGAGCATCACGCGGTCATTCTGTGGGCGCAGGCCCTGTTCACGGAGGAACCGATAAAGCTGTTTGGGCGTATCCTGCTGGGGTTCTAGCATGACCAGGATGGCGGCGTTCGGGCGCGCCCAGTACCGCTGGAGCACTTCCGCCTCCTGCGGGGACAGGTCGTACTTGGAGCCGATGATCATGAACCCCGCAGCGTCTTCCGGAATCTCCTTCAAGCCGCTCATGCGGATGGGAACGAGCTGAAGGTTGACGGAACGGCAGATTTTCCCCAGCGTGGTGAAAATGCTTTCCTCCTGGCTGTTGCTCAGCGCCTCGTTGAAATTGCTCTTGTCCGCCGCAATATACATCTTGCGGGGTTCTCCATTGGCCGCCCCGTAAATGCCGGCGGTCATCATGTCTTCAATCTGGAGGGCCACCGCCTTCATGCTCTTGCCGTCCGGGCTGGGGGCGTACACCACGAAGGCGTCTCCGGGCAGGATGCGCACGTGGGCGGCGTCCACCTGGGTGCCTTCAAACGTCTTGAGCGCTTTTTCCGTGTCTTCCCGGGCATCGATGATGACCAGGTTCTTCTTGAATTCAATCCCGTAAATGTTCGCAATCTCCCGGGCCTTGTTCGGCTGGCGGAGGGGGTCCACGTACTCCACCTTCACCTTCCCGTTGGAATAACGTTCGTACTCCTCAAGCAGGGAGCGCATGCGGGTGTAATTCTGCGTGGTGCGCAGGAAGGCGAACGTGATCTTGACGGGCGTCTTGCGGTTCTGGATTTCCGGAGATTTCAGCATGTTGATGCTCTGCTGGGAAATCTCATAACGCTGGTCTTCCGTCAGGTCCCGGCGGTAATATTCGTGGCAGCCCACGTAATTCAGGCATACGACGATGAGGAACAGCAGGAAAAGCTTGATCCAGGTCATCCAGGGGCTGACCTTGCGGGCGGGAGGGGGGGATTCCGTGGCCGCGGCGGGGTTGTCTGGTGCTTCGCTCATAGATAAAAATGAAAAGGGGTGAAAGGGAAAAGGCGGGGTAGATCAGTGCTTCCAGCGGCGGTGGTCAATGATGCGGATGGTGACGGCCAGCGTCAAGACCGTCATGGTCAGGTAAAAGACGACAGGGCGCGTATCAACCAGCCCGGCGGAAAAGCGGTCCAGATGTTCCGAGCAGGACATGTAGTGGAAAATCCCCGCTGCGGGGAATTCTCCCCATACCACGGGAATAAGCCCCATGAAGAAAATCAGCACCAGCAGGCCGATGGTGATGATGCCGGAAATGATCTGGCTGCCCGTCAGGGACGAGGCGAAAATGCCGATGGCCGTGAACCAGGCGCCGACCAGCAGCAGGATGGCGTACGCCCCGGCCCAGTCCGCCAGGCGGTAGGGGAGGACCATGCCCGCATCATACCCGTAAATCCACTGCACGATCAGGTTGGACCAGTCCGCCAGAAGGGGGTACAGCAGCATGGGCAGCCACAGGATGATGTAAAAGGCGTATGCGGAGAAATATTTGCCCAGGACTACCTGCCATGTCTTGATGGGCGTGGTCAGCAGGGATTCCAGCGTTCCTGTCTTCTCTTCCTCCGCCAGGGAACGCATGGTAAGCAGCGGGAAAATGAACAGGAAATAAAACCAGAACATGGGGGAATGCAGGATGAAGAACAAAATGCCTTCCTTCTGCGGGGCCAGCTGGAACGCCTTCAGCGTGCCGGACAGGGAAACGCTCTGCAGGGCCATGACGAAGGCCAGGATGACCCATCCGTACGGGGTCATCACGTAGCTTCTGAGTTCTTTTCTGAAAATGGTAAGTACCGGAGACATGGGGAGAAAAGGAAAATGCGGGGTGGTGGATAGAGAGGGAGAAGAAACGGGCGGTTAATCTTTACGGGTCATTTCCACGAACACCTCTTCCAGGGTGGGGGTGTGGCGGTAAATATGGCGCAGGGGGCAGCCCTGTTCCGCAAGGAGGCGCGCGGCCTTCTCACGGGTATCCGTTCCGGCCTCCGCGCGTACGGTCAGCGTATGCCAGCCATCGGCGTCCGTGCCTTCATGGATGACCTTCTTCACGTGTTCCAGGCTTTCCAGCTTCTGCGTAATCAGCTCCAGATCCCCGCGGAACTCCAGCGTAATCTTGCCGGCGGCGCGGAGGTTGGCCGTCAGGTTAGAGGGGGTATCCGCTGCCTTGATGGTCCCCTGGTCAATGATGATGACCTTGTTGCAGATCATCTCCACCTCACTCAGAATATGGGTGGAAAGAATAATGGTGTGGTTGGCCGCCAGCCCCTTGATCAGCTCGCGTATCTGGCGTATCTGGTTAGGGTCCAGGCCGTTGGTGGGTTCGTCCAGAATCAGCAGGTCCGGTTCACCCAGCAGGGCGTCCGCCAGGCCCACGCGCTGTCGGTAGCCTTTGGAAAGGGTGCGGATCATCTTGCGGCGCACGGGGTCCAGGCCGCATTGCTCCACGACCTTGGAGACGGCGGGCCATATCTGCTTGGAAGAAATGCCTTTAAGCCTGGCGCGGAACTTCAGGTACTCCGTCACGCGCTGGTCGTCGTAAAGAGGCACGTGCTCCGGCAGGTAGCCCAGGTGCTTGCGCGCCTCCAGAGGATTTTTAACGATGTCGAATCCCGCAATCGTGGCGGTCCCGGAAGTGGGGGGCAGGTAGCCGGTCAGCATGCGTAAAGTCGTGGTCTTGCCTGCGCCGTTCGGCCCCAGGAACCCTACGATTTCCCCCTTTTCAATCTGGAAGGAGGCATTCTTTACCGCTTGAAAGCGGCCAAACTCTTTGGAAAGCTGGTCGGCGTGGATCATGGAATCAATGGGAACAGGGTGATTCTAATCCAAACCGCTCCCGTCTCAAGCTTATTCTCCCCTGTGCCGCGGAGACGCCGCCGCCGCTTGAAAAGCACCACATGCTGAAAAGGAACAGCGGCTGTTCCAACATTACTGGGGAAGGGCTGCCGGGAAGGAAAATCAATCCTTCAAATCCTCCTCCAGCCGCAGGACGATATCCCGCACGCGCACGTCCTCCTCCATGCGGGAGGCAACCAGCTTGTTGGCATGGATCACGGTGCCGTGGTCCCGGCCTCCGAAGGCCTGGCCGATATCCTTCAGGGAGCATTCCGTCAGGCGGCGGCTCAGGTACATGGCAATCTGCCGGGGAAAGGCGATGCTGTTGGGGCGGCGCTTGCCGGTCAGGTCGCTCACCTTGAGCTCGTAAAAATCCGCCACGCGCTTCTGGATGGAATCCACGGTCAGGATGCGGCTGGTTTCTTCCCGCAGGATATCGCGCAAAAGCTGCTCGATCTTGGCGATGTCCGGCATGTCCCCGGACAGGGAGGTAAAGGTGGCTACGCGGAGCAGGGCCCCTTCCAGGCGGCGCACGCTCTTCTGGATGCGGCTGGCGAGGAACTCCAGAATCTCGTCAGACACGTTCATGCCGGCCCGGTCGCGCTTGCTGCGCAGGATTTCCAGCCGGGCGTCATCATCCGGAAGATTCAACTCCACCGTAAGGCCGGACTCCAGGCGTGCCGCCAGACGGGAATCCAGGTTGGAAATATCGCATGCGGCGGCATCGGCGCAAATCACGATCGTTTTGTGGGCGTGGAATAGCTCGTCAAACGTATGCAGGAACTCTTCCACCGTCTTCTCCTTGCCGGAAATAAACTGCACGTCGTCCACCAGCAGGACGTCCGCCTTGCGGTACTTGCGGCGCAGCTTGGCGAAGCTCTGCCCGTTCTGGGTGCGGGACGCGTCAATAAACTCATTGGCGAACTGTTCGCCCGTGACGTACACCACATTCGCGGAGGAATCCTGGTGAAGCACCTCATGGCCGATGGCCTGGAGCAGGTGCGTTTTCCCCACGCCGGACTTCCCGTACAGGAAAAGGGGATTGAACAGGGCCCGTTCCGACTGGGCGATGGACAGCCCTGCCTGATAGGCAAAGCGGCTGTCTTCATAAACCACGAACGAATCGAACGTGTACAAATCATTCAGGCATGCCCGGGTTCCCTGGCTGCGCTGTTTTTTGGCCGGAGCGGCAGGGGAATCCTGCACCTGGGGCGTTTTGGAGCGGGAGGAAGCCTTTTGTGGTTGGCCTTCGGCGGCCGGCAGGGATGCCACCTCGTCCGCGCAGATGAACTTCACCTGGCGCTCCGTGCCCAGGGCCAGCATGGCGGCCTGCTTCAGCTCCGGCGTATAGCTGTTCTCCACCCAGAGGGCGGCCATGGGATCGTCACACACCAGCGTCAGCGTCTTTCCGGAATCCTCCAGGAGGGAAAACTTGGGAAACCACAATCCATACACCTCCGGAGACATGATTGTTTGCAGGGCTCCCGTGATCCTGGACCAGGTGGCTGACAATTCTGATGGTGGCGTCATTGTTGTGAAAATAAAAGATGTTGCTGGTTATAAATGGCTGTGAGGCCTTCCGTCTCGCTACGAGGCCGCCCGCGGATGGAACCGGAATGGGTTCATCCGCAGCCGTGACAGCTCGTGGCGTCCATCGGGATGGAGAAGGCGAACTCATCCGCTTTCAGCTCGACACCCCGGTCGACGGAAGCGCCAAAGTACTGATTTGCGCCTGAGGAAAAAATATCTTTTTGAAGCAGCGTGAGTCATCGTTCCGCGGCTCTACGTTCCACGGGGGTTCCACACCAAAAAATATTTTAGTCTTGCTTCCTTCAATAATTTAGTCCTCCTGAGTATATTCTTTGAATGACACTATAATTATTTTATTATCAGTGAATTACTACTTTGTTATTGGGGTGTGTGACGAAAAGGAAACAATTACGCCGCCGTAAATCAAGCACTTACAGGCACCGGACCAGAAGGTCCCGGAGAGGTTCCGAAAGGGGGCAGCCGGGATGGTTGACAAGAGGCGCCGGGAAACCTAACGTGGCTGCATCATGGAACAGATGGAACAAACCGGGGAAACATATTATTCCCTCTGCCGGGGAAAATTTTTGGAGCTCTTGAAAGAAGGAAGGTGGGAATACGTGCGCCGGGTCAATGCCAATGGAGCCGTCATGATCGTGGCCGTGACGGAGGACGGCGAACTGCTGCTGGTGGAGGAATACCGGGTTCCCCTGCATGCCCTCACCATCGGACTGCCTGCGGGCATCTCCGGAGATGAAGGGGAGGAAAGCACATTGCAATCCGCCCGGCGTGAACTGGAAGAAGAAACGGGATACCGGGCGGATGCCTGGACGTACCTGTTCACGGGGCCTTCCTCCCCCGGATTGACCACGGAAATGGTATCCTTCTACCTGGCGGAAGGGCTACACCAAATATCGGAAGGCGGCGGGGTGGCTCATGAAAACATCACCGTGCACCGCATTCCTCTTCCGCTGGTGCATGGCTGGCTGATGGACCAGACAGGGCAGGGAAAAGTGGTAGACCCGAAAATCTTCATGGGCCTCTATTTCCTGTCCCGCTCTGTAAATGGCGTGGGACTGGAGGAATAAGGACGCTCTGCGCCGCAAGTGTCCGGACGCAGGAAACGGCCTGGGCGGCAGGCTGTGTGAAACGGTTGGAGGAAAAGAACGATTCATCGTCAATGATTTTTCTGGATGGAGAAGCGGGCTGTCGTGATAAAATGCTCCTGACCCATAAAAAAATCTGGACATTCTTTCCAATCCGGGCTAAATATCTCCCCGCTTTCCAGCACCAACCACTTAACGGCAGGGTAGCTCAGTGGTAGAGCAGAGGACTCATAAGCCTTTGGTCGGGTGTTCAAATCACCTCCCTGCTACCATTTTTTATAACCGCAAGTGCTTGATTATCAGCACTTGCGGTTTTTTTTGGTGAAAATGCAAGACAGAATGCAAGACACTGAAATCATTTTTGGAAGCAATGGACAGGTGAAATTACTTAATTCGAGCAGGCTGATGAGGCGGTTGTATTGGCGGGATCAATACCAGAGTCCGAGAGAGCCATTCTTGAAAATGCGTATCCCAATCATCGCTCTCCTGGAAAAGCATATTTTACCTTGAAGTGGGTGGATGAGTATGTGCAGCCTATTTTGTCCGAATACGTTTCATTCACTGCGGGCAATAGCCACCACGGTTCTGCATGCGGCAGGGGCGGATCATGCTCTTGCCCGCGAGATTGTGGGGCATGATTCCGGGATGTCTCACCAGCTGCATATCCGACCTTCGGACGATCAACGCAAGGAGGCGATGGAGAAGTTTTCCGAGATGATTGTTCCTTGGCATGCAGTGAAGACCCCATTGAGATGGAGAAGCGTGATCTTGTCGCTCTTTGTCCCAAGTGTATCCGTGCCTTGATGAAGATCAGTTAAATGTACTGAAAGAAACTCTAAATAAGATAGACATTTTAACTTACAATGCGTGATGATACAATACACACAATAGGCGAAGGGGCGCGGGTGGAAGGAGGAGTTGTGGTAAGAAGTACGGCGAGAAATCAAGCCTGACATACAAATTTATGAAAATGCATACCTGTGTTTGTTGTTCTCAATTCGGAATGGTGCATATCTTTGACTCCCCCATGTCTTCCCCTCATAGAGAATACTAAAAACGATCGAATTGAACTAACACTAATTAAACTTGAAATCTATTCGAAATAATCAATTATATTTTTTTCCAAATCGGAAATTATAATCTGCAATAAATCACCAGTTTCAGTATACGGCTTATATAGTATTTTGTTTTGTATATCTTTTTTGAATTTCTGCAAATTATCCCAGTCATTTTTTATTATTTCAAGATCATCTAAATCAACAGAAACGGAAGGAGCTTTTGAATAGAAATAAGCCATACCCAGAGGCTTGTCGGCCATCGAATTATTCAAACTTGTTAATAACTCCTCCGCTGTACCTGAAACGGAACGTTCTTGGTTTGTCGCAATATCAATTGTTGGAGTTCCCAGTTTATATTTGAATATTGCGACAACAAAATCAACGTTGCAAATTATTTGACGATTTATAATATCTTGAGAATACCCTGATTGAGATGCTAAATCTTCCCAACCATGTACGATTAAACGTTTACAACAATATGATTCATGATGTCCACGTCTAAATTGAATTTCTAATTTTTCCAATAAATTCTTCCGTTCTAACCAAGCATCACTAGGTGAAGCTATCACAACATTTATCTCTCCAGATTTTTTAGATTTCCTTTTCTTTATACTTTGATGTTGTGGAATTACGAGGTCCAATATATCTTGATTCCACTTTGAAGAATCAGAAAGAAAATTCATTAGAATTTTTAAATCCTCCAAAATATTAATTTGTTCAGGCGAAGATAAATTATTAGAAATTCGTTCTAGACAAGTTGGGCAAATCCTGGCTTGCCTCATTCCATCATCAATTCCTGTCTTATTTTGCAAAAAATCATATATGCAACCTGTTGTGATTTTATGTCTAAAAGCTGTATCATCAATATATAATGCCAAATAATCAACAATAAAATATAATAAGCCATTGTTCTTCGATAAGTCCGTTAAATAAATCCATCCCCAAAAAGAAAAAATGGACAATTTTTTATGTTCATGGAAAAAATAATTATCTATATATTGTTTTTCTGTAAAACAAAAAATTTTATCAAATTCATGAATTTTTTTATTAATTTTATTTAAAATGGATATAAAGGAATCCGGTTTTGATATTATATCAGAATCTATGTTTATATCGCCGCCATTAACAAATTTAAGATGCGTAGTTTTATTATTAAGAAAGTCGCAAATTCTGTTTTTATTGATTTCAAAATCAACATCAAAAAGAAGTAGTATTTTCATAGTTTTCCTTAGTTAAAAATACAATAATAGACAAGTCAATGATAATCATCACTTACTAGCACTTTGTTATTATCGACTGAATGAATGCGGTGGTAGAGGAACCGATTTTCGAGAGACAGGTTAATATGCTGCGGGGGCTGGTAGGGGAGAGGAGGAGCTTTTTTGAGGGACGAGGGATGATTTGCGAGGAACGATGTTGAAATTTTGTGAGGATTGCCTGATAAAACATCATCTGCAGATTATGTTGACGACATGAGCGAGTGGAAGGTTATTCCGAGTGATCAATTTGTACGCGATATGAAGTGGATGGGTAAACGTTATCCTCGGGAGACCGCGCAAATGATTCGCAACCTGGACGAATACCGGGCTCATCTGGAAGATTACGGCAATCCCATGCGAATGGTGGAGTATTCCTACGTTCACCGGGAATACGTCGGGTTGCCACGCCATCGCACAGCAACCGCTCGCATCCGCTGCTCAAACTTGCCTACATGTTTTTACTGTTATGTTCAAGCTTACGAGTTGCATCTGATTTGTGCCGGAGACAAACAAAGACAGTCCAAGGATAATAAATACTGCAAGGATTATGTCTCACAATTTTAATTCAACCTCTTCTGTAACCATGGAAAATAAAGAATACGTTCCGATCGATCTGTCAAAGAACAAGCGTTATGCAACGGTCGAAGATGACCTGAGAGACTGTGTATCGCCCGAGATCATGGAGGAAGCCAAACGGATCGCTGCCGCTTCCACCGTTTCCTCGGCTCTTGCCCATATGCGCGTCAAGGCAGGAATTTCGCAGAATATGATGGCTGCGGCACTCGATTGTTCCCAGCCGCGCATTTCCGCGATTGAAAGCGCGACCAATGACAAGATGAGCATGGCCGCCGTTCTGAAGTATGTGGAGGTGACGGGCTTCCCCTTCAAGGTTCAGTTGGAAGACGGTAGGGTTATTGCCGTGTCTTCCGTACCGAAGGGAAGGAAATCTCGCAAGAGCGTGTTGCGAAAACCTGTAAAGCCTAGGACAAAAGTCCATCCCAGTGCCATCCCTCTCCTGCGCTACCAGCCCTCCTCACTGTCCTCGGCAAATATTATATAACCCACCCCACAAAGACAAATCCACTGTGTTCGCAATTGGAAAAATAGCATTCGCCTTTCCACGAAAAAACGTTCCGTTTTTGGGCTATTGCAAGAAAACCTGTTCCTCAAACTGTCATTTTTTTCTGGAAGTTCCTGGTTTCCTCTTCTTCGGAACGGTTGACACCTTGAAAGGCAATCCCGTCACCTCCACGTATTTCAGGAGGGCAGGCATATGGATCTTTTCGTTGTTTGCCATTTCGATGGACGAAAATACACCGAGAAGAATATCCAAGAGCCGCAGCCATCATCTTCCGAGAAATACCCGCCTTGGTCCGCATGGCCATCAGGGCATAGGCACAAGACATGCGAGCATTGCGCCACTTGATCTCCCCGATTTCCCCCCGGTATATGTGTCGCATATATTTGATAATTGTTATTTAAGTTAAAACTAACTAGTTGTCTGCGCTAATTATTCAATGAAAATCTATAAGAGAGGCGTAAGATTTTTTATATGAGACTAGTTATAAAAACTTTCATAAAAATCTCAATGAATAATGACTCGTGAGTTGCAATGAACGTCAACCTGGAAAGTTGAAGGAATACCTAGATGGCCTGCCCTGTATTCGCTCCTATTTGGGGAATGGTCTTCATGGGGGCAAACGGTAAAGAAGAACCGTCAGAAAATAAGAGATTTCCTCAATTCCAGTCAATAGACGCGAGAATGGCGAAGCTACTGAAG
The DNA here is from genome assembly GCF_023516715.1 of Akkermansia massiliensis. Lineage (NCBI taxonomy): Bacteria > Pseudomonadati > Verrucomicrobiota > Verrucomicrobiia > Verrucomicrobiales > Akkermansiaceae > Akkermansia > Akkermansia massiliensis. The sequence continues at coordinate 1,498,302 of NZ_JAMGSI010000001.1, read as the reverse complement.
TTGAATAAACAGGTAAAGCGCGTTTTTATTTAAGTCTCAGTCCAAAAACCCCGGATTTGCGGCCGCTGAGTTCCAGGGCGCGCAGGCGTTCCGGAGGGAGGCAGTCACGGGAGAATTCCGCGTAGTGCATGCGGTCCCGGAAGTAGTGGACGGCGCTTTGAGAGAGGGCGAAGATAAATTCCATGCCCATTTCCTCCGCTTTTCTTTTGGCGAATTCACACAGGGCGCGGCCATAGCCGCGGCCTTCATGGCGGTGCTTGATGTACAGGCAGCCCAGTTCCGCGCTGCGGTGCTTCGGGTAGGGATAGACGGCAACGCAGCCCACGATGCTGTCGTCCAGAGTCAGCACGTAGTAGTCATCCATTCTGGCGGCGATGTCCTCATAGTTCCGGTTGACCAGCTTGGAGTCCACTACGGAGCGGGCGATCATGGAGAGGAGCTCCGGAATGTCCTCCTCCTTCAAGGGGCGTATTTCCCGGTAGGAGTCCGTGTGGACCATGGTGCCTACGCCTTCTTCCGAGAAGAGTTCCTCCACCAGTACGCCTCGCATTTTGCCGTCCAGCAGGTGTACCCGGGGGATTCCCGTCCGGCAGGCCTCAGCCGCCTGGTCCAGTAGTTCCCGGTGGGTTACTTCTCCTTCCAGGCCCGCCACTTCCGATTCCAGAATGGCGGCAATGGGGCGTCCGTCACGGGAGGGAACCTTATGGTCGTTGAGCAGGGCGATGTATTTGGAGGCTCCCAGGCTGAATGCCATACGGACGGATTCCGGGTCAAAGGAGCCGGAACGGCCGGAGGCCACCACGGGGATCTGATGCCTCCCCAGGATTTCCCGGACTCTTTCCCGGACAAGCTGACCGCCTTTCAACGGCGCTTCCACCAGGGCGGAGCGCATTTCACAAACGCGCGTGTGTTCGTACAGCGCGGAGGCGTCCGTTCCTTCCACTATCAGCACGGGCCTGACGCCTATTTCCTGAAGAGCGTCCAGGTCCAGCAATGCGTCCACCAGCTCTTCGGAATCCACCAGGGGGCGTTCCACATGCACGGCAAAGATTTTGTCCCTGAAGTACGGGACGTACTCCAGCACGGAACGGACGTTGGTGGATTTGTTGGGAGGGAGCGTGGTCAAGGGCGGCCCGGAAGCTTGAAGACGGAGGGAACGGCTGTACCCGTTTCCTCCGTCCTGTAAGTGATGCGTAATGTTTTAGAACGTGCGGGTATCGGCGGAATCCCGGTTGTCCATGGTTTCCGCGAAGTCCTGGGAGTCAAGAGTGACGGCGATTTCTTCTTCCTCACCGGCGGCAGGCGTTTCCGCCGGCGCCTGGGCGGCTCCCTCCTTGCGGAGCACGACGCTGACCTTGCGCCTGGGCATGACCAGCTTGGGTTCCGCCACAGCGGGCTGGTAACCTTCACCGATGGTGGTGGCGTCGGAAATGACGGCTGGAGCTTCTTCCTGTTCCGGCTGTTGTGCGGACTGGTGTTCCCGTGCACGGGAGACTTGTTCCCGCAGGGCGGAGAGCAGGTCGCTGGGCATGCCGTCAAAACCTATTTCCGGCAGGTTGGCGCCGTCTTCCTGATTTTCATCGGAAGAATCAAACTGGGGCAGACTGGCCAGGAAGTCTTCAAACGCATCCAGGTTGGTGGTGCTCTTGAAGAGGTTGCCGATAGCTTCACCCTTGATGCTTTCCATCAGGGTAACGAACAGGTCGTAGGCTTCAGACTTGTATTCCACCAGGGGATCCTTCTGGCCCTGGGCGCGGAGGCGAACGCCTTCCCGCAGAGAGTCCATGTTGTACAGGTGCTCCTGCCACATTTTGTCAATAGCCCCCAGGATGATCTGGCGTTCCATGTGGTCCAGGTATTCCGGACGTTCGCGGGAAGCCTTGTCTTCATAAGTGGCCTTGACCTTGTCAATGAGGAAGGCGATGGTGTCATCCATCTGGCGTTCTTCCAGCTTGGCGGCGTCCGCCGTCAGTCCCAGCGGGAAGGAGGAGTTCATCCAGGCGAGCAGTTCGTCCGGATGGGTCAGGCCTTCCGAGTCCGGATCCAGGAATTCATGGGCGCGGGTGGCGATTACTTCTTCCAGGATGTCGTAAATCATTTCCCGCGGGTTTTCCGTAGAAAGCACTTCATTCCGGTAGCCGTAAACGATTTCACGCTGCTTGTTCATGACGTCGTCATAGTCCAGCACGTGCTTGCGCCACATGTAGTTGCGCTGTTCCACGCGTTTTTGGGCGGATTCCACGGATTTGTTCAGGAAGCTGTGTTCCAGGGCTTCGCCGTCAGCCACACCCAGGCGTTCCATCATCTTCGTCATGCGTTCCGCCGCGCCGAAGTTGCGCATCAGGTCGTCTTCAAAGGAGATGAAGAACTGGGAGGCGCCGGGGTCTCCCTGGCGGGAGCAGCGGCCGCGCAGCTGGCGGTCAATGCGGCGGGATTCATGGCGTTCCGTGCCCAGGACGAAGAGGCCGCCGAGGTCGGCCACGCCTTCGCCAAGCTTGATGTCCGTACCGCGGCCCGCCATGTTGGTGGAGACGGTGACGGCTCCGCGCTTGCCGGCCAGCGCCACGATTTCCGCTTCGCGCTGGTGGTTTTTGGCATTCAGCACTTCATGGGGGATTTTGGCCCTTTTGAGCATGCGGGAGAGCGTTTCAGAGGCGTCCACGCTGGCCGTGCCGATCAGGATGGGCTGGCCTTTGTCATGGAGTTCCTGAATTTTGTTAATCACCGCGTTGAATTTTTCACGGCGGGATTTGAAGATGAGGTCGTTCTGGTCCTTGCGGATGCAGGGGCGGTTGGTCGGGATGGGGAGGACGTCCAGCTTGTAAATGTCATGGAATTCCGCGGCTTCCGTTTCCGCCGTGCCGGTCATGCCCGCCAGTTTTTTGTACAGGCGGAAGTAGTTCTGGATAGTGATGGTCGCGTAGGTCTGGTTTTCACGCTCCACTTCCACGCCTTCCTTGGCTTCCACGGCCTGGTGCAGTCCGTCGCTCCAGCGGCGCCCCGGCATTTCGCGGCCCGTGTTCTGGTCAATGATGATGACCTTGCCTTCCTTGACGACGTATTCCACGTCTTTTTCGTAAATGCAGTAGGCTTTCAGCAACTGGGAGGTGGTGTGCAGGCGTGCTCCCGTTTCATCAAGCTGCTTGGTCAGTTCATTCTTGCGGCGCAGCTTGTCCTTTTCCGTCATGCGGGGGTCTTCATCCATTTCCGCAAAGGCGGTTCCCAGGTCCGGCAGCACGAAGTCCTCCGGGTGGCCGGGGGAGATGACTTCACGGCCTTTTTCCATCAGGTCGGCGTCGTGGGTCTTTTCATCCACGGTGAAGAACATTTCCTCCTTCAGCTTGTAGAGTTCCTTTTTGCGCGTATCCTGGTAAAGGGTCAGTTCATATTTTTCCACGATGCGGCGCAGCTCGGGATCCTGCATGGCGCGCAGGAAGGCGCGGTGGCGGGGCTGGCCTGTCTTCACCTTGAACAGGCAGCGGCCCACTTCTTCCGTGCGGCCTTCTTCCTGGGCTTTCAGGGCCTGCGACATGAGCTCGTTGCAAAGGTCCGTCTGCGCTTTCACCACGCGTTCAATGGCGGGGCGCAGGGTATCGTACTGCTGTTCCCGGGTGACGACCGCGGGACCGGAAATGATGAGAGGCGTACGGGCTTCGTCGATAAGGATGGAGTCCACTTCGTCCACAATGGAGAAGTAGTGCCCGCGCTGCACCTGCTCGGATTTGGAGGTCGCCATGCCGTTGTCGCGCAGGTAGTCGAAGCCGAATTCGGCGTTGGTGCCGTAAGTGATGTCGCAGGCGTATTGCTCCCGGCGAAGCTGGGAGGGCATCATGCTCTGGATGCAGCCGACCGTCAGCCCCAGGAACTGGAAGAGCATCCCCATCCATTCGGAGTCGCGGCGCGCCAGGTAGTCGTTCACGGTCACCACGTGCACGCCCATGCCGGTCAGCGCGTTCAGGTATACGGGAAGGGTGGCGACAAGCGTTTTGCCTTCCCCCGTGGCCATTTCCGCAATGTAGCCGCGGTGCAGGGCGATGCCGCCCAGCAGCTGCACGTCAAAGTGGACCATGTCCCACAGTTGTCTTTGTCCGCAGATATCGCGTTCTTCCCCGCAGAGCAGCCGGGCGCCGTGTTTGACGGCGGCAAAGGCTTCCGGCAGGATCTGGTTCAGGTAGCGTTCGCGCAGCTTGTCAAACTGGGGGGTGATGTTATTCCAGGCGGCCTTCCCCTCTTCAATGGAGGCGGGAGTGGCTTCCACCGTGGGGAGGGCGGCAAATTCGTCTTTCAGGGATTCAAAGCGTGCGTTCAGCTTGGCGGCTATTTCCTCCAGCTCTTCCCTGGGAGCGGCTTCCACAATGCGCACGGGGGGAAGCTCCATGGGGAGGAAGCGGTGAAGATAGCCCTGCCATTCCTTCGTTTTTTCAAGCAGGAAATCCTGACCCTTGCCGTTCCATGATTCTTCAATGGAGACGATTTGTTCCACAATGGGGCGCAGACGGCGCACTTCACGCTGGTTTTTGGTACCGACAATCTTGGTTAGAATCCACTTAATCATCTTTGTCTTGTTGAAAATTGACGAGGTAGAGTCGCTTTCAGCGGTCTAAGAATCGAAAAATACTAGCGGCTGCCGGAAGAATTGCAAGCACGGCCCTCCATTTGCTTTGATGATGACGTAATAGGTTGGATTTGGGCGGCATCATTCTGTCTTCCTTCCGTTTTTCCTTGCCTCTCCCTTTTCCCTGTAGGAGTGTATAGGGGAAAGGAGAGAATGAGCATGTACGGAGTATTCCATTCCGCCGGGCTGGCCCTTTTTCTGCCGGCTGTTTGCATGATGGCCGGCTGCCAGGAAAACGGCGCCGTAAAACAGCAGGAAGTGAATTTGCTGTCCGAGGGGATTGATGAGGACGGCAACCTTTTCATGCATTTTGAACTTGATTCCCATTACCACGGGGATTTGTATGCGGAAGTTTCCATGAAGGGGAATGAAATGCGCATTGCTCTGTATACTCATTCCACTCCCGGAGCTTCCCGGAAGGTGCCTTATGCGGACGGTTACAGGCTTGTTGTCCCATGGCCCGAGGGAACGGATTCCGTGGATATTACCCTGTGCGGAATAAATTTGGGAGGGTGGGAGAAACATAAATAGTAATGGAGGGAGGTTCCGTTCAGAGACGTTTTTGTTATCTGAATGTTAACGGAAATTCCTGTGTGGAGGCGCTTGTTTGTGGTATGAAGGCGGAATGAAGCCTCTTTTGGGGATGGGATGTGCGGTGCTGGCCGTTTGCGCCGTCGGCTTTTCAGCGTACCGCATCCTGATGGAGAGGATGCCCGATGAAATTCGGGGAACGCGCCTGGTGATGGAACATGACGCTTCTTACCTGCCGAAGGCGGGCATGGTGCGGCTGGAAAATGCCGGATTTTCCAGCATGGTTCACGGGTTGGAGAACGGGGGGAAGTTTTTCTCACTGGCGGAGTGCATCGTGGAGGCGCGGCAAAAGGATATTCTGGATGATATGCTGGATAGGGTAGATCCGCAGCGTTCTTTGCGTTTCCATGTGATTTGCAACGCTTCCGGCGCGATGAAGGAAACATGGCTGGACGATGGAGGGAACGGGGAAAACGCCGTCCTCATCAACCGATGCATGGCCGTTCTGGGAGCCTATTGGCTCTTGCGCCGTTATTGTGATGATGAACAGCTGTTTTTCAAATGGATGAGGCTTTCGTTGAGGAACAGGAAAACTGCGTTTCTGGATGATTCCGTGGAATACCTGTTTCCCTGGCTCAGGCCGGACCGGGAACAATATGTTCATGGAAAGTGGATTTCGGATATCGAATCCGTCACCTATTATTGTTATCCTTTGGAAGAAAGGGGAAAGAGTTCTCTTCCTTCCCCATTCATGTACGCGGTTACGAGCCGGAAAAGGTTTTCTTCCGTCTCCTTGGAGATTCGATGCTCCGCGTTGAAAGGAGCATTGATAGACGTGGAGATCAAACAGGACAGCCAGATGATTCGTGCCGGAAGGGCCGTGCTCATCCGGATTGATGGGAACGATCATGGCCGGTCTTATTCATGGAACAGGCGCCCCGGAAAAATGTTGCCCGTGCGGCTGCCTTCCATGGAGATTCCGGAAGGCGGTCCTCCGGCCATGATACTTCCGGTTCCGGAAGACTTCCGTTCCTGTCCGGAGGAGGAAATTTTGCCTGCATTAATTGAAGAATGCCCGTGCATGAGCATGTAAGCCGGCGCTTGAGCACTAGGCATGAAACGGGAGGCGCATGCCATTGCATTCCGGCTGCGTCATACATGGAAAGAGGCAGACGATCAGTTGGGAAAGAGGATAAACGTAAACTTTTTTTTGGCCGGTTTTGTTGTGGAACCGTGTGATGGCCCATGGTTCATGACAGGTACTTCTCTTGGAATGATTCCAAATTGATGATATAATTACCCTATGAGTCATTGTGAGGATGGGCGCATCCGCATCCGCGGCGCCCGTGAGCATAATTTGCAGAATGTGGATGTGGACATTCCCCTGGGGCGGCTGACAGTGGTGACGGGACCTTCCGGATCGGGGAAAACGAGTCTGGCCATGCACACGCTGTATGCGGAAGGGCAGAGGCGTTATATGGAAACCTTTTCCCCGTACGTGCGCCAGTTCATGGACCGTATGGACAAGCCGGACGTGGATGCCGTGGAGAACATTCTTCCGGCCATCGCCCTGCATCAGCGCAACTCCGTCAGGACGTCCCGCTCCACGGTGGGAACCATGACAGGGCTGAACGATTACTGGAAATTCGTTTTCGCCCGTCTGGCCGTGGGGATATATCCGGAAACCGGACGGGAAATCAAGCCGGAAACACCCGGCTCCATTGATGAAAAGCTGCATGAGGAATTTCCTTCCGGAACGGAGGTGATGGTTTGCCTGGAAGTGGCGCGGCCCGAATCCGTGGACCTGCCCACGCTGAAAAGGAACCTGGTGGCGCAGGGGTATTTGCGCGCCTTTGCGCATGGAGAGGCCCTCCGGCTGGAGGACGAGGAATGGACCCTGGAAGACGGGGCTCCTTTGCTGGTGATTCAAGACCGCGTGAGGCTGGCGGAAGACCAGCGGGAGCGCAGGCTGGAAGCGCTGGAAACGGCCATGCGCCTGGGTGGCGGCGTGGCCCATGTGATTCCCCGCGTGGACGGCATCTGGCTGCCCGCCATGAAATTCCGCGGGGACTGGCATCCGCTGATGGAGCCGCGGCCCGGATTGTTTTCCTTCAATTCCCCCCTGGGGGCATGCCCGGAGTGCCGCGGCTATGGCCGCGTGATCACCATTGACTACAACCGGTGCATCAAGCCGGAGCTCAGCGTCAATGACGGGGCCATCCATATTTTTGAAGGGGAAAGCAAGGTGTTTTCCGAATGCAAGAAGGACCTGATGCGCGGCTGGCGCAAAAATGCCCGCAAAGTTCGTCTGGATGTACCGTGGAAGGATTTGAAACAGTGGGAACGGGACTGGCTGCTGTACGGGGACGGAGAGGATCCGGATGAAATGTATGAACAAGGCCTGTGGTACGGCATTGCGGGCTTTTTCAGGTACCTGGAAAGCCGCACGCATAAAATGCATGTGCGGGTGTACCTGAGCCGTTTCCGCACCTATCAGGAATGCCCCTCCTGCCATGGCTTGCGCCTGAGGCCGGAAGCCCTGCAATTCAAGGTGGGCGGCAGAAGCATGCCGGAACTCTCCGGGATGCCCATGGACGAACTCCTGGCCTGGGTGGATCAATACGTCACGCCGCGCGCGGATGAAGACCCCGGCTTGAAGCATGCCGTGGCGGAACTCAGAAGCCGCCTGGAATATCTGAATGAAGTGGGTCTCGGCTACTTGACGTCCGACCGTCCCACGCGCTCCCTTTCCGGCGGGGAGATTGAACGCGTGAGCTTGACGACCTGCCTGGGCGCTTCCCTGACGGATACTCTGTTTGTGCTGGATGAACCCACCGTAGGGCTCCACCCCCGCGACACTTCCCGTTTGATTTCCGCCATGAACCGGCTTAAAAAGCGCGGGAATACGCTGGTGGTAGTGGAGCATGAGGAAACGGTGATGCGTGCCGCGGACAGCCTGGTGGACATGGGGCCCGGCTCTGGCCGGGAGGGGGGAAAACTGGTTTATTCCGGAGAACCTGCCCGGATTGGGGAAGTTGCGGACTCCCTGACGGGGGCGTTCCTTTCCGGCAGGCGGCGCATCGCGGTGCCTAAAAAGAGGCGCAAGCCGCGTCAATTTCTGACCGTATCCGGCGCCACGCGCCACAACCTGCACAAGCTGGACGTGAAAGTGCCTCTGGGCGTCTTCACCTGCCTGACCGGCGTCAGCGGGTCTGGAAAAAGCACCCTGGCGCACGACGTGCTGTACCTGAACGCTCTGGTGGAAAAAGGGGCCGTATGCGAGGATGAACCCGCCCATGTCAAATCCATCAAGGGCTGGGAACAACTGGATGAAGTGGTGATGGTGGACCAGAGCCCCATCGTCCGGACCCCGCGCTCCACTCCTGCCGTTTATGCCGGGGTCTTTGAAGAAATACGTTCCCTCTTCTCGGAGACGGAAACGGCCCGTGCGCGCGGCATGAAGCCCGGTTTCTTCTCCTTCAACAGCGGCGACGGCCGCTGTCCGCGCTGCATGGGCATGGGGAGTGAAAAGGTGGAAATGCAATTTCTTTCAGATATCTTCGTGCAGTGCCCGCTGTGCCACGGCTCCCGGTACGGAAGTGAAGTGCTGAGCGTGTACCGCGACGGCAGGAACATTGCGGACGTGCTCGGCATGACGGTGGCGGCCGCGCTGGAATACTTCAGAGCGGAAAAAGGGGCCAAGGCCTCCCGCATTGCTTCCAAGCTGGGCGTGCTTCAGCGCGTAGGGCTGGGGCACCTGACCCTGGGGCAGCCGCTGAACACTCTCTCCGGCGGGGAAAACCAGCGGTTGAAGCTGGCTAAAATCCTGCTGGACCAGATTGGATCCGGCGCGAACAGCCCCAAGATGCTGATTCTGGACGAGCCGGGAACGGGACTTCACTTTGCCGATATTGAAATTCTGCTGGCCGTGTTCCGGGAACTGGTGGAGCAGGGGCACACCCTGCTGGTCATCGAGCACAACCCGGAATTCATCAAATCCGCGGACTACGTGATCGACCTGGGGCCGGAAGGCGGCGCAGGCGGCGGCCATGTGGTAGCCACGGGAACGCCGGAGGAAATTGTAGCCTCCGGGAAGGGATATACGGGCAAATACCTCCGGGATGTGCTGGAAGGGCGCCCTTCCGTTTACGATCCGGCGGACGCCGCTATGCCGGAATCCGCTGACGTGGACATACCGGAAGGCGTGATGGCCCTGCGGGGAGCGCGCCACCATAACCTGAAAAACGTGGACCTGGACGTGCCGCGCGGAGAAATGACCGTGCTGACCGGGCTCTCCGGCTCCGGGAAAAGCTCCCTGGCCTTCGACATCTTTTTTGCGGAAGGGCAGCGGCGTTTCATGGACGTCATGTCCCCGTACGCCCGGCAATTCACGGAACAACTGGAAAGCCCTGACATTGACCGCTTGACCGGATTGCCCCCCACGGTGGCCATTGAACAGAACATGTCCCGCGGCGGCACCAAATCCACTGTGGGCACCGTGACGGAAATCTGGCAATTCATGCGTCTGCTATATGCCAAGCTGGGGCAGGCCTACTGCCCGCAGTGCGGCGTGCCGGTGGGCAAAAGATCGGAATCCGAAGTGGTGGAGCTGGTGGTGCGGCAGCTGAAAAAACACGGCAGTCTGGCCTTGCTGGCTCCCCTCGTCAGGGGACGCAAGGGGCATTACGCGGACCTGGCCCGCTGGGCGGAAGGAAAGGGATATGAGGAAATGTGGGTGGATGGCAAATTGGTTCCGTTGAGCGGATTCCAGCCGCTGGACCGTTATTCCAGCCATGACCTGGACCTGGTCGTTTCACGTCCGGAGGCCTCCTGGACCCCGGAAAAACTTGCCGGAGCGGTGCATGCCGCGCTGGAAATGGGGGAAGGTTTCCTGCAAGTGCTTCCGCCCGGTTCCAGCCGGCCGGAGTTGATGGGGACCAAGCTTGCGTGCGCCTCCTGCGGGCAATCTTTCCCGGAACTGGAACCGTACACGTTCTCCTTCAACTCTCCACGCGGGTGGTGCCCTGTGTGCCGCGGGCATGGCATCGTGGGCAAGGGAAAGATGAAGGAAGACCAGGCGCAATCTCTGCTGGAAGCCGAACTGAAATATGACAAGGAACTGGCGCGGCAGGCGGACGATGACAAAGGGGTGAAAATCTGCCCCGCCTGCCAGGGAGTGCGTTTGAATGAATTTGCGCGCGCCGTGCGGCTTCAGGGAGTGACTCCCGGTGAAATCGCCTCCCTGCCTGCCGTAGCCGCCGCGGAACTGGTCAAAGGATGGAAATTTGAACGGGAGGAAGCTCTCATTGCCCGTGACGTGGTGGCGGAAATCACGCAGCGCCTCAACTTCCTCCAGCGGGTGGGGCTGGGCTACCTCTCCCTGGACCGCAGCGCCACGACGCTTTCCGGCGGGGAAACCCAGCGCATCCGCCTGGCATCCCAGCTGGGCTCCCACCTGCGCGGCGTGCTTTACGTGCTGGATGAACCCACCATCGGCCTGCATCCGCGGGACAACGAACTGCTGCTGGGTACACTGGATGAACTCAAGCGCCGGGGCAATACCCTGCTGGTCGTGGAACATGATGAAGACACCATGAAGCGTGCGGACCACATTGTGGACATGGGGCCGGGAGCCGGCATCCATGGCGGCAGGATTATGGCTCAGGGCACCTTTGAGGAACTGGCAGCCATGCCGGACTCCGTCACGGGCGCGGCCCTGCATCATAAGCCGCGCCATCCCTACCGCGGGAAAAGGCGCAGGGTTCCGGCCAGAAAAGATGAAACCGCGTGGCTGCGGGTGGAGGGCTGCCGCCTGCACAACCTGAAGGACGTGAATGCGGCCATTCCCAAGGGGCGGCTGACGGTGCTCACCGGCGTATCCGGCGCGGGGAAAACCTCCCTGATGACGGGAACCATCCGGCTGGCGGCGCGCCAGGCCATCGGCGACAAGCTCACTCGGGACCAGAAAAAGCTGTGGAAAACCTCCTCCGGGTTTGACACGCTGCGCATGGTGTACGGCGTGGACCAAAGCCCCATCGGCAAGACGCCCCGTTCTACGCCCGCCACCTATGTGGGCTTTTTGGACGACATCCGGACCCTGTTCGCGCAAACGGCGGACGCCCGCAGACTGGGCTTCGACCGCGGCCGCTTTTCCTTCAACACGGGGCAGGGTAACTGTGAATCCTGCAAGGGCACGGGCATGCAAAAGCTGGAAATGGACTTTCTGCCCCCCTGCTACGTGCCGTGTGAAACCTGCCGGGGCAAGCGCTACAACGCCGCCACCCTGACCGTGAGGTACAAGGGGAAAACCATTGCGGACGTGCTCCAGATGGACTTTGCGGAAGCGGCGGAATTCTTTGAAAGCCAGCCCCGCATCTCAGACCCGCTCAAACTGCTGGCGGAAACCGGCCTGGGCTACCTGACCTTGGGGCAGGCTTCCAATACGCTCTCCGGCGGGGAAGCCCAGCGGCTCAAGCTGGTGACGGAGCTCATCAAGGGGCGGCGCGTCAGCCGGAACGCCCTGATGAAGGGCAAGGAACTGCCTGGCGACCTGTACCTCATTGAAGAACCTTCCATCGGCCTGCATCCGCGAGACGTGCGGCTGCTCATCGATGTGCTGCACCGTCTGGCGGACCAGGGAAACACGGTCATCGTCATCGAACACAACACGGAAATCATGGCGGAGGCGGACTACATCATCGACATGGGCCCCGGCCCCGGTGAAGCCGGAGGAACCATCGTGGCGGAAGGAACCCCGGAGCAGATAGCCAAAAAGAACTCCCCCACGGCGGAATACATCCGCCGGGAGCTGGAACCGGACAGCGTGTAACCCGTTAAAACAAAAACCTTGTCTTTCAGGACCGTTCCGGAATTACTGGAACGGTCCTTTTATATGGAGAAAAGGACCGGATGGAGGCTGACGGCGGGCGTTGGCCTGGTCACAGGGCGCCGAAATGCTTTTAAAGGAAAAATCAGCTATTCTGAAAATGGCGGAACGGAATTACTGCTGGAAATGTCTTAAAGGAAGTGCAAGGCTGTGTTCCGCATAAGCCCTTTTATTCCTGCGGCAGTGGTTGGCAAATACCGGAGAGGCAGGCGGGAACGGATGTAAAGGCATGAAAGCCATTCTTTAGAAAATCTTTGCACTGCGGTGAAACAATAAGCAATGAATATGGTGGAAAAAATAGTATTTGAACCGTTGGCAGACTCCCACCGGGAGGCCGTCATCCGTATCTTCAACCATTACGTGATGAACGGAACGGCTGCTTTCTCGGATGCGGAACTGCCGGAATCCTTTTATCCCCATATTCTGGAACGCGTGAAAGGTTATCCGGCGTATGCCGTGGTGGACTGCCGGACCGGGGAAGTAGTGGGCTTCTGCTTCCTGAGTGCGTATAAGCCTGTACCCACATTCCGGGAAACGGCCACCGTCACTTACTTCATTGCTCCCTCCCATCTTGGCCGGGGCATTGGCCGGATGTGCCTGGGCCGTCTGGAAGAGGATGCCGTGAAGCAGGGCATCCGCCACATCATTGCGGAAATATCCTCTGAAAACGAACAAAGCATGTCCTTTCACGCTAGCCAGGGCTTTATCCATGCCGGGCGCCTGAAAAACATCGGCTTTAAACTGGGCCGCACCTTTGACATTGTTTACATGCAGAAGGAAATCAAGTGATCAGCGCCGGTAATGCAGCGTGCAATAAGATGATGGGAATTTCCGAAAATCCTCTTCCTCACGCTATTCTGATGAGTCCTCTCTGAAAAGACAGGATGGCAGCGCCCTTCTCGTAGGCATCGTAAAGATTTCTCTAGTTTTGTAGGCGTCTTACCGCCCCAGATGACCGCAGGCTAACTTCCTTCCAGAGTGCTGCTGCTGTGAAAGACTGCGAGAAATTCGTTAACCAGTGCATTCACAGAGCGCAAGGGAAACAGATTTGCCGGAAATAGGAGCCGGCTCGTTCGCTGCTGTCAAACCGAACACTATCCGTGTTACAATGTACTGGCATTTCCTGCGTCTGAAAACGACAATCGCCAAGCTTGGCTGTTAAACTGGTACGGCATTTGGGAAATAGTCCAAAACAAAAACAGGAATATTTTTCAAATGATCATAAATTCGTTAAAGTCTTCCAATATGTTTTCATATACATGTAGATTAGTTCAAATGAGTACCTAATGTCCATCAACCAATCCGGAACAGGGTGTAAGTGTTTTAACCTTTTTTTCAGTAATTGATGTTGCTGAACCGGGACTAACGCTACTCTCAATCCGGTACTGGCTCTTCTTGAATCAGCATGATATCTTTCACGAGGTATCTCTTTCTCATTATCAGGTATGAAAGAAAACACTCCTCCCCCGAGGGAGGTGACTGATAAACCAGTATCGGTTGATAAATTGCCGGTATCCGTTTTCCAGTTGACGGGATTGCGGCCATGCAAACGATGAGAATGATAAAAATCCGCACATAACTCCCATACATTGCCCAACATGTCATGAAACCCCCATGCATTGGGTTCTTTTTGTCCCACAGGATAGGCCCCTGTATTGGCATCGTGAAAATCCATCCATGCTACTTTCTCAAGATTATCGGGAAGAACGATTTCCTTGCCGCAGGAATAGGCTAATTCCCACTGTGCCTCCGTAGGCAGGGAAAAGCAATATCCTTCCGGAAGAATCCCCTGTTGTCGTGCAATCTCGGTTAATCGATCACAAAAATCCAGGCATTCATCATAGGATACCTGGCACATGGGGTACCGTGCGCCCGTTGTGATGGTCCATCTGTCTTCCAATTCCGGAATCGGGATCCATCCCATCATCTTTTCCCATTCCTCCTGTGTGATTTCGTACTTCCCCAGCCAGTAGGGATAAGTAATTTCCGTACGATGGCCAGATTTTGTAATTGGGTAACTTCCTTTTGGAATGAAAATCAAGGTGAGCTTGTGTTCCGAATGGGGAATATCCATTTTTAACACATCTCCGGCCTGGGCAGATTGAACATTGGCTGTCGCAGGGGGTACTATGTCCAGGCATGTAATATCATTGCCAGGATAAAGGACAAAGATGAGCAAAGCCAATAATGCTATAATAGAGAAACTGATTTTCTTATTATTTTTTATCCATTTTATTATAAATTTCATTCCGAAGAGACAGGATAATTTTAATTATTTTTTAATTTAGCCTCCAGTAATTGCTTGGCTGTTTTTCTGTCAGTATTTTTCAAATTCTGGTTAGCTCCTTGTTTAATCAGAAAATTGTAGGCACTTATTTGTCCTGTACGAGCAGCATAATGTAAGGCAGTTTCTTTGTAGGGAAAGGTCATAGAGGGTAGCTTCATTTCATTTGAAGCAACATTAATATCAGCCCCTAATTCGAGTAATTTCTTCATGGTATCAATATCCCCGATAGCTGCCGCTAACATAAGGGCTGCTTCGCTTCCATTCCATTTTTTATCATACGGATTAAGATTTGGTTGTGGAGTCATGTTTGACGACAAATCCCAGTATGATTGTAATGAATTTCTAATCATATCTTTTCCTACAATGTAGGCAGGAGTATTGTAATGTAGATAATAAGGTGGAATATAGGGATTTCTTGTTTCTTCTTTTTTGGGGGTTATGGATGTACAAGATCCTAATAAGTTTAATGCTAAAAAAATCGAAAGGAATATAATATTAGTTTTCATGTTAAATAATTTATGATATACTTGTAGTTTTTAAAGTTCATGTGGATGATTTTTATGAAAAAAACAAGAATCATGCATAGATTTTTTGTTATATTTAAAATAGGTAAATAATATTTTATGATTTGTAAACAGCTTTTACAGAATGATATTTCTTTAATTTTCATTTAACACAACAAGCAAATTTGGATAACTCTTCTGCCTTCAATAAAGAATCATTGGGATTAAAAATATGTATCGGAATCATATAACTTGGATGCACTTTATAAATATCAGGCGTGGCTCTTCCCTCAAGATATTGGGAACCTAATATCATACATCCTATACTCCATCCTAGAATTTTCAATTCATCATCAAGAAAAAAGTAACCAACTGCATCATAATTACCCATTCCCTCTGCTTGAGACCATGTTGAGAAGAGGGGGATGTCGTATATATATTTTACTTTTTCTTTATCTTTTTCACTAAAAAACCAATTAATTTTATCAAATTTAACCTTATTCATTAGGTATGGCATTCCTTTCTTTAAGTCATCGCGGATTTCATCAATATTTTTCATTTTAGAAAGATATTGATTCATGGATGTGCTTTTCTTACGAAAAATGCTTAACAAGCTATGTAAATCTTTTGGTTTCTTATCAACTGTTTTTTCAAAAACTTCTGGGGTTATGTCGGATGGATTTACGCTATATTTGATATAAAGACAGGTATAAACCAACGGAAGAGGAAAAAATATGAATAATGTAATTATAAATATACTAACTCCAACCAGAAATTTTACTATTCCCAATTTATTGTTCATTTTTTTTATTTTCATAGAAAACTAGCATAATTAAATTATGAGAAATGCGTAATTTATTCATCATTTAAATAATCCGCTGGCTATATTCCAAAAATTCGAATTATTAGAAGGGATATAAACAGCGCCATGGTTGTCGCCAAAGTCATTCGTAAAATCATGAGTTATTACATTTGCTGGCACATTTTCGGGATGATCTGGGCCATTCTCTCCCAGAGCCACATTGAATTCAGAAAGTGGATAAACGAATTCTAAAATATCATCTTCTTTGCTGATTGCTAAATGAATAGAATCAGCATTAGCAGGAGCTTTTTCAAATTCTTCTCCTGGTTCCAGAGACTCATTGTCAACTGCAGGATTGGCCAAGAAAACATTGCCTATATTGCCGATATCTTCCCCATGAGCCAATGCTTCAAGAGCTACTCCAGCTCCTAAGCTATGAGTTCCGATATGTACTTTTATGTTAGGACATTTGGCTTTTAAATCTCTAAGAAAATGAGAAAATGCACCTGATCCTGTAAATCTAGAACCTTTTACCGCGTCTTTAAAGTTTGAAGCACCAGGATTCCCGTTCCACGCAAACCCATAAACATCGCATTTTCCTTCCGAACTCTTATAAGCTTTTTCAACCACTTCAAATCTTGTCATCGCTTCTGCTAGAGTAGTATTATAACCATGGATCCATACTAACACACATCCGCATTTTGGACAATGACCTATTGTTCCTTCATAGGCATCTGACAAATTTGAAGGAAAAACCAGTCCATCATGATATATGTATTTTACAGATTCAGTAGCATTAATTAATATATATAGACCAAGTTAATCAAGTTGTTTAAAAATTCTATTTTTGATAAATCCATATAAGTTTCGTCCTCCGTATTCCCGAATAAGATCCCTGTTAATCCACCTGCCATCTGTAGGATTCAGGTAGCGGTAATTGTAGTAGATCAGGCCAAGCTCGTCGTCCATGAACTCGCAGGAAAACCTGAACTTGTTTTCCTGAGCCCTGTCGCCCTGCGCCGTGATTAGGGCTCCAAGGGAGGCATATTCATAGCGCGCCCTTCGCGTCTGCTTACAGTCGAAGATGGAAGTGACGTTTTTGAGCATATCATGCATGAAGTAAAGATGCTCGTTGACACTTGTTCCATCCTCCTTCCAGTTGGTCATCATCAGGATGCGCGTAGCAGTCGATTCTGTAGGATCCCACAGATAGGTCTTCACAAGTCTGTAAGAAGGACGCATCAAATCCAGTTCAGCTATTTGCAAATAGCCCTGGTATAGATACCATGCATGGCTGACAGTTGAACCATTAACTGCTACTTTTTTCTCAAAGCGGCGTCCCTGGTAATCGTAGGAGCAAGTAATCACGGTTCTTCCGTCTTCTTGAGTAAAATAACACAGGGCGGTCATTGGCATCATAGCTCACTTTCCAAATGCCTGTCGAGGTCTTGATCCTGGTCTGATTACCGTCTGCATCGTAAGTGGGAATGAATGGTTCCGTATTTCTGGTAATGTCCGTGTACTGGTTGAGCCGGTTGGCATTGTAGGATACTTCTTCCTCCAGTTCCCGTGCAGTCTTGCGGTTGCCGATGTTGTCGTACCGGTAGCTGTAGCTGCCTCTCTCCCTGAGTTGATCTCCAGTCAATTCACTGCGGCTATTGTAGGTAAAATCTCTTAGCGTGGCAGGAGTGGTTCCATCCCAGGAGTCCCGGCGTTGAACTGGACGCGTCAGGGCATCATACTGGTATTCATGGCCGGCGGCCATGCCTCCATTTCCCTGCTTCTCATAGCCAATGGAAGCCACGAGGTTGAGCTTGGGATGGTAGATAGATGTTGCTGCGAACCATGCCGTTGGGGTAGGTGAGCCGGTTGAGGAAGCCGCTGGTTTCATCGTATTCCCAAGTGAAGGAAGAGGCCAAACCATCCAGATTCATCCCAATCATGCCACCTTTCCGATCGTAGTCAAGATGGGAGTGCTGCACCGTGCGGGTTCCGGTCATGAGGCGGTAGCCGGTGGAACGTCCGAACGTGTCGAAGTCTTCCTGAAGGCTGCTTTCTACCGTTCCAAAGGAAGTGTCCCGAACCATTCTGCCGTAACTGTCATGGGAAAGTTCCCGGAGGCCGGAGGCGTCCCGGATAAAAGTCATCTGCCCGAGATGATTGCAGGAGAACTCCCATCCCGGAGTATCGTCGCTGTGGGAGACGGAGACAAGTTCTCCTGTCAATGGAGCATAGGCGTACGTCGTGACAATGCCTCTGGCCTTGGTGACGGTTTCCGGACGGTTGAACTGGTCGTAGGTTCTGAGAACGCAGGAGCCGTCGGCATAGGTTTTCTTCAGTTCCATTCCCGTGGCCTCGTCGTAGAGCCAGGTGGTAGTGTCCCCGTCGGCGCGGCCGGAAGGATCAGTGATGATGTCCCCTTCGTCCACCCTGAAAGTAGTCAGTGAGACCATACGATCGGCTTCATCGTAGGCGAAACTGGCCGGCTGGAGGGACGTGCCGTATTCGGCTATCTTTCTTCCCTGGATGTCGTAGGAATAGCAAGTAGTACCTCCCATGGAATCGGTGATGGAAGCCACAGCATCGCAGCAGGGCAGGTAGCTGGTGGTGGTTACGTTGCCGGCTGCATCCGTGGATTTGACTGGTCGTCCGTCTAAGTCAGTTTCAATCGTTGTGGCATTGCCCCGGGCATCCGTCTGATGCAGAATCATGCCTGTAGAGGTATAGGAGCGTTCCTGCGAGGAATGAATGCCCGCATGGTTCGTCTGGCTCACTGTAAAACCATCAATGACCAGGGCCACCTTGGATTCCTCCGGCTTTTCCAGGTTAATCACGCCGGATTCTATCATTTCATTGTACAAGTCGTTCCCTGCACGGGTGCGTTCCCCCCCCCCCGCGCCGCCGAAGGCGCCGATTTTGCGAAAGGGCAGATGAGGTCGATTACTTTGATGCCCGTTTCCAGCACTTCCGTGCTGGTGGATTGCTCGTCCAGCGGCGGAGCGCTGCGGTGAATGCTTTTCATGCCGGAGCAGGAGAGCGCGCCGCGTTCGTCCACGGCTTCACCCAGCACATTGAAGATGCTATAATCATGAAAATAAGAGAAAGAGTGCAAGCTATAATATTTACTCAAATTTTGATTTTCTTCATCATATAATAAAATACTTATAAAAAATATAATATATTTAAAATAAATAATAAAATTAATATAAGCAATGATGTTCGGTTATACCATGCGTCTGAACCCGGCTCCGTGGAGAGTTCCAGATCCTTGGTGGGGATGGAAAGGGAGATGGAGGAGTGGGCGTGAAGGTGGAGAAAACAGGTGGCGGGAGCCATGACCTTGAGGTATCCGGACTATTCGTGCCGGGTGTTGTTGGAAGCAGTTCGTTTGGGGATAAGGACGGGAGCGGAGAGTCCGTTGACCAGGAAGTTGCCCTGGGGCTGTCCGTTGGGGTACATGGGAATGAAGGGATAGACGGTGTCCATGGCGCCGATATTGAAAGTGTTGTTCATGGTAATGAAATGATGTTTGTTCAATGGTTGCGACTACCATGAATCAAAAACCAGCAACGTAAACACGTCGGGAACGTTATGATATTTGGTGAGTTTTTGAGGCGGATGGCAACGTGGGAAAAGGGAGGGGATTCTTCTCCGGTGGCACGTATTTCTTTGCCATATTTTCAAAATTTACCCATTGCCAGCTTAAAAGGCAGCGTGCTAGCGTCCATCAATGAATTCGTTCAACATCTAACTCCATTATTTCATGAGCACCACATTGAAAAAGATCTATGTCAACGGGTTCCCCAGTCTCTACGGGGGCGCGGGAACCGAACTCCACCACCAGATTCTGGTCTGGCTCCACATGGGTATTGACGTGCATATCATCCCCACCAACGGCGGATTTGAAAATGAAGCCCTTTATTTGGAAATGATCCGTCTGGGCGTCCATATCCACGCTCCCAATGACTGGACAGTCCTGCAGGAAGGGGATGCCATCATCGGATTTTGCAACGGAGAATTTCTGGAAAACATGCCCGCCATTCGCCAGCGCACCAAACGCACCATCTTTGTCAACTGCATGACCTGGCTTTTCAACAAGGAAAAGGAACTCATGAAGCAGGGGCTCATTGCCATGTTCCTTTACCAGAACGAGGAAGTCAGGCAGAAGAACATGCCCCTGCTCAAGCGCTGCAACGACGACCCTACCATTGCTTTCATGACGTTCAAGCCTTACTTCCACAACGAATCCTTCCCTTTCATTGAGGAGAGGACGCAGGAATACTTCGGCTGCGGGCGCATCTCGCGCCAGGACGCGGACAAATTTGCGGCCAATACGCTCCATATTTATGAATATTTCGTGGCGCCTGTCTTCAAGCGTGGCCTTTTTCTGGGGTTTGACCAGAGGAGCCGGGAGAAAATCGGAGAGCCTTACAGTTGGATACGCACGGCCCGCGACCAGAGGGAGGTGAGCCAGCAGGACTTTTACAAGCACTGCCAAATCGTGCTCCAGCCGACGGACACGACGGAGAACTGGCCGCGTGTCGGTTTTGAATCCATGGCAAGCGGAAGCGTGCTTGTGGTGGACAACCGTGGAGGCTGGAGGCAGATGGTGGAGCATGGCAAGACCGGATGGCTGTGCGACCATGAAAGGGATTTTATCTACTACGCCAGCAAGATGGCCTACGAGCCCAACCTGAGGTCCGACATGGCCCACGCGGCGCGGGAGCGTGGACTGGAGCTTGGAGGGCTGGAAGCGTCTGTAGCCAGCTGGGAGGAAGTCTTTGACGCGGTGGAAAAACTGCCGGCTTAGAAATGGGAGGAAAAACCATGAAAAAGAAAACAAATATTGTCGTAGGCATTTGTTCATGCCATGGAACGGGAGATAAACGGAAAGCGGTAAGGTCTACCTGGCTGGCCCATCCCGCGCAGAACGTTGAATGCATGTTCTTTGTAGGAGGAAACCGGGTTCCGGAGGGGGAAGAAGAAGATACGGTGGGGCTTGATGCGCCCGATGGCTACAATGAGCTCCCCGCAAAAGTGAAATCCTTCTTTCGTTACGCGCTGGAGAATTACGAATTTGAATGGCTCTTTAAATGTGATGACGATACGTATTTGGAATTGAGCCGGTTGACCTCCTTGATAGATGAAGATTATGATCTGATTGGGGATGCGATGGTTGCGCTTCGCAATTCACCGAGCGGAGGGGCGGGCTACCTGCTGAAGCGCAGCATGGTGGAAAAGCTGGTGAATGCGCCGGGTTTTGCGGAATGCGGGGCAGAGGATGTGATCGTAGGTGAACTGGCAGGCAGGCTCGGAGGCCGCTTGAAATCCACGAAACGGCTTTACATGTCCAATGTTTATTACCCGGAACGGGATAATGACATGGTAACGGCCCACTGGTGTTCTCCCGACATCATGCAGGCCCTGTATTCGTTTAATTACAAAATTCCCTCCGCTGTGTGCGATGTTGTTCATCTTCATTGGAAAGGGGAAATGCTGTTTTATTCCAACGGGGCGTTCAGGAGGCGGGATACTTCCTGCTATGGCTGGTGGAGCATTGGCTCCAAGGGTGAACTGAAGCTGAAATGGCAGATGTGGCCTATGGAGCAGCTCCTTTTGGAGGGAGAACGGTTTATCGGGTCTGAAACGGAGATATTCCAGCGGTCGGACATGCCGTCCCTGGCCCGGTTATGGGCTGAACGCCGTCTTTCTTTCGGCAACGTGGAAATCATGGACCAATCTCCTCTGCTGTATATCCATTTGGGGTGCGGCACCCGGAGGTTGAATGGCTGGTTGAATCTGGACGCTCCCAATTATGATATTACCAGGCCACTCCCGTGGAAGGACGATTCCGTAGACGCTTTTTATCTGGAGCATGTCATTGGAACAGTAACGTCTGCAGAGGCCTGCCGATTTTTCACGGAAGCCTTCCGTGCTCTAAAACCCGGAGGAATCTTACGATTAAGTTTCCGGGACGTGCGCCTGATGCGCGGGGTGATGACGCCTGCGTTCAGGCAATACATGAAGAAACAGGGGAAAGGAAATCACACTCCGGAGAATGATTTGTGTGCATTTATGGAAGTCTACAAGCAACAATCCCTGTGGTCTGCCGATTTCCTGAGTTATGTTTTGGAAGAGCTGGGGTTCCAGGTTTCCCAGCATGCTCCGGGTAATTCCCGCCATTTGCACCTTCAGTGTCTTGAAAGGCGATCCGACAGGGATGAACATCCTTTTGACCTGCTGGGCACGGTTTGCCTGGATGCCCGGAAACCGCAGAAGACTGTTACCGGTAAATTTTTATCCTTGCGTCCCGCTTCTGTTCCGGCATCTCCCGGTTACGTCACGACGCAGTTTATGCCCGGCTCGCGTACGTGCAATCATCTGTTCCAGATAGCTGCTGCCTATGCGCATGCTCTCCGGCTGGGTGTGGGATGCCGTATTCCCTGGAGATACAGTTCCGAGACCTGGGAGCTGATGACTTATCTGGGTGAGGCCTGTTCGCTGTGCCCGGACGGCGGATATAACGATCCCGTGACATACAGGGAGCCCGGATTTTCCTACCATCCCATTCCTGAAACGGTTCGCTACGGCGCCTTGAGAGGGTATTTCCAGAGTGAGCGGTATTTCAAGGATGTTGCGGAAGAAATCCGTTCCCTGTTTGCTCCTCTTATTGCTCCCGTCCAGGAGGGCGTGGCCGGCGTTCATATAAGGATGGGGGACTATCTTGACCGTACAGACATGTACCATACGCCGGATGTTCCCTTTCTTAATGAAGCTTTACGGAGGCTTTCCGGCAACATCAGTAAGCTGGTCGTCTTTTCCGATTCTCCGGAATTGGCCCGGAAATTGATGGAGGGCGTTCCGGAAGCAACGCGTTTTGAAATAGTCATGGATGAGCATGAGACGCTGGACGCCCTCCGGGAATTGACGTCCATGCAGGAACTCGTCCTTTCCTGTTCCTCCTTTTCCTGGTGGGGGGCATGGCTTGGAGACCAGCAGAGGGTTTTTATTCAAAAACAGTGGTTTACCGGAAAGATTGAGGACGAGCAGGACATTTTCTGCCCGCAATGGATTAAACTTTAACAGGTACATTTTATGAAATGTGTTTTGATTGTGTCTCCTGGGGAAAAGTCGGAGGGAGCTTCGGAATTGCACCGGATGGGTTACGAGCTGGAGCTCTATCCCTCTACCGCGGATCTTTCCCCCCTCAGGGATGCGCGGGAAGAGGAAAGTGCATCCTACCTGGGACGGTCCCCGGCGTCTGCGGAACGTTCGCACGTCCGTTCTCTGAGGGCATCTTTCATACGTCTTCTGGAGGACAGAAATTATGCTGGGAGTGACCTGATTATTTTCGGAGAAAGCGATGCCGTGCCGATGGTGGCTTCTTCCCGCTTGGAAACGGCTCTCAGGAAGGAAATGAAGGAGCATCCGGAGACGGATATTTTCCGGCTGTTCCATCATGCAGTATGGTCTCCGCAAGGGGCTCCGGGGGAATCTGATGAAATCTTGTTTGAAGATTTCAAAACGGGAAAGACGGATGCCAATACCTCCTACGTATGGGGAACGCATGCTCTCGTCATCCCTGCTGCCCGACGCCCCAGGGTGGCCCGGGTTTTTGCCGATTACCGGTTGCCGACTGATATTGCCCTGGAGGCTGCCAACAGCCATGGAGACCTCAAGATCCGTGTGGCCCGCCACAATCTGTTTTACCAGCACGAACGGACTAAGCAGAGACCCGATTGCAAAATTGCTGTTTGTCTCTCATCCTATAAGCGTCTGACGGATTTGCAGAGGCAGATTTGGTGCATGATGGATCAGAGCTATCCGAATCTTCATGTGTTCGCAGCTGTCAAGGGGATACCGGAAGGCACGTACCGCAGAACAGTGCTCCCTCTCTTTGAACATTTTATTCACGAAGGCCGTTTGACGATGCGGCTTTTCCCCAACAAGAACCAGCTATCCAATTTCTTGGACACGATAAGGGATTTGAACGTTTCCGATTACGATCTTTTCGCCAAAATTGACGACGATGATTTGTACGGAAGGGATTATTTCAAGTCAGTCAATAAATTCCATCTGCATCTTCCGCCGGAATTCAGCAGCTTTTATTGCGGGCCGGGCGAATATCTAAGCGTGCGTGGAGGGTATCCCTTCTCCGGAAACGGATTTTTCGGCTGCTTTGGCCCCACCTTGGTATTGAGCCGGGATGTGCTGGAAAAATTAATAATTTGTGAGACCAATCCTCACATGATATCCCAGATCTCGCCCAGGCTCCGTCATGCCGGGTATGGATTTACGGAAGACAACTTCATGCACATGATGATGCTGGATACCGGAAGCAGCAACCGCACCCGGTATGTACAGGAAATGGCCCTGCCAATGCATCTGGCGATTCAGACCGGCAATGCTTCCGTGATGCGCGGAGGGCTGGTTCCGGGAGATTTCCGGGGCAGAAACTGGAACATTTCTACGAATCAGGTTAATGAGGAGCGTCTCATGGAAGTGCATCATCCGCAATGGCATGATATTGTCCGTGTCTTTGGGAACAGGGCGCGCCGTTTTGAACGGGACGACGAAGCGGACGTCCTCTCCGTCACTGATGAGAAAATAACTCTCAAGTGGGATTGCTGGGGCGTGGAGGCGTTTAAAAAGATGGAGGATGGAACCTTCTATTTGTCGAGCGGCGGCAGACAGGAGGAACCTTTTTCTCCCCGGAAAAAAGTGGCTGTCCTGTTTATAGCCACAGGGCGTTATATGACGTTCTGGGAGGAGTTTTATGCGGCCTCCAAACAATATTTCCTGACAGGGCATGATGTGCATTATTTTCTGTTCACGGATCATCCGGAAGTGGAAACCGGCGATGACGTGACTCTTGTCCGCAAGCCGTTTTATCCGTGGCCCATGGAAACCTTGAGAAGGTTTGAGACTTTTTTAACCGTTCGGGAGGAATTGCAGCAATATGACTACATTTATTTCATGAATGGAACTTTGCTTCCCGTAGGGCCTGTCGGTCAGGAAATTTTCCCGATGAACCGGCAGGGTCTCATGGTGACGCTTCATCCGGGGTACTACCAACGCCCCCGTTCCACTTACCCCTACGAAAAAAATGGAATGTCCCGGGCGCGGGTGCTCCATTCCGAAGGAGAATATTATGTCGCCGGAGGCTTTAACGGGGGAAGGGCTGAAGACTATCTCCGCATGTGCCGGGAGTTGGCGGATGCCGTCAGGCGGGATCTTGAGGACGGTGTCATTGCCGTTTGGCACGATGAAAGCCACCTCAATAAATATGTGATTGGCCGGCATCCCCTTGTTTTATCTCCTGAATATTTATTCCCTGAAACATTGGACTTTAATCAAAAAAATCTCATGGCGATCAAACCGAAAGTAAAAATGATCGTAAAGGATAAATCTCTTCAAAAACACGGGGGTCACGCATGGTTGAGGCAACAGATATAAATTCCCGGCAGGTCAAACGTGCCGCTTTTGCGGACTTCTGGCCGGGATTTGATCCACATGATAATATTCTGTCCGCGGTTTTGACGGAAAGACTGGGCATGACCGTTGTGGATGACCAGGATCAGGCGGATTTTTTAATCTACTCCGTTTTTGGAGAAAAACATCAGAACTTTAAGGGGATTCGAGTTTTTTATACGGGGGAATCCGTCAAACCGCGTTGGGATGAGTGCGATTATGCCATTTCATTCATGAAGGGAGATATTCCTTATCCCGAATGTCATTTGAGGATGCCCTGCTGGATGAACAATGGCCCTGTCAGAAGAACGGGAAAAATAGAACAATACTCCAAAGACAGAAAATCCCTTCTGTCCAGGCATACCCGATTTTGCAGCTTTGTGTATTCCAATGGGAATGCTCCGGAAAGAATTCATTTCCTGCGCCTGCTTTCCCGGTACAAGCATGTAGATTGCGGCGGGATGGTCATGAACAACATGGGCTCCTGCGTTCGGGATAAAATAGCTTTCTGCTCCTCCTGCAAATTCACGATTGCCTTTGAAAACTATCCGGCTGCTGGTTACGTGACTGAAAAACTGTTTGATTCTCTTGCCGCTCTTTCCCTTCCCATTTATTGGGGAGCCCCCGATGCAGGGATGGAGGCCAATCCATCCCGGTTCGTCAATGCCGCGGACTTTTCCACCCCGGAGGCCCTGGCTGAATATGTGATTCGTCTTGATCAGGATGAAGACCTTTACCTCAGTTATATGGACGGTCCCGTTTTTGTACCGGGCCAGCCGGACATCGGAGAATATATGAACCGTCTGGCAGAATTCTTTTCCATGATTTCATGCAGCGGGAATATATGCCGGACTGGCAGGCCGCGTACGGAGGCTTGCCGTCTGCATCACGGCTATCCCGTCATGTCCCGTCATGATGACGGAAAACAATGGACGGGAAAGGCGGAACTTCTGCTGCCCCAATCGCTGGCGGCAACTCCGTTTCCCGTGTTCTGTCCGGAAGGGAAGGACACGGCTTCCCAATTCATCCGCAAGCTGGCCATTATTCCGGCTAAAAAACATTCGGAGCGCTGTCCGGATAAAAACAGGCGCTTGTTGAATGGAAGGCCCCTGTTCCTGTATTCCGTTTCCTATGCCCTCCAGGAAGGATTTGTTCCGGTTGTCAGTACGGACAGTGAAGAAGTTCTGGAACGCTGCCGTCGGGAAGGCATCCGGTGCTTCCGGGAGACGGTGGACGACCGCCGAATGGAAAATTGCGTACGCCAGGTATTGACCCGTTTCTCCTGTGACATATTCGCCGTACTTCAGCCGACTTCTCCCTTCCGTCGTCGGGGCCTGTTGCGCCAAATGGCGGAAGACATGGAAAAAGGGAAAATTCAATCCGCCTACACGGCCCGCAAAACCAAAATGATTGGTCACATGGAGGGACATTTCCATCTGGCGCATCGGGAACAGGACGCCAAGAAATTTTTCTATTTTTTTGACGGAAATATTAATGTTGTTACCCGGAAAAAATTTCTGGAATCGGGTACGATGTTTGATGACGGCTCCTGCCCTTACCCGAATGATTTTCCCTGTTGTCTGCAAATTGATACGGAAGAAGAGTGGAAAGCCTTGTCACGGTTAGGTGAATTTAAAGACTGGCAATGTTTTCTGGCTTCAGAAGGGCATAAAAAACGCATTTGCATCGTCTCAAATAAACGTGATTTGAAACGCAACTATTCCTCTTTTGTCGACTCTTGCGACAAAGTAATGAGAATCAGCAAAATGGATAACTTGAATTCCGGTCTGGCGGGAAAAAGGACGGATATTGTTCTTGTTTCCTGCTTCGCCGGATACCTGGCTTTTTCCCCTGAGGAAAGGCATATGGAAATTTTACGCGGAGTCCCGGAAATTTACTTCAACAATGAAGAATTGGGCTATTCCAATGAATTTGCTTGTAGGGAAGGGCTGGAAAACTGGAAATTCATGCCGGGGGAAGTTCACCGCAGCACGGGCAATTTTACCACGTTGAGCAAGGCGCTTTGTCTGGCGGACTATTTATTCCCTGAAGCCCAGCTTTACTATTTGGGAGATACGGATATGAACCTGAGGGCTGCGGGTTCTTCAAAGCATCATGCGCCAACGGAAAATGCCTACATGCAGTCCCTCATTGACAGCGGAAGAGTCATTCCCATTCTGGAAGATGCCGCCGGTGAATTTCATTACTCCGCCCCGGCGCCGCCGGTTTCTTCCCAGGGGAATGTTCCCGCACCGGACTTGCTTCCCGTGGACACCATTCTCATCAGCCATCCTCAGTGGACAGACCAATTTCAGATGAATGAAAAACGGGGACGCCGGCTTCACCGCAATGACCACGCAACCATACTTCAACATGATGAAAACAAACTCGTTCTTAAATGGGATAACTGGGGGACTGAAGAATTTCTGAGGATGGAAGAGGGTAAATATCAGTACCTTGACTATCATTATTCTTCTACCATCAATGAAGTGAACAAATACGCGCGGGAATTGCTCATCAACCCGTATGACGGCTATAACTCCGTGTTCCGGCATTCCAGCCGTCCTTTTATCGGCATGAGGTATCATCAATGGGAGGGGTTGCTGCTGCTGGAACGCATGTATCGTGATGTTGAAAAAGGAATACGAAAGATGCCCCGGCTTCAATCCGTCCTGCTGATGGGGATTTGCAAGGATGCGTTTGCAGCCCTTATTCTGGCGCAGCGATTGAAAAAGGATTTCCCGCATCTTCATATTGGCGTGTGGGGATGCCCATGGCCGGTGGATTTAAGTGGACAGTCTCCTGTATACCGGGGAATAAAAGTTTCCCCATCTCATGAACAGATAAGGAAAAAAAGACCGTTTAAAAATCTTTTGGAGCGTTATGGAGATCCACTCAAACTGCTTCAGCAGCCGGAATCCTCCGGACTTTGTTTGTTTGCCTTTTACAGTACCAGTCAACATTGGACTCTTGATGAAGAAGCGACGAACAGATTGGCTCCTTACCTTCTGAAAACATATGCCTATCAGGCTGGCAGCAAGGAACATCATACTGTTGTTCACGGAAAAATCGTACATCTGGTAAAGGAAAAGCCGGCATTGGTTCAATCCTGGATTGAAGAAATGTTCCGGATGATGGAAACGGAAAGCGGGAACCATGGGGAGGTGAGAAATCTGCGTATATCCGCCTAGGCGTTTCGCAAAATCCCTCAATAATTAAAAATCCCTAATCAAAAAAATGGAATGCCAATCACAAAAAACAAAATTGGCCGAAAACATGAAACGGATAGGTTTTCTCCGTGTTCTCAATGAAGAAAACGCAGTTATCCCATGTTTGTTGAGCGTAGCTCCCGTTCTGGACCACGTTGTGGTGCTCTGGGCGGATATGGATGACCGCAGCATTGATCTGGTCAAGGAATGGGAACATCACCTTTGCCACGCTTGTCAATGCCGGGTCAGCTTTCTTCATTATCCGCATCATGTCGTTCCTCCTCATTCCGTGGATGACTTGAGGAGCCTTCCCCGGGAAAACAGAATTGACACCTACTTGAATTTCGGCATGGAATTCATTCGCCGTCTTTATGAAGGGCAGCTGTTTTGCGTTTCTAAAATAGACGCTGACCAAATTTATTTTACCCGGGAACTGGAAGCGGCCTTTCAAATGATATCCGGTCCGGAGGATTGCGTCTCCATCCGGGGGGCACAATACCCTGGTTCATCAGCAAAGATTGATGATTTATGGTCCTCGGCCGGTAAATGGCGGTGGCGACTCCCTCATCTGCGGCATGAACAACTTGCCCCGCTTTGGAATTGCGGCGCTTTACGAAGTGGATATAACCGCTCATCCGCAGGTGACCCCTTATCCTGATGCCTGCTGGATGCACTTCATGAAAGCGGCTAAATACAAAAATGTCATCCGGGAATTTCATGACGATGAAGTCATCCCTCTTTCTCAAAATCCGGCTCTGCAGGAGTGCTTTCTCTCTCGTATTCTGCCGTTATTGCAGGAGGCAAAAAGCCCGTATGCGCATCTCCGCCTGGACTAGTTCCGTTTGATGCCGGTTGGACAGGAAATCGCATGTTTTCTCGGAAAAACTCTTATCTCACGCCACTCGGATGGACTCTCCCGTTTGCGTAGCTTTTACCGACTTTGAATCCGGGTTCAAACCGCAAAACCACATTCTGGGCCTGATCTTGAAAGAACGTTTGGGCGCTGTTTTTGTGGATGACCTGGCCCGTGCCGACTTGCTGATTTATTCAATCTTTGGAAATGCCGCACGTTCCTTTAAAGGTCCTCGTCTGTTTTATACGGAAGAACCTGTTTTGCCGCGCTGGAAGGAAGGATGCTATTCCCTGACAAGCCTGAGAGATGGAACGCTTTCCGGGGACCGTCATTTTCGTTTTCCTGCGTGGTTAAACGCCGACTATATCCGCAGGACGGGTCACATTGAACAATACTCCTCCGTTCCAGGGGATATTCTCAATCGGCATGAAAAATTCTGTAATTTCGTCTATTCCGGGGGAGAATTCCGGGAGGCCGTCCGTTTTTTGGAAACTCTTTCCCAATACAAATACGTAGACAGTTCCGGCCAGCTTCTGAACAACACGGGCATGATCGTTAAAGACAAAGTCGAATTCTGCTCCCGGTACAAATTCACCATAGCGTTTGAAAACTATGCTTCCCCCGGTTACATAACGCAAAAACTGACGGATGCTTTTGCTGCCGGAAGCCTGCCCGTCTACTGGGGAGCACCGGATGCCTGCCGCGAATTCAACCCCGGGCGGTTCATCAATGCTCGTGATTTTCGCAATCATGCGGAACTGGTCCGGTATGTGGAGCACCTGGACAGGAATGTTGACGAATACCTCTCCTACTTCAAGGGCCCCTTGTTTGACGAGGGACAGATCGGCGTGGATGGCCTGCTGGATGAAGCTGCCTTGTTTTTCAAGAAAATTTTCAGGGAGGGAAAAGCCGGGCGGCAGCCTGCCTCCATGGAGGGAAAGGACGAACCGTTGCTTCACGGGGGAGTTTTTATGCCGCGGTATGACGATGGGAAACCATGGACGGTTTCGGAAACAGTTTCTCCTTCTCAAAAACGGCCACTTGGACGGCCATTCAATATGGCGGCATGCATTGCATCATACAAGCGGGTGGAAGACCTCCTTCGCCAGATTCTCTGCATGATGAACCAGAGCTATCCACATCTGCATGTATTTGCAGCAGTTAAGGGAGTTTCGGCTGAAACGGCCCGCAGGATTCTGCTTCCCCATGTGCAGCCGTTCATCGATGCCGGAAGAGTGACGCTGCGCCTCTGCCCTAACAGAAACCAGCTTACCAACTTTATGGATACCGTCCGTGGCCTGGATATTTCATCCTATGACCTTTTTGCCAAGATTGACGATGATGACTTCTATGACCCGGACTACTTCCGGCATGTTGCCGATTTTCATGCCCTGTTGCCCGATGGTTATTCAAGCTGCCACCGTGGGGAGGGCCTGTGGCTGAAACGGCATGAAGGATACCCTTATCTGGAAAAATCCTTCCTGCTGGCCCTGGGGCCGGCTCAAGTCATGTCGCGGCGGGTCATGGAGGATCTGCTGGCTTGGGAAACCGACCGCGCGGCTATGAAGGAAGCCATGTACCGTTGTTTAAGGCAAACGGGATTCTATCAATTTGGCTTTGCGGAAGATCAGCTATTCCAGACCGTCATGCTGGAACACGGGTGTGCTGACATAGCTCCCTATCTGAAAAAGCGGGGAATTCACAGCCATCTGATTATGCAAAAAAGCAATGCTTCCATCATGCGGGGAGGTACTGTTTCCGAGGAATTCCGGAAAATGCAGAACGGTGCTTCTACAGATGCCGGAAATGATGAACACCTCGTGGACATCATCCATTCTGACTGGAAAGGATGCATGAAAATCAGCAATGGACGGGCCATGCGCCTGGACGGCCCTCGGGATGAAGCCGACGTGCTGTCTCTGACCGGAGTGGAAATCACATTGAAATGGGATAAATGGGGCGTGGAAACCTTTACGAAAATGGAAGAAGGCGCCTACCGTTTACGGAAGAAGGAAGAAGCCGCCTTCCTTCAATCTCCTCCCCATGCCTCCTCCCTTATTCATTTGCGCCAGCAGGATTGGACGGATGGCTTGTGCATCACGGGAAACAGGGGAAAGCGTTTAAATTGCAACGATGGAGGCGAAATCCTTGAATACTCGGACAAAAAACTCGTCATAGGCTGGGATTACTGGGGAAAGGAAACCTTTCTTCGCAGAGAAGACGGTAATTACTGGTTCTCTTCCTATTCATTCATGGCGCCGGACTCTTCTATTGCGGATGAATATGTCATTGCTCTCTGCGGCGCCCCGGAAAAACCGTGGCTGCATTCAACGGGGCGTCCCGTCGTTCGTATCCGTTATTCTTCCTGGAACCTGGAAGACCATTTGGACAACATGAAACGGGATATCCTTGAATTTCTCGCCGCCACCCCGCATGCGAAGCGCATTCTCCTGGCAGGGAGGGCGGAAGAAGCCGTTGCCTGCCTTCTTCTCGCTTCATGCATTAAAAAACGCTATCCTTCCGTCCGGACGGGAATTCTTGGAATGCCGTGGAACGTCGGCCGGGAAAGCCGGCATACAGAGGAAAACTGTCCTCAAGAAAAACGTCTCCGGGTCAATCCGTCGTTGCTGCTTAAGGAAAACCGGGCGCAAGGAATCGATACTTGTGCGTACGCTTTCCATGTAAGCAACAGTAACCCGGAACAAGTGGAAAACAATCTCCGGAATCTCCTTGATTCTCTCCAGATCATTTACAATTTCTCGCCCCCCTGCGGTTGGGGGGAAAAAGATGAATGCAAGAGTGCAAAAAACTTCATTCAGCAATATCCGGAAATATTCAAGCGCATGGCGGATTGCTGTTTTGACGACTTGAAAGGAAAATCCGCCCCACCGGAATATATCGATCTGAACGCATGGATCATGGAAGATAGATAAAAATTAGAGTTATTTACTTGTTACTAAGTATATAGGTCCCTTTTGAAAAGATATACAGGAGATTCATGCCACAGCACAGAACACTACAGCCTGGAAACGAAAAACCTTGAGAAACCAAGGGTTTTACTCATCTTAAAATCTGAAAACTGGCGGAGAGAGTGGGATTCGAACCCACGGTGGGTTGCCCCACGGCGGTTTTCAAGACCGCTGCATTAAACCGCTCTGCCATCTCTCCATGCAACAAGCGCGGGCATAAGCTACCGTGAGGAGGGCGGTTCTGTAAAGTCCTATTCACGTCTGCCCGCAGGTTTGCGGAGATGGCATGAGTGCCTGTGCTTCATGAAATTTTGTGCTGCCGGTGGAGATGCTTTCTCCCTGACCAGCAGGGGAATGCGGAGCCCGGTAGTGCATTTTACGCCGGGAATCAAGGGGAATTTGGGTTGGGTATTACTCTCAGGGGCTGTATAATGCCGGGCATGAAAGGCTCCCGCATTCTTGTCCTGACCGGGCCCGGCAAGGGAAAGACGACTTCCGCCTTCGGCATGGCCCTGCGCGCGTTGGGGCATGGTGGGAAAGTGGCCGTAATTCAGTTTA
Source organism: Akkermansia massiliensis (assembly GCF_023516715.1). Lineage (NCBI taxonomy): Bacteria > Pseudomonadati > Verrucomicrobiota > Verrucomicrobiia > Verrucomicrobiales > Akkermansiaceae > Akkermansia > Akkermansia massiliensis. Next base: position 1,465,618 of record NZ_JAMGSI010000001.1, on the reverse strand, counting down.
TCAAGCACGACGGTTCCTATGGGGAGGTGGTGGCTCTCCGGCAGTTTCCGAATGCGGAGGTGGTGTGTTCCGGGGCCGGATTTACGGGCCGCGCCAGGGATGAAGAGTCCCGTGAACGCCACGCTTCCGCCGCTCGGGACGGGTGGAGGGTGGCCCGGGAGAAGCTGGCGGATGAGTCCGTGGGAACCGTGATTCTGGACGAGATTTTTTACCCCCTGAATTACGGCTTCATTTCCGTTGCGGAAGTCGTGGATGCTTTGAAAAAAATTACCCCCGGAAAGGTCGTTGTCCTGACAGGCCGGGATGCTCCGGAGGAAATGATCGCCGTGGCCGATACCGTGAGCCGGATTGAATGCGTCAGGCATGCCTTTCAGCAGGGAATCAAGGCTCAGAGGAATGTTGAGTTTTAAGATATTCTCTTCTGAAAACTCTCAGGTAAACCTGTTCTCCGCCGTCGGCCATTCCTCTCTTCATTCCTGCGTCGCCCTGAATTCCGGTGGAAGTTGTTCCATGAGTTTCTGGGCGCATTCCCGGGGCGTCGCTTCCGATGTGTCTATGGAGAAGTCATGCGGGAAATTCTGGTGAATGCATCCGTATTGGCGCTCCGCATGGGCCGGGTCCGGAGTCCGGTCGGTACGGTTCCGCTCGCGTTCCAGCAGGATGTCCTCCCGGCAGTCCACTTTGATGAGGGCGCGGGGAATGCCGCTCAGGCGGTTCAGGAGGTCTTGAACCCAGGCGCGGGATTCGCCGATGACGTGGTCCACGATGACCAGGGCGCCTTTCCGCGCGGCCTCTGCAATGGCGGCGTGGAAGGACTCGATGAAGGGGAGCCCGGTTTCCCGGACGGCGTCCAGGGCGTTTTCATGCCTTCCCCGGCTCATGGCCAGATAATCGTCCATGGAAAAAATCATGGAGTCCTCCTCCATGAGGCGGTGCAGGGTCCGGGCCAGCGTGCTTTTCCCCGCGCTGGAGGCTCCGTTGAGCAGGATGACGCGCCCCAGCCCCGGCTGAGGCTCCTGCGGGTGGTCCGGGGTTTCCGTTCCCCAGTACAGGTGGATGTAGCCGGCCTTCACGTTCCCATCCGCCACTCCTTCCCGGCTCTTGTTTCCATTCTTGTCCGTCACTGTGTAAAGGGGCGGGTAGGGCCGGTTCAGTTCAATTCGGGACCAATGGAATTCATGGCCGCGGATGCGGGTGAAAGGCAGCCCGAACGGGGCTCCCGTTTCCATCACGGCTTCCCGGTATCCCAGGGAACGGAGCTTTTCCCCCATCCGGGCCGTTCCGTCAATGACTCCGCACATGTTCCTGCTTGTCCCGTCCGGAAGCGCCAGTTCCTTGCAAAGGTACATGTATCCCCCGCATTCGGCAAAGATTTCTCCGCCGTTCTTGGCAAATTCCAGGATGGCGTTCCGCATGGCCTCATTGCTTTCCAGACGGCCCGCGAAGGTTTCCGGATAGCCGCCCCCCAGGTAGAGGGCCTGGGTTCCTTCCGGAAGGGCGGTGTCTTCCAGCGGAGAAAAGCAGGTGATGTCCCAGCCCGTTTGCTTCAGCCGTTCCAGGTTGTCCCCGTAGTAAAAACAGAAGGCATTATCCCGGGCTACGGCCAGAATCCCGCGGGGAGGGGCGGGCGGCAGGGGAACTTTCAGCGGTTCCGGACGTCTGCGTTCCGTGATGTTCATCAGCAGTTCCCAGTTGACGCGCTTTTCTGCCTCTGCCGCCAGCCGGAGGAACCAGGATTGCTGCCGGGCTTCCTCTTCCGCGGGAACCAGGCCCAGCTGCCGTTCCGGGAGCGTCCATTCCGCGTTTTTGGGGAACGCCGCCACCAGCGGCGGCATCCTGTGGTGGTCCAGCGCCCGGCGCAGAAGGTCCGCGTGCGCGGCGCTTCCCACGCCGTTGGCAATAACTCCCGCTATGTTCAGGCCGGGATGGTGCTGGGAGAAGCCGCGGACGACGGCGGCAATGGACCCCGCCATGCCGCGCGCCTGAACCACCAGCAGGACGGGCAGGCCGAGCGTGAGGGCGCAGTCCGCCGTGCTTCCTTCCAGGCTTTCAGGCGTTCTGGCGTCAAAGAGGCCCATGACTCCCTCGCAGATGGCGATGTCCGCGCAGGAGGCGTGCCGTGCCCATTGGGAACGGACTCCGTTTTTCCCCATCATCCACGTATCCAGATTGAAGGAAGGCAATCCCGTCGCCTGCCGGTGGAAGGAGGGGTCAATGTAGTCCGGGCCGCACTTGAAGGCCTGCACGCGTAATCCCCGGGCGGAGAGCGCCGCCATCAGGGCGAGGGATACCGTGGTTTTGCCTCCCCCGGACTGGGTGGAGGCGATGCAGAAGGCGTGAAAAGGCTTATTCATGGGAAACAGGCAAATTCTGCGGATGCTGTCTTTCCGGATCAGGTCAGGATATTCCGTACTTGTCGGCGTAGCCTCTCCGTTCAAAAAGGACGTCTCCGTCCCTGATGGTCCGGGGGCCTCCCAGAAGCACCAGCGTGGACATGTCCACGTCCTCCAGCGGGAATTCGTCCAGCGTCCCCACCCATTTCCGTTGGGCCGGGCGCCCCGCGTGCTTCACGTAGGCGCAGAGGGTTTTCCCCCCGCGTTGGTTCCGGAAGATGCGCAGGGCCTCCTCCAGCAGATGGCGGCGTTTGCGTCCGGCGGGGTTGTAAAGGACCACGGGCAGCGCCGTTCCGGCGCTTTGCTCCAGGTTGGCACGGATTTCCTCCGCAGGGACCAGCAGGTCGGACAGGCTGAGCAGGCAGAAGCCGTTCTGGAGGGGCGCCCCCAGCGCGGAGGCGGAAATGCTGGCCGCCGTAATTCCCGGGAGCACTTCAATGCGGACCGGGGAAAAGCGTTCGTTTTCCTTCCTCATTTCGTAGAGCAGCCCGGCCATGGCCAGGATGCCCGGGTCACCGGAGCAGACCATGCAGACATTTTCCCCGTTCAGAGCCGCTTCCAGCGCGGCCGTGCACCGCGGCACTTCCCCCATCATCCCGGTCTGGATCATCTTTTTTCCGTGGATGCGTTCCCGGATGAAATCCAGGTATTTGGTGTAGCCGGCTATGCAGGTGCATTGCTCCATGGCTGCCGCCGCTTCCGGCGTAAGCTGGCCCGGAGACCCGGACCCCAGCCCGATGACGATGACATTTCCGGCTCCTTGACGGGCCTTGTTCCGGCTGCCGTGAGGGCACGTTGCCAGGGCCAGCGTGACGTTCCCGCCGCAAACGGTTTTAGGAGTGCTGATTTTACCCCCGGAGGCCAGAATGGCGGAAGCCTCGGAAACGGAATGAGTCCCCGTTTTTTCAAAGACGGCGTCTGACGGCGTGGGAATTTCCACCGCGTCCAGCTCGGCTGGCTCAAAGACATGGAAAGGCACATTCCATGTTGCGGCCAGGGCCAGGATGGCCGGTTCCTGCTCCTTGAGCGTGCAGGAGGCAAGGGCTTTGATACGGGACCGGGAGATTCCCTGCCGGGCAAGAAAGCCTTCCGCGTATTGCTGCAGCAGCCCGGGTTCCGTTCCTTTTTTGCAGCCTATTCCAAGCACGAAGGAGGATGACTGAATAAGCAGGGCGGCAGCTCCCCCCGCAGATTCCGGGGGCTCTTCATCCCAATAGACGGCGGGAACGTACGGTTTTTCCGCGGCTTCCGCTCCATCCGCCCGCGCCGGAATGACCTGGGGACAGTCCCGCCAGTACCGTTCGTGGATTTCCTGCGGACCGTGAAAAGATACGGTGTCTCCGGCAAGCAGGGCCGCATTCAGGGTTTTGATGGCGTCCGGGTTGAGAACGCAGGCCTTTTCCCTGGCTGCCGCTTCGTCAAAGGCGGTGATTCCCCGCGTGTCCGTGGCGGTGGTGATGACGGCCTCCCCGCCGCTGATGCGGGCCAGCCTGCGCGCCAGGCGGTTGCCGCCGCCCAGGTGGCCGGAAAGCAGGGGAATGAGGTGGGAGCCGGACTCCGAACAGCAAACTACCGCCGGGTCCGTGGCCTTGTCCCGGAGCAGGGGAGCCGTTTTCCTGACGGCAATTCCCGTGGCCCCGATGAAAACGTGCGCGTCAAACAGGTTCCACTGCCGGGCAAGCAACGGGTCGAAGTCCTCCGGGGGAACCCGCTTGACACCTTCCGTTTCCCCGGCCCTGCCTACGGAATGGATAACGGTTTTCCCCAGGGACTGGGAAATCTCCTGCGCCTTGCGGACTCCTTTTTCCGTGAAAGCGTAAAACGCGCAGCTTCCGTCGAACCGTTCGTCTTCCTTCTCATTCCGGTAGCCGTGGCTGAATTGGCCGTGATAGAGCAGGGACTGCCCGCAGTCGTGCGCGCCGATGGCGTCACCCACCAGGATGAGGGCCTGCCTGCCGATGCCCGCCCGCGCCGTTTCCGCCGCAATGGTGGACAGCGTGCCGCGGATGATTTTTTCATCCGGCCAGGTGGCGCGGTACACCACCGCCGCCGCCGTATCGGGGGATTTCCCGGCGGAGACCAGCCGTGCGGCCAGTTCGTCCAGCTTGCCCGCGCTGAGGAAGAACGCCAGCGTGGCGCCCGTCTTGGCAAAGGCCTCGCAGGCCTCCCCGGAGGGCATGGGCGTTCTTCCCGGGGTGCGCGTCAGCACCAGGCTCTGGGCGAGTCCCGGATAGGTCAGTTCCGTGCGCAGGGCCGCCGCCGCCGCAAAAACGCTGCTGACTCCCGGCACCACGATGGATTCAATGCCCTTCTTGTCAAGCAGGTCGAATTGCTCCGCGACGGCTCCGTACATGGAGGGGTCCCCCGTGTGGAGGCGCACCACTTTTTTCCCTTCCAGCACGCCCCGGGCCATCACTTCCACCTGTTCCTTCAGGTTCATTCTGGCGCTGTCATGAAGTTCCGCCTCCGGGCGGCAGCGCTTGAGGTGCGCCGGGTTGACCAGGGACCCGGCATACACGACTACGTCGGCCTCCTTCAGGAGGGCGGCGCCTCGTTCGGTAATCAGGTCTTCGGCTCCGGGGCCGGCTCCTATGAAATGGATGGGAAAACGGGCGGTATTCATGCGCGGGAATAGGTGAAAAGGGTGATGCGGTTGCCGTGCCGCAGATGGTGGTAGGTTCCGGCAATGGGAGATTCGGAGGCGATGTCCAGGGAGAACATCCCCGTGCGTGCGGCGGCGTTCCAGCCGTAAAGCAGGTGCTCGCTTTCCGTGGTTACGGCGGAGGCTACCAGAAGGCCGCCGGGGTTCAGGGCGTCAAAACAGGCCTGCATGATGGATTCCAGCCCGGCGCCCCCTCCTCCCGTGAAAATGCGGTCGGGCTTGGGCAACGCGTCCAGGGCCTCCGGCGCTTCTCCCTGCATGCAGGTGTAATTCACGCAGCCCAGGCGCCGGCAATTCCGGCGCATCAGTTCCAGGCGGCCAGCCTGCCGTTCCAGCCCGTACACGGAAAGTCCGGGGCGCAGGGCGGCGGCTTCCAGGCCGATGGAGCCGCTCCCGGCTCCCACGTCCCACAGCACCCCCCAGGCCGGAAGGCGCAGCTTGGACAGGATGACCGCCCTCACTTCCTCCGCCGTAATCAGGTTGTTCTCCTTTTCATAAAAATCCGCGGGCAGTCCCAGAGGCAGGACGGGCGCGGCTCCGGGGCGGTTGTCCGGCAGCAGCAGGAGCATGGAAGTAGGGGAGCATTCCTCCCTGGCCAGCTCCGCCAGGGTTCCTTGCAGAATGCGCTCGTCAGCCATTCCCAGGCATTGGGCCGCCACGGCGGAACGCCCCGCCGCTGACGGATGGAACTCCATGGCCGCCGCGGCCAGGCGGCAGGCGGTGAAGGGATGGCCTCCGTAGATGACGGCGAGCGGCTGGGCCAGAATTTCCCCCCACGGAATATATTCCGTGCTGTGCGCGCTGAAGCAGCGTGCGCGGTCCCACGCCATGCCCAGGCGGTGGAACAGGGCCTGGAAGGACGTGGGGGCGGGGATGAATTCCAGCCGGTCTCCGTCACAAGCCAGGGATTGGAGCGTGCCGCCCATGCCGTGGAACAGGGCGTCTCCGGAGGCCAGCACCACTACGTTGTTGCCGTGCCGTGCTTCTTCCAGGGCTTCCCGCGCCTGTTCCCGCGCGTTTTTGCCGATGGGGATGCGCCGGGCGTCGGAAGGGGGACAGGCTTCCAGCAGGGCGGAGGAGGCGTAAATGCTCTGTGCCTCTGCCAGTTTGCCAAGCAGGGCCGGGGACGGTTGAAGCGGGCCTGTGCCGCAGGAAAAAACAGTCAGGGGTGGCATGGAGGTATGTCGAGAAGGAGGTTGCCGGAAAAGCCGGAAATCAGGAAACGGACGGGAAGGCCGGGCACGTGGCGCTGGAACTGGCGCTGCGCTTCCGCGGCGAGGTCGCGGTAAATGGAAAGGTGGGCCTCTTCCGGCGTCAGGGAGAGCGCCTGGCGGACGGAAGAACAGGCCAGGATGCCCCGGCGCGCTTCCCCGGAAAGCGGCGCATGGCGTTCCGCCGTGCGGAGAAAGAGCGGCATGTCCTGGGCCACCTTGTGGGCGTGGGTGTTGGCAAATCCGGCGGCGTACTTGCAGAGCTTGCCCGGCATGCAGGCCACTACGGCTTCCGTCATGCCCTGTTCACCTGCGCTCTGGAGGCTTTCCGCAATGAAATCCCCAATGCAGATGAAGGAAATGGAGGGGTATTCCGGCAGGAGGGTCTTCGCCAGCGCGGCGGTGCGGCCCCCGGTGCAGAACACGGCCTTCCTGAAGCCGGAAAGCCGGGTAGAGCGCACGCAGATGCGGATGGTGGCGATGTAGGCTTCATGGCTGTACGGGCGAACGATGCCGCTGGTGCCCAGAATGGAGATGCCCCCCACCACGCCAAGCAGGGGATTGAGCGTTTTCCCGGCGAGCTTTTCCCCGTCCCGCACGGAAATTTCCGCCAGCCAGCACCCTTCCCGCATGCCGGCGCGTGCCAGATTGTCCGTAATCATGCGCCGCGGTCCGTGGTTGATGGCCCATTTGTGCTGCTCGCAGTCCAGGCCCGGCAGCGTGCACAGGCCTATGCCTCCGCCGGAGCGCAGGATGAGGAGGGCCCGGCCAATGGGCAGGAGATAATCTTCCCGGGCGGCCTGCTCCGGCACGGCTGCGCTTACGCGCGCTTCCAGCACGGCTCCATGGGTGCAGTCCGGGTCGTCCCCTCCGTCCTTGACGATGCGGGCGAACCCCGGCGCGCAGTCTGCCAGCGGAAGCGTTCTCGTCTCCCCGTCCGGGAAAAGCAGGGGAAGCGGTCCGTTGATTTCTTCCCCGTTCAGCGTTTTCCATGCGGCCGTGATGGCGGCGGCGGCATTGGCTCCTGTGGAAAATCCTTTCCGGAGCGGCTGGCGGAGGGGGGCGGACATGGATGGGGGACGGCTTTTTGGAATGCGGAAAACTTAGGAGGCGGGCAGGTTTTCCAGAATGGCGTGCAGGGTGGTCACGGCCAGGGCGCTCCCGCCGCGCCGCCCGTCCAGGACAATCTGCGGGACGGGGCACGTCCCGGTCAGCAGCTTGGATTCCACGACGTTGACGAAGCCCACCGGCATGCCTACGATCAGGGCGGGCCTGATGCCTTCCTCCAGCGCGTACCGGGCGATGCGGGCCAGGGAAAGGGGAGCGTTCCCGATGAGGACGATGGCTCCGTCCAGGATGGGGCGCGCTTTTTCCGCGGCGCAGATGGCGCGCGTCCTGCCTGTGGATTTGGCCTGTTCCGCAATGTCGGCATCGGAAATATGGCAGTGGATGTCCTCCCGTGCGTAGCCGGGATGGGCGCGCCTCAGCCGTTCCACGGAAAGTCCGGCGCGGATCATGTTGGAATCGCAAAAGATGGGGCAGTGCCTGCGGAGCGCCTCCAGGGCGGAGGGAATGGGATCATGGCGGAACGCCAGCCCCTCGCCGATGGAAAGGTCCGCCGTGGTGTGGATGAGCCGCCGCATGACCTTCCATTCGGCAGGCGGCAGCTCTTCCCAGCCGTGGAACTCTCGTTCAATGGCGGCAAAGCTTTCCGCCTCAATGGCGGCGGGGGGCATGTCCCAGCGGATGTTAAATTCAGAGGTCATGAGAAGTCAGTGGGTATAGTGGATGAAAAGTCCCGTCAGGGCAATAAGAAGGATGGCCCCGATCATGCGGGAAAGCTGCATGACCACCACGATGGTCAGGGCATCCCGCGTGGGGAAGATGCCCATGGCGGAGGGAAGGTTGCGCCGCAGGGCGCGGATGGGGTTGCCGATGGCGCTGGCTACCAGCATGGCCAGCAGAATCTGGGAGGAGGTGACCATGCCGTGGCTGCGGAGGTTGGCGGCCACCCCTGCGGCCTGGACCAGGCCGCCCATCTGCGCGGCGACGATGCTCATGAGCTCCGCGGGAAAAATGCGGTTCACCCAGTCTGGCACATGTTCCTCCCACCAGGAAAACAGGCCGTTTTTCATCAGCCATTCCACGCCGATCATCAGGGGGACCGTCAGGCAGAGCATCCGGAAAACAAGCGCCAGCACCCGCAGGCACGTCTGGCGCAGGGATGTGCGCCATTCCGGGGAGGCGTGCTCCGCGGCGGCCACGGCGCCGGCATTCCCGGAATCCGGCACGGCGGCGGGGCTCTTCCTGCGGTGGAGGAACAGCACGGCCGCTATGAACAGGAAGCCGAAGCCCATCTGCCACCCGAAGTAGCAGATGGCGGGCAGCCCCACCGCGCCGATGACCGGATACGCCACCCGCAGGGAGTGGGAGACGTAGGAAAGGTAGCTGTTCACCATGCCGCCCGCAATCAGGTTGGAATGAGTAATTTTGCCTTTTGCGTGGCTGCTCACCAGCATGCCGTTGGCGGCGGCATTGGAATAAAGCGCCGTGGGGATGGACAGGCTGATGATTTCCGGCAGGTGGGCCCAGCGGGCCAGTCCGCCGAACAGCTTGCCCAGGGCAAGATGCCAGCGGAAGATTTCAGCAATGCCGCCGATGAAGGCCGCCACGGCCACCAGGCCGATCAGGCTGCCAATCTGGGGAAGGCGCGCCAGAATTTTTCCCGCGCCTGTCTCCGGAACCTGGGTGTTCCGGGAATGATGGCTCTTTTTGGGCGGCGGGGCAGGGCTGGAAGCGGCGGCTTCCGTCTTTTCCCCTCCCGCCTGCGTTTCCCGGGTGGATTCCCCGGCAGGCTTCATGGCTGTGCGGGCTTTTCCCGATCCCCCGGCGCCCATGCCGGCGGGCATGTGGACCACCATGACTCCGGAGGCTGCCAGGGCCAGCGCCAGCCAGAGCCAGCGGAGGGGCCGGCGCCAGGGATAGGTGCGGGAGTGCCTGGTGCGGTTCATGCCTTCTTGACGAACATCAGGGAAAGGTATTCTTCCGGCCTTGCGTCAATGACGTCGATGTCGTCCGTAATAAACTCGTCGGGCATGCCGAGCCTTTCCCCGTAAATGACGCGGATGTCCTTTTCCCGCCGGATGCGCTCCATCAGGCGCGCGCGGCTGCGGTAGGTCTTCATGAGAACGGTGGTGGTTCCGGGCGGGAACTCCAGGGAATCCGCCATCTCCGGCTTGAAGGCGGGAATGACCCGGAGCCGTTCCCCGTTTTCCACCAGTATTTGGCGGCTGCGGGCCGCCAGGGTGCAGAAGGAGGTGACGCCCGGCACCACTTCCGCGTGCAGGCCGGGATTCCGGCTGAGCAGGAGGCTCAGAATATAGCCGAAGGTGCTGTAGGTCATGGCGTCTCCCAGCGTGGCAAAGGCGCAGTCCAGGCCGCGGGAAAGAACTCCCTCAATAATGGCCGTATTCTTTTCAATCTGCTCCTGCCTGGTTCTCGCGTCGCGGGACATGCTGAAAACCAGCTTGCGGAACTCCGCCTTCACGCCGCCCACGGAACGCACCACCGCTTCGGAAATGCTGAAATCGCTGTTGGGTCCGGTCACCGTAAACACCACGTCCACGGAGCGGAAGACGTTGACGGCCTTGAGCGTGAGGTATTCCGGATTTCCGGGGCCGATGCCCACCCCGTAGAACTTTCCAGGGCTGGCCATGTCAATGCGCTTGTTTGGGGGTCATGAGGTCGTCCTCCGTGGTCCGGGCATGGCGGGAGAAAACGGCGCGGATGCCCGGGTTTTCCCCCAGCCCACGCAGGTGGGTCTTGACGGTGAAGCCCTCCTTCCTGAGCATGGAAGCCCAGGAATCCTCCTCATCCCCGCCCAGGTCGTTCTTGGCGTGGTCTCCGGCCACCAGCATGAAGGGGGCCAGCCAGACGGTCTTGGCGCCGGACTTTTTAAGCTGTTCCAGAATGGGGGCCACCCCCCGCGTTCCTTCCACGGTGGCGAAAAACGCCAGGCTGTCGCGGTCGTTCAGCTCGCGGGCGAAGTCGGAAAGCACCATGTCGCAGCGTCCTTCCTGCTGGCCGTGCCCCATGAGCAGGATGGCTTCATCCTTCTTCCGTTCCGCGGGGAAATGCTCCAGAAGGGCCGTGATGGCCTCGTTCCTGTCCCGTTCGCTTTCCAGCAGGGGGCGGCCGATGAACACGTGGTCAAAGCTGTCCGGATGGCGCGCCAGGAAACTGACGATCTGCCTCTCCATCCGGGAAAACTCCTCGCCGGGGGCGATGTGAAGGGACTGGACGCGCAATGTGCGTATGCCTTTGCGGGCCATCTGTTCCAGATTTTCCTCCACGGAGGGAACGGGGGTTCCGCGTCCGGCAAGCTTCCTGCGGATAATGCTTGAAGTATAGCTCCACTTCAGGCGGTCCGGGGCATAATGGGCCAGCATGTCCTTCTCCAGCTCCTTGTAGGAGACGGTAGCGTCCTGGTGGCTGGTCCCGAAGGCCACGAGAAGAAGCCCTTCCTGCCGTGACGGCGCCGCCTGTTCCGCCGGGGCGGGGGACGCTTCCGCCCTGCATGGGGCGGCGGAAAGCACAGGCAGGGAAAACAGGGTGAGTCCTGCAAGAAAAACGGAGGAAAGGGGCAGGAATGCCCCCGGTACGTAAGAGGATGCTTCAATCATGCGTTGATAAGGTATGGTGAACCGGAGCAAGGATATTCGGACTCCGGGTCTCCAACCTCCCCCTCGCCTTCACCCTCCGGAATGGGAGGACTGGCTGACCGGAACGCTGGCGGAAAAGCGTTCCTTGAGGGTTTGTAACCCGATACCGCAGCGCGACTGTTTCCGGTTCTCACGGAATTCCCCGTTGCTTCGGCGTGTTTAATGGCGTTTTTAGCCGTCACTGTCAATGTTTATTAGAACGCCGCCGAATTTCCGGAGACTGGGAAAAAATGTGCGTGGACGGGTAAAAACCGCCTTTTGGCCGTTCCTGCGCCTGCTCTTGGAAAAAATGCAGGTTCCGGATGCGGAAGCGGTGGAAGACGGGGCATTCCGGGGTGCAGAAATCCCGGCGGAAAAGAGAGGGAGGAAGCGCCCCATTCCGTACCGTGCCGGGGCTTTCCAATCCGGTAGGCCGCAGGCCGGAGTTTGCTGCTTGCAGAAGGCGGGGCAGGTATGAGAACATGGAGCATGGCTTCTTCCCCGGATGTTGTAGAATATATCTGTTTCCAGCTCCGGCATGCCGGGGACATTTCCTTCAAAAAAATGTTTGGGGAATACGGCCTGTACTGTGACCGGAAATATTTCGGCCTGGTATGTGACAACCAATTATTTGTCAAAATCACGGAGCCGGGCCTGAAGCTGCTTCCGCAGCAGGAGCAGGGCAGTCCCTATCCCGGCGCCAGGCCGCATTTCCTGATGACGGAACTGGATGATGACCGGGCTCTCTCCTCCTTTGTCCGGGCAACCTGTTCCGTTCTCTCCGCTCCGGATGTCTTATCCGGGAAGAAGAAAAAAGCTTCCGGAGAAAAAAGAAACAGGCGTCCGTAAACGCCTGTTTGTTCCGGATGAAATGCCGTTCGGCTGAAAGGCTTATTTATCTTCCGGAGCCTCTGGCACAGCCAGGGAAGAAAGGCTCTTTTTCAGATTGCCCGCAACGGTCTGCGTGGCTTCATTATCGGACTCCGCGAATTTGTCCACGGCCTGCGTCAGGGATTTGAGGTCGGATTCAGAAACCTTTCTCCCTTTCGCCTTGCGCTGTTCCAGGGCGGAAATCTTCTTGTTGAGGTCGGCCAGCTTCGGCAGGTCCTTGTTCGCCTTCAGAGTCGCCAGCGGTTCGTCGAACTCCTTGACGGAGGGGACCGCCGTCTTGAGGCGCGTGATGGCCGTCACCGCTTCCAGCGGGTTGGACTGGATCTGGGCCTGCACCATGTCCTTGGCGTCTCCCAGCCATTCGTCAAAAGCGGCGCAGACGGCCTGGGCCTCCTCGTCGTCCGTTTTCTTCCGCAGGGGCGTGATCTTGGACTCGATGTTGCTGCCGTTGGAAACGACCGTCTTGGCCAGGGATTTGTACTTGTCCAGCTCCACGCCTTCCAGGATGGGAAGGCCGCGTTCCACCTTCATCACCTCCTTTTTCACCAGGTCGTAAAGCTGGGTGGGATGCCCCTTGGCCACCACCTTTCCGTTGGCCCCGATCAGCACCGCATGCGGCAGGCCGCCCGGGCAGGAGGCCGCCGGAATATCCAGCCCCTGATAGACGGGGAAGGTAATCTTCTTTTCCTCCAGGAACTGCTTCACCCTGGGGGTCAGCCCCTGGCGGTGACTGCCAACCACGGTGAAACCCTTGGATTGGAATTTGTCCTGTAATTCCTGCAAATGCGGCATGCTGGCGATGCAGGGAGGGCAGTTGATGCCCCAGTATTCAAAAAACACCACCTTCCCCTTCAGGTCGGAAGCCTTGATTCTCGGCCCGTGGAGGTGGCTGCCTTCGTCAAAGGATGGGTAGGTGACTTTGGCGCCGTTCCCGTTGTCCGCCGCGTGGAGGAAAGCCGGGGCCGTCATGGCGGCAATGGAGCCGGACAGAATGAGGGCAGTAAAGGTTTTCATAGGATGAATGATGCAGAATCCCGCATTGAGTGTCAAGAAGGAAGCTCGCGCCCCGCGCTGCCTTCTCCGGTTGTTTCCTCGGCTGTCCCGCCTGTTCTGTTTCGACGGGCTGCGCACTTCCGGTCCGGGGAAGCCCGGCGGCCCGTTCCCATGGGAAAAACGCTTCAGGCAATATCCAGCCCCATGATGTAATCCGTCATGTAATAACCGTGGCCGATGTGGAAATCCCCGCGTTCCAGTTCCCGCATCCCCATGCGCCGGTAAAACTCCACCGCCCGGGTATTATAGCGGTTCACGTTCAGGCGCATCAGGCACGGTTCCGGGTGGATGCTCCTGATGTAGCTGACGGCCTGGCGGAACAGGTAGCTGCCGATGTGCAGCCCCTGGAAGCCGGGCAGAACATAAATTTTCTGCAAGTGGAAGACGCCGGGGCCTTCCGGCTGGACGGACAGGTAGCCGCAGTCCTCCCCCTGATGGGAGGCGATGAAATACACGTGCCCTTCCTCCATCTGCTTCTCCAGATTGGCGGGGGAATACATCCAGTCCATCATGAAATCCATCTGCTCCTGGGAAAGGAGGTCCCGGTAAGTGGCCGGAAAAGCCTGGAGGGCCAGTTCATGAATCAGCATGATGTCGTCCTTGGCGGCTTGGCGGAGTGTTGGCATGGCGGGAATATTACACGGAAAAGCCCCGGATGAAAAGGGCCTCTTCCACGTTCCCGGCGGAATTTTCCGTCCATGGCCCACTTTCCCCTCCCTATTCCGCCGGGGACGCCGTATGCTGGATGACACAGGCTTTTTTGACGGAAACCGGGGGGAAATCCTGTCTGTATTGTGAACCCTGCATGCATGCCAAATCATGAGAGAACCCATTCCCATACAACAATGGCTCCCCGCGGGGCCGCTGAGGGACATGGGTGAAAAATACGTGAGCGGCCTTCCGGACGTGGCGCAGAACCCCATCGGCCCGGAATCCCTCATGCACCAGTCCGACCACTCCTGGACGGAATACCTGGTGGCCTACTCCCTGCTGTATCCGTGGGTGGTGATCGCGCTGGGCCTCCTGGGCGGGCTGGCCCTGGGGGCCTACTACCTTTTTTGCCGCCGCCGGGAATACGACCACCGCATTTTCTGCTCCAAATGCGGCACCATGATGTACCCGTGCGGCCTGCACTGCCCCAAGTGCGGCACGTCCAATCCCAAACCCCGCGCCCTGAACTGGATTGGTTATTCCAGGCTGCGCACCGTGATTCCGTCCACCGGATGGAAAAGGCATGAGGAAGTCCTCCGCAGCTACCGGCGGTGCTTCTACTGCGGCCAGCCGCTCCATGAGCCTACGCTGAACCAGCGCTGCCCCGCCTGCGGAAAGGCGGTGCTCCAGGGGGAACAATCCGTGGACCAGTATGATGCGTATGTTGGGCGCCGCAGGGGCTGGACCTTTGCGGCCGTGGTCGTGCTGGGCATCATTCCCATCCTGGGGCCGCTGCTGGCCTCCTCCCTGTACAAGAGGACGCTCATCAACCCGTATTCCCTGTACATGACCGTATTCAGGGAAAGCTTCCTGATGGTGGTGCTCTTCCTGTGCCGCCATCTGTTCCGCCTGCTGCCGTTCATCGGAATCATCGGCATGCCCGTCCTCTGCGTGACGGAATACCACCTGTACCGGCGCATGTTCCTGTGGAAGACGGAGAAATATGACTTCGGCGAGAAGTAGGGGGGGGCCTCCGGGCGGGAGCTTCTTCCCGGGGCGGCCTTTCCGGTGCATCCACGGGAAATGATGGGCTGCGGGATTGACTTGGAATCCGGGCCACGTACCTTTCCTCCATGCAGATGCGTTATGTCCTCTTGCCCTTCCTGGGAGCCCTTTGCCTGGCCCTGGCCGCCTGTTCCGTCACATACGGCAACAAATCCGTGGCGTCCCCGGAAGTATACGGCAGGCTGGCGCCGGGAAAATCCTCCAAGGCGGACGTTTACGACGCTCTGGGCCAGCCCTCCGACGTGGTGACCATGAAAAACGGCGTCTTGTGGACCTACCGCTACCACAAGGCTAAAAACGACTTCCTGGGCAATATTCCCCTCTTTGGCGTCGGCCTGATTGCCGGAGGGAAAAACGGGGACGTTTATACGGTGCTGGCCCTGTTTGACCGGCGGGGCGTGCTGGCCTCCCGTTCGGCGGCGCGGCAGAAGCTTTACACGTCCAACCTGGCTTCCCTGAAACGCTCCCTGGACGTCATGATGGAGGGCGAATCGTCACACCAGCGTGTGGAAATGGAGATGAAAAAGATAGGCCGCCCCTTTGACCCCTCTGCGGCCAAGGATGCGGACCTGCTGGAAAAGTCTCTTGATTAACGGCCTGCGGGCTTTCTCTTCCTTATTGTATCAAGTATGACAAGGAATCGTTTTTTTTCTAATGGACTAAACTTCCTGCATACAGTAAGTAGGCGGTGTTCCCCGAAGGGATACGGCAGGGATTCTTCCTGAATTCCTCCGCTCCCGGTGGAGCAAACCCTATAGAAAAATAGAATGAAAATGAAAAGAAAACTGGCATTGGTTCTGGCGAAGGCTTTCTCCGGAAAGTCCGTGCCGGAAAAGAAACGGGAAAAAGAGGTAAAGGCCTCCAGGAAACTGGAAGCATGGCTGAAGGCTTCCAGAATGCGGTCCTTCTAGAAAAGGCCTGCTGACGGAAAAGGCGGATTCGGGCGCTGGCCGCCCGGTTCGCGGGGAGGGACGGGGAGAAAAAAATTGAGTCTCCCTTTTTTTCATCGTACCATAAAACGATGAAGCGCGTGAATGGGACGATGGGGACGGCTGGGTCCTTTGGGACGGAGAGGGAAGGGAGGACAGATGGATGACGGGCGTTTACTGCCTAAGGGAGGCGGCTACAGACGGCTTCTTTCATTCCGCAACGCCCAAATCATTTACGATTTGACGGTAGCTTTCTGCGACGCTACTTGAGTCGTGATGCGCGTACTACTGACCAGATGGTGCAGGCGGCGCGTTCCGGCAAGCAGAATATTGCGGAGGGGAGCATGGCTTCCGCCACTTCCCGTGAAACGGAAATCAAGCTGACCAATGTAGCCCGGGCCAGCTTGGAAGAGCTTCTGCTGGACTATGAAGATTATTTGCGTATGCGCGGGTTGAGGCTATGGGATAAGGATTCTCCCGAATCTCTGTTGATGCGGAAGGCCTCCCTGCGGCATGACCATTCGGAATGGTTTTTAAATCTGGCTCATTCCAGAAACGATGAAGTGTTCGCGAATATGGCGGTTTGTCTGATTTATCAGGCCGCTTTTCTCTTGAAAAAACAATTGAATGTACTGGAAGAACGGTTTTTGCAGGAGGGAGGCTTAAGGGAGAGAATGACCCGGCTGCGGAAGCAGAGGAGAAAGTCGGGAAGCTCGTAAAAGCAATTGTCTCACCGGTCTCATTCGTCCCAATGGTCCTCCCGGGCAATTTCCGGGCTGGGTTGCAGGTCAAAAGATATGTCTTCATGACAGTTGCGCCTTGACTACGGCGTTGGAATGTCCGTTCATCTGGGCAGACATGACCATACCCGGAATTCTTGAAGAAAAGTTGTCCGCCGCATTGAAAGCGGTGTTGGGGGAGGAGCTTCCCGCTGATTTTTGCGCTTCGGTGACGCCCTCCGCGGATTTGCGGTTCGGGGACTACCAGAGCAACGCCGCCATGGTGCTTGCCAAGCGGTGCCGCACGAATCCCCGCGCTCTGGCCCAGCAGGTGGTGGACCGGATGGGGCAGGACGGCGTCTGTTCCCTGGAAATCGCCGGACCCGGGTTCATCAACTTCCGCATCAAGCCGGAATTTTACGCCGCGCGCCTGCTGGCCATGCTGGCGGACGACCGTCTGGGGGTGGAGAAGGTGCAGGACCCCAAAACCATCGTCATTGACTTTTCCGCGCCCAACGTCGCCAAGCCCATGCATGTGGGCCACATCCGTTCCACCATCATCGGGGACGCCCTCTCCCGCGTGGCCCGCTTTGTGGGGCACAACGTGATTACGGACAACCACATCGGGGACTGGGGCACCCAGTTCGGCATGATCCTGTGGGGCTGGAAGAACATTCTGGACGAGCAGGCCCTGGCCGCCAACCCCATTGACGAACTGCTGCGGGTGTACAAGGACGTGAACCTGATGTGCAAGGAAAAGCCGGAACTGCTGGACACCTGCAAGGCGGAGCTGGTGAAGCTCCAGGCCGGGGACGGGGAAAACCTGGCGATCTGGAAGCGCTGCGTGGAAGTCTCCAAATCCGGCCTTTCCAAAATCTACGACCAGCTTGACATCCACTTTGACTACTGGCTGGGGGAAAGCTTTTACAACGACGCCCTGGCTCCGCTGGTGGACGGCATGATCGCCGCCGGAATGGCCCGGGAGAGCGACGGCGCCATCTGCGTGTTTTCCGACGGCTCCGTGCCGCCCAATGAAGACCCCTTCCTCGTGCAGGACAAGGGGGAATGGCGCGCCAACCCCTGCATCATCCGGAAGGCGGACGGCGGCTTCCTGTACGCCACGACGGACCTCGCGACGCTGGACCACCGCATCAGGACGTGGGGGGCGGATTCCATCTGGTACGTGGTGGGCGCACCGCAGGCCCTGCATTTCCGCCAGATATTCTCCGCCCAGCGCCGCCGCGGCATGGATGGGGATTACCGCCACATCGCGTTCGGCTCCATCCTGGGAGACGACCGCAAGCCGTTCAAGACGCGTTCCGGGGACACCGTTTCCCTCCAGGACGTGCTGGATGAAGCCATTGAACGCGCCGCCCGCGTAGTGGAGGAAAAAAGCCCGGACATGCCGGAGGAGGAAAAAAAGCGCGTGGCGGAAGTCGTGGGCATAGGAGCCGTAAAATTTGCGGAGCTCTCCCAGAACCGAATGACGGATTACGTCTTCAACTGGGACAAAATGCTGGCCCTCCAGGGGGACACGGCCCCGTACCTCCAGAACTCCTATGTGCGCGTCCGTTCCATCTTCCGCAAGCTGGACGGCAGCCCGCTGGACTGGTCCGCCCCCATTCAGCTTTCAGAAGATGCGGAAATCCACCTGGCCCGCCTCCTGGCCCGCTACGGGGAAGTGGTGCCCCAGGTGCTGGACGACTGCCGCCCGAACGTGCTGGCCGCCTACCTGTTTGACCTGGCCCGCGCCTTCCACTCCTTCTATGAGGCGTGCCCGGTCCTGAAATCGGAAGGGGCGGTGCGGCACTCCCGCCTGGCCCTGTGCGAGCTGACGGCCCGCACCCTCAAGCACGGGCTGGGCCTGCTGGGCATCCAGCTTCCGGACAGAATGTAACCGTTTCTTCCTTATGAACACCTCTTTCCGCCATGTCCTGCTGGCCGCCGCCATGGCGGGATTCTGTTCCGCTGCTGGAGGCGGGGAACACGGGTACTGGATGAGCAGCCCGTCCCTGAACGGCTGGCGGGAGGCCGTCTTCCGCGCCGGCGTTCCGGCACAGCCTGCCGTGCTGCCGCCCGGCGTGGAGCCGATGATGGTGGGCTCCTCCTCTCCTGCCGCGCAAATGCTGGTGCTGGAAGGAATGACGCATCTGCTCACCTTCGGGGACATGCGTGCTTTCCGGAAATTTGACGCCGCGCTCCGGCTGGACCCGGACTGCCTCATGGCCCACTGGGGCAGGTGCATGAGCCTGATGGGCGCCGGACCCGCTTTTCAGGACCAGCGCGTCCATTCCATGAAGCGCATGAAGGAGCTGGCGCTGCGTCCGGACTGTCCGGAACAGGAACGCGCCTATGCGGACGCCCTGGCCGTGCTGCTGATGAACGGGCCCGTGAAGGCGCAGGAAGCGTGGAAAACCATCTGCTCCACCTGGAAGCGCGACCCTTACGCACCCCTCTTTTACGCCATGCTCCTGCGGGACGGCTTTGACGGGCAGGGCAACCCCGGAGAGGGGCAGAAAGAGGCCGTCCGCGTGGTGGACGCCGTCCTGAAAGAACGCCCTGGCTCCCAGGCCGCCCTGTTCATGCGCGCCCTGCTGGAGGAAGTGGCTCCCGTCATTTCCCCGGAAACGGTGGAAACCGCCCGCAAGGCCGTGGCCGCCAACCCCTTCTCCGCGTCCGCCCATCATCTGCTGGGCCATTGCCTGTTCCGCACGGGGGACTATGAAGGGGCATGCGCCGCCTTCAAGGACTCTGAAAACCTGTGCCTGGCCTGGGAAAAGGCGGAAAACGTTCCCCCCGCGCTGGATGACGCCTGGTTCCGCTCCATCCTTTACCGGGCCGTTTCCGAATTCTGCGCCGGACATTACAGGCAGGCGAACGCCGTCGCCGCCCGCGCCGCTTCCGTTCCCCTGGACAAAAAGCATCCGCTGGCCCCCGGCACCCTCCTGCAAATATGGGAGGCCAGGACACTGCCCGCGCGCCTGATGCTGGCCCGGCCTGACCTGCCCGCGCAGGCTCTTGTGCTCAAGGCTTCTCCGGGACCGCTGCCCAAGGGATTTCCGGACTTGAGCAACGGCATGGCGGCAGTGGTCACCCAATACATGGGCGCCTGTTATTCTGCCAGGCAGGGCAGGCCGGGCGCCGTGGCGTCCGCCTTTGACAAACTGTCCGGCGTTCTGCGCCTGCTCATGGACGGCGCGGACGCCGCCCGGCGGCAGATGAGCGTCTCCTACTGGGCTCGCTGCCTCCAGATGGGAAGCCTGTATTCCTCTGAAATCCGCTCCCTCATGTTCCCGGACTCCGCCAGCGTCTGGATGTCCGAGGCCATCGGGAGCCAGCGCTTCTCCTCCCTGCTGCTGCCCCCCGTGGTGCCGTACCCCGTGGAATGGAAGCTGGCCCGCGCCTATCTGAAGGCCGGGAAATACCGGGAATGCGCGGACATGT
This sequence comes from Akkermansia massiliensis, assembly GCF_023516715.1. Lineage (NCBI taxonomy): Bacteria > Pseudomonadati > Verrucomicrobiota > Verrucomicrobiia > Verrucomicrobiales > Akkermansiaceae > Akkermansia > Akkermansia massiliensis. The sequence continues at coordinate 1,445,900 of NZ_JAMGSI010000001.1, read as the reverse complement.
GCGAACAGGCGCTCAAACGCTTCCCGAACCATGCCGGAGTGCTGGACACGCTGAAACAAGCCCGCGCCGCCGGAAAATAATCCATCCTGCCATCCTGCCGTTTCTCATGGAACGGACTGGAGACTAGACGGGAAAGGGACTGGGATGAATAAAAACTTTGGAAAGGCGAACAACATGGATATTTACGAAAGACTGAAAAACGGAGAACCGATCAACACCAGGGAATTCAAGGAAATACTGTGGCCGGAAACGGTGAGAAGCCGCACGCTTTGCCAGAAAATCAATTCGCTCCCACCGTTTGACGGGGAAGTGCGGGCGCTCGTGAATGAACTCTTTGAGGGCAGGTTCCCCGAATCCTCCAACATCTCTCCCCCCTTCCAGATTGACCGCGGACACTGCGTCTCGGTGGGCGAGCGCGTATTCATCAATGAAGGCCTGGACGTGATGGCCGCGGGAAGCGTCACGATAGAAGATGACGTGCTGATCGGGCCGCAGGTCTCCATACTGACGTCCAATCATGATGCCGGCAACTTGTTCATCTTGAAAAATAAGCCTGTAGTGATAAAAAAAGGGGCGTGGATCTGTTCCAGGGCGGTTCTCTGTCCCGGCGTCACGGTGGGTGAAGGGGCTATCGTAGGCGCCGGCTCCGTCGTAACGAAGGATGTCGGTCCGCATACCCTGGTAGGCGGGAACCCCGCAGCATTCATTAAAAATATTTAACAGGCAAACGCCGCTCCTCCGGATTCTCCTAAAACATGGTAAACTTCATCTTTTCATGGCCGCCGCAGGGAAGGCCGGAGCTCCCATGAACTCCTGTATTCCCGGAATAAGGCCATCTTCATTTTCAATAACAAATACATCAAGCAACATGAACCATCCCTATCTGGACCCCTCCTTCCTCGTTTCCTGGTCACGGCTCACGCCGGACGCCATCAAGCCGGACGTTATGGAAGCCATCGCCCGCGCCAGGGCGAACATCCAGGCCATCTGCGACCAGCCGCTGGACTCCCTGACCTATGAAAGCACCTTCGGCGCTCTGGAAAAAGCCTCTGAGGAACTGCACCTCGGCTGGGGCCGCATCATGCATCTGGACTCCGTCAATGACGAACCTGCCCAGCGGGAAGCCATCGGGGAAATGCTGCCGGAAGTGGTCGCCTTCTCCTCCTCCGTTCCGCTGAACCCGTGCCTGTGGACGGTCCTGAAAGCAGCCGCGGCCTGTGACTGGGTGAAAAACCTCTCCCCCGTCAGGCAGCGCTTCATTCAGGAAACGCTGGCGGACTTCCGTGAAAGCGGGGCGGACCTGCCGGACGAGGTAAAGCCGGAATATGCGGAAATAGAAGCCCGGCTCTCCCTGAAGACCAAGAAATTCGCGGAAAACGTGCTGGACTCCACCAACGCCTGGGAACTCATCGTGGAAAATGAAGCGGAACTCTCCGGCCTGCCGGACTCCGCGAAGGAAGCCGCCCGGCTGGACGCCCTGGCCAACGGCCACGGCACGGAAGAAGCCCCCCGCTGGCGTTTCACGCAGAAATTTACCTCCCTCCAGCCCGTCATGCAATTTGCGGACTCGGACGGACTGCGCCGTAAAATGTGGGAAGGCTCCTGCTCCATAGGGAAGGACGGGGAATATGACAACGAGGCCCTCATTGCGGAAATCCTGGAACTGCGGGATAAAAAGGCCCATCTGCTGGGGTATGGCTGCTTTGCGGACTACGCCACCTCCCGCCGCATGGCCGGGAGCGGAGCCAACGCCTTGAATTTTATTAATGACCTCCATGACAAGGTGAAGCCCTCCTTCCTGAAAGACATGGAAGCCGTACGGCGGTACAAGGAGGAAAAAACCGGAAAACCCGTGGAAAAGCTCTCCCCGTGGGAAACCGCCTACTGGTCTGAAAAACGCCGCCGCGAGCTCTACTCCTTTGACGAGGAAGATTTGCGCCCGTACTACTCTGTGGAAAAGGTGATGGACGGCCTCTTCTCCATCTACTCCGGCCTGTACGGCATCACGGTAACGCCGCGCCCCACGGTGGCGTTCAAGCCCGGTGAATCCGGGGAAGTGCCGGAAGGCGCGGTGGAAGTATGGCACCCGGACGTCCTGTTCTATGAACTGCATGATGCGGAAAGCGGGGAACATCTCGGTTCCTTTTATGCGGACTGGCATCCGCGGGACTCCAAGCGCGCCGGAGCGTGGATGAACTACCTCAGCGTGGGGGAACCCCCGCGCGGCGGCAAGCCCCGCGTGCCCCATCTGGGCCTCATGGTCGGCAACATGACCAAGCCCGTTGGGGACAAGCCCGCGCTGCTGTCCCACCGGGAGGTGGAAACCATCTTCCATGAATTCGGCCACCTGCTGCACCAGCTCCTCTCTGATGTGGAGGTGAAATCCCTGGCTGGCACCAACGTGGCCTGGGACTTTGTGGAACTGCCCTCCCAGATCAATGAAAACTGGTGCTGGGAGCGGGAATCCGTGGACCTCTTCGCCGCGCACTATGAAACGGGTGCAACAATCCCGGACGAACTGTTCTCCAAAATGCGCGCCGCCCGCAACTACATGAGCGGCACGGACTTCATGCGCCAGCTCTGCTTCGGCAAGCTGGACCTGGAGCTTCACGTGAACTGGCCGCAGTACAAGGGCGCTCCGCTGGAGGAAACGGATGAACGCATCCTGGCGGACTACCGGGTGCCCATGACCCACCGCGGTCCCTCCGTGGCGCGCCGCCTGACCCACATCTTCGCGGACCCCACGGGTTATGCCTCCGGCTACTACTCCTACAAATGGGCGGAAGTGCTGGAAGCGGACGCCTTCAGCCGCTTCCTGAAGGAAGGGGTGCTCAACCCGCAGACCGGGCGCGACTTCCGCCGCTGCATCCTCAGCAAGGGCAACAGCAAGCCTGCCGCGGAACTCTACCGCGACTTCATGGGCCGTGATCCGGACGCGGAAGCTCTGCTTGTCAAATCCGGCGTCCTTTAAATCAATCTCTAATATAACCCTCATGCCTGAACAAAAAAGACTCTCTCTCGCCGGCATCGGGTGCGGCTCCCGCACGCGCACCTACATGAAGCTGGCCATGGAACAAAAAGACCGCTACCGCATCGCCGCCGCGGCGGACCCCGTGAAGCAGCGCACGGAAGCCGTGCGTGACTTTGCCCCGGAGGAGGAGCGGGACTCCATCCGCCTGTTCAAGGACGCCGCCTCCCTGCTGGAGGAACCGCGCCTGGCGGACGTAGCCATCATCGGCACGCAGGACGACTACCACTACGCCCCGTGCAAAAAGGCCATGGAGCTGGGCTACCACGTCCTGCTGGAAAAACCCATCGCCAAGACGCTGAAGGAAGCGCTGGAACTGCGCGACCTGGCGCGCCAGCTGAAACGCCGCGTGGCCGTGTGCCACGTGCTGCGCTACACCCAGTTCTACCGCACCCTGAAAAAAATCATCGCCAGCGGGGAAATAGGGGACGTCATCACCTTCAACGCCAATGAAGGCGTGGGGGCGTGGCACTTCGCCCACTCCTTCGTGCGCGGCCACTGGGGCAACAGCAAAACCTCCACCCCCATGATCGTGGCCAAATGCTGCCATGACATGGACATCCTCTACTGGCTCATGGGGCGGCGCAAGTGCCTCTCCGTAGCCAGCTTCGGGGAGCTCACCTTCTTCACGAAAAAAACGCTCTCCTCCCCCCGGCCGGAACGCTGCACGGACTGGACCACCCCGGTGGGGGAAGACCCCTGGGACGCCCGCAAATACGCCACGGACGACGAATGCAAGCGCTGGCTGGGCATGGTTTACGACCGCGCGCAGGAAGCCACCGCAGAGGAAATCTGCGAATGGCTTGAAACCTCCCCGTGGGGCAGGGACTACCTCCAGTGCGACAACGACCAGCCGGACCACCAGGTTTCCATCATGCGCTTTGAAGGCGGCCTGACCGGCACCTTCACGATGACGGCCTTTGAACAGGGCCGCCATATTGAAGTATACGGCACCAAAGGCAAAATCCGCGCCGGAGCCTTCTACAAGGAAAACGGCCCCGGTGAAATCACCGTCACGCCCCACTTTGGCGGAAAAACCCGCGTGGTGGAGCTGGAGGAACTGGCTGGCGGCTACCAGGGCCACGGCGGCGGTGACTGGGGGCTGGTGGAAGCCCTTTACGATGACATGCTGACGGTTCCCTCTCCGGCGGACATGACCACCTCCATTGAAGAATCCGCCCACTCCCATGTCATGGCCTTTGCCACGGAACACGCCCGGCTGACCGGCCAGGTGGTGGACGTGGCCGAATTCGAGCGCCGGGTCATGAGAGGTGAACTGGACTACTGATCCGGTAGTTCAACACTTCAATTTCCAGAAAACGGACGGGAAACCGTCCGTTTTTTATTGCTGGTTCCGGATGTGGAACCGTAGATGGCTGCAACCATCTTCCTCCATGAAAAACGGAATAATTAATGGAATTCGTGGAAATGCAGAAAAAGAATATTTGGTCAAGTCTGGAAATCATAAATATTCCGGTTTTAAATGATAAAAAATAACTTATTGGTCAGGACAGGGTTATAAAACGGACGGATTTGGAATCCGGAGTCAAGCCTACAAAATTGAAAGAAAAACGTTTTAAGGAAATTTGGCTTGGCAATATCCTGGAAATTGCCGTAGGGATTTCCTGATATAACAGGCTTTCTTTTTGTTCCGGCGATCATTACTGACCGTCTCTGCATGTTGGCGGCGGTAGCCGTCAGGGCCGGCGGTATAAGGCTGTGAAAAGGGGGATGGGGAAATGTTGCAGAGCATCAGGAAGAACAATTTTTCACGGCTGTAACATCCATACCGGATTCCAAATCCGGCATATATCTTGTGAATTGGCTAAAACCATGAAGAAATCATTCATTCTGCTATTATTGGCAGGTGCCGTCTCCGCGGCTTCTGCGGCTTCCCTGAAAATTAATCTGGGTTCTTCCTCTGCGGGGGATCCGGATTGGATCAGTGTGGCTACCCAGGCTTCCTCCATCACGGGAGGAAAAGCCGCCTCCTACGCCTCCATTGCTTCCTTGAGCAAAAACGGGGGAAATGTTTCCCCGTCCGTGGTTCTCGGCAATCTGGGCGGTCAGGACGTCACGCTCACCATGGCGTACAAAAGCACCGCCGCCATGAATGCGGGTTACCTGGACGCGACAGGCACGTCCCCCTCCATCAACTCCCTCTTCCCGGACAGCATGGCGCAATCTTCCATTTCCGGCAAGTGCAACGGGGTGAAGGGGCAGACCGTCGGCCTGCAATTCACGTTGAGCGGCCTGGCGGCCAATACCACCTATTATCTGTACGTTCTGGGCAACAACGGTTTCTCAACCAATAAAACCAGCATGGCCCTCTCGGGCGGTGTCAGCAATGTCACAGGCAGCCTGATGGACGGCTATGAAGGAGCGGGAACGGTGACCGGTTCAACCTTCCAGGGGACGACGGATTCTTCCGGCGTGGGGATGGAATGGGCATTCACCACAAACAATTCGGGCCAGGTGACGCTCACTTATGAACGCTCCGCCGGAGCGGCCGCGGATGTGGTAAATGCAGATGTCAGCTTGAACGGATTCATGCTGGCAACCGAACCCATTCCCGAACCGGCCACGGCATCCCTGGGGTTGCTCGGACTGGCGGCGCTGCTGTTGCGGCGGCGCAAAAACTAAGGAGCATTCAGCATTATCTTTGACGAGATGTCCGGAAAGAAGGGATGGACCGCCCATGTTGTTCATCCCTCCTTTCCGGCATTTTTTATTTGCAGAAGTCTATCTGTTAGATTATTTAATAACCTTATATCTATGAAAAAGAAATCTCTCTTCGGCGTCCTTGTGGCGGTGGCTCTCTCCGCTCTGGGGAATCCGGGGCAGGGTGCGGGAACGGTGGAATCCTTTGGCGTGGACTTCGGCAATGCGGCTTCTGCGGCACAGCCGGGCTGGACGAATATGGGGGTGGTGACCACCACGCCATCCTCCACGCTGAAAAGCGTGCCCCTGCGGAGGAATAACCTGGAAGCCTCTTCCTCCCCCGTGCTGGCTGGAACGCTGTTTGGCCGCTCCGTTTATCTGGCGGTAACGGCCAAATCGGAAGCGAGCGTGGGAAACATGTGCTATAACAACGCCAATTCAACGTGGCGGGAAAAGGGGGAAACCCGCGGAGGGCAGCCGGGCGGCGTGCTGCAGGCGGAAAGCGCCTTCTCCTTTCCGAATCATGGGGAAGCCCTGAATACGAGTCTGCAATTGTTTACCAACGGCATGGCGGTCCGGGCCGGGACGGTGCGCGTCTCCCTCTCCGGACTGGCGCCGGGCAAGGAATATGCCGTTTCTTTTTTCCTGGGCAACGGAAAGCCGGCGTACCAGTCCGTTTCCCTGGTGTCCGGAGAGCATGTGGACGTGAAGGCGCTTCAGACCTCCACCGGTTCCCGCACGGAAGACACGTGGAAAGGGGGCGTCAACACGGCGGACGCGGATACCTACATGGCGGTGGAATGGACCGCGGCAGCGGATGAGGCAGGGACGCTCGTTTTTGACGTGGTGAAGGAAGGCAGCTCCGCCGGAACCGGAACCCTGAATCTGAATGCGCTGACTGTCCGCACGGATGATACCCCGGCCCCTCCCGCTCCGGAGCCGAAGCCCGTCAGTGTGACCAAGCATAAATAGTTGAAAAGGGTGGAAATTGGTTGAAGAAGGTTGAAAAGCCTTGAAATTACTAGGTTGTTGAGGGGAGACGAAAGGGTCACGGGAGCATTTACACACATAATTCCCTGAAAGGGTGAAACCTGAAATTCTGAAAGGGTCATTTGTCCCATGTGGGACACCCTCTCCACGCTCTCTGGGTCGCTCTCCGCGCGGAGTGGCGAGGCGTCCGCGGAGTCTCCGCGGCTAGTTGGCGGGTGCTGCCAGCCTGTCTCTGGCGATACGGGCATAGTCAGGGGAAAGCTCAATGCCGTGGGCCGTGTGGCCCAGTTGCCGGGCAGCGAGAAGAGTAGTGCCAGACCCGGCAAAGGGGTCCAGAAGGCAGGAATCCGCAGGAAGAACGCTCATGAGATGGGTCATAAGATTGACGGGCTTGCCTGTGAGGTGCATCTTGTCCCCTGGGCGGAGGTATTCCCGCCAGACGCCAGCCGGAAAGACGCGCGGGCGGTCCTGCTCTTTGCCAATGCTCCCGCGTGTAGCAATCAAGATGAACTCCGATTGGTTGCGGAACATACCCTGATGCGGGCGGCAAGCCTCCGTCTTGTCCCACGTGACGAGGGCACGCCAAGTCCAGCCTGCCACCTGCAAGGCATCACTGGTTGTCGGCAATTGCCGCCAGTCTGTAAAGCACATGAACCAGCCGCTGTGGCGGGTGAGCCTGAAAGCCTCCTGCATCCACATGACAGACCAGAGGAAATGGGAACGCTGGTCCCGTGTATCCGACTCGAAAGAAAGATATTTGGCGGATGAAATGTATTTGCGTGCCGGGGAAGTCTTGCGCTCCGCGGTCGTCAATCCTCCGGAAGCATAAGGGGGGTCAGTGATGATAGCATCATAGGATTGGTCCGGAAGACCGCGCATGACCGGAAGAGAATCACCGCAGATAATAGGGGAGTTGGTGAACATGCGGCGGAGTATATAAAAAAAAACAGGGCGGCCTTGTACGGCTCGCCCTGGATAATCTCCGTGCCTCTAATGAATAATGGAAGCCTCTTCTGGATTTTCTCCGTTCAGATAAGCCTCCCGACGCGCTTCCGTCCAGAAATTGGGGTCTTGGCGCGTGCGTTCCAAAAAAGAAGCCACGTCGGCATAGTAGTACATGCTCATGAATGGAGTGGGACGAAGACGTTCGATGAATCCAGCATCAGCCAGACGTGCCAGAACACGGCGGCCAACGCGGAACTCACGGGATATTTCGTAGGAGGTGCCCAACTGGACAGGCTTGCCCATGCGGAGGGCATAGGTCCTTTCGTCTATTTTATATTGCCGGACCGGAACGAACCAGCGTCCGCTTTCAGGATAGGCAATAGGAAGTTCGAGTTGTTTTGCTTTTTTCATATTAATAAATTCGGTCGAGGATTTCCGGACTGGCAGGCTCAAAGTAGTAGTGGGTGGCGTAGATTTCTTCTCCGTTTTCCGGGTCCGTGAATCCCGTAGGTGCTGCGGGCTGGGTGTCACAGTTAATCCACCATTTCTTCCGCTCCTGCTCCGGCATGGCAAGATAACGTTCCAGGGTCATTTCCGGAGCGAGCAAGTCCATGAAGGCATATTCCATGTCTTCGGGAAACGTGTCCGGGAGTTCCTGGGCGTCAAAAAGAGCATCCATTTTATCCATCTGGGATTTCGTAAGATACATCATATGCGGCTTAATTGGGATTTAATGAAGTTAAAATAGTCCGGGTCCTGCTGGCGGAATCTGACGGGGTCTTCCAGTAGGCGTTGAATTCCCATGGACAGGATTTCAGAGCCTTGGACGTTTGCCACAAAGTCCTCCCTTTTCATTTCCGAATGATAGCCCCTTACGTAAACTTTGCCAATATAAGCCCGTCCTCCCCGTTCCTTCCATTTGTCTTCCAGGGCTTTTTCCACGGATTTGTATTTAACTCCCGGTTCAAGTTTGGATAAGGATTTTGCAGGCATCCCCTCCCCGCGGTCGTACAGGAAAGCTGCGGATTTACGGAGAACGTCAGGGTTGGAAAATTCGATGGCATGGGCCAGCTCGTGAGCGACGACAGACGGGGCGTGCTGGTCGGATATTTTAATATTTCCGTCCAGTTGGAAAGCGCGGAGACTGTTGTTTTTGACGATTTGCAGGCCCAGCCCGGAAGGGAGCTTGTCTGCCGGGACAATGGATGTAACGAGGTCCAGCCCCTTGCGGATGTTGGGGGAGAGTTTGCGCGGCTTGTCTGCCTTGATGCGTAGATGTGAGTCAATGATGACGGAGGACGGGGCAATCATGCCTCGCTTGTCTTTAGGCACAAGCATGCCTTCCGTGCCTAGGAAGCGGAGGGAGTCGCGATAGGTCTTGTCCCATAGTTTTGCTTGACGCTGGGCAATGTCCTTAATCATGGCTTTGTGAAGCATGCCTCCGGGATTCCAGGATTTCGCCGCTTTGATGTAAGCTTCATCCGCGGCTCTATAAGCCATCCAGGACTCAATAGATTTGTCTTGCGCCACTTGCTGGAGCAAGCTGTCCCTGTGTTCCCGGAGAGGTCCAAGGGCGGCGTCCCTGCGGGCGCGGAAGTCTTCCTTGGCTGTTTTTTCCACGGCGGCGCGCTGGTCTGCCTGCCGCTGCTGGCGAGCGGCAATGGTTTCTCCAATGCGCTTTTTCTGGGCGTCGATTTGCTCCGGAGTTTTGGCCGGACGCACGGGCGGGATCTGTGCCGGGTCAACGGGCAGCGGCTGGTCCTTGGGGTTGAAAAACGCGGAATCACCCAGGAAGCGGACCTGATTATCAAGCTGGGCTTGAATATAGCGGCGCGCCTGGTCATCCAGGCCACGGATGGATTCGTTCAGACCTTCCAAAAAGTCTTTGGCGATTGGCTGGACCTTGTCTGTCGGCTTGATGACGCCTTCCGCCTCTGCCTCGTCGCGGTCCACGTCCTCCACACCGCAGCCGGAGTTGAAGCCCCAAGGCCCCCATGGAACTTGAAAATCCCGATTGAGGGAAACCCAGAAGGCCAGGTCATCCTTGCGGCGGATGGTGCCAATAGCGGCATCATGGTAAGGGCGCGGCGTGTGAACCGGACGGACGCGGACGAATTTTTGACAGGGGAAGATGTCCAGAATGTCCGGGTCCTGTCCCTCCTGCCATTGGGCGTAGGAGGCGGCCTGCTCCGTCTGGGTGTCAAAGATGAGTTGAAGGCGGCGGCAGCCGCGCAGGTCCCGGAGGTCGTTGTCATGAATTTCCGGGTCCAACGTCCCGTCATGAAGAACTTTGCCGAAGCCCTCCTCGATCATGATGTCCCTCATTTGGGCCACGAATTCCGCCCGGCCTTGATACACTTGGTATTCTTGGCCGAGGTCATTGACGGCCTTGTCTCCGCGGACATAGCCCGTCAGGTAATCCGTGATGGCCTTGGCGGCTTTTACGGAAGTGAGCGTGGCGGAAAATTGAGATTTGAGCCGGACAGCCACGGGCATGCGCCGCCATTCCGCCGTGGTCATGGCGGAGGCGACGGCTTCTTTCCCTTCCAAGAGGGATAGGGCTTCCCAAAAGGGCATGGCTTCCGGCTCTCTGACCATATTATTTTTCTTCCTTTCCGTAGGCGGCATAGAGAGCCTGCAGAACTTTGTCCCGCCGTTTGATGGCGACGGCCTGGTCCTCCGTCCGGAGACTTTGACGGTGCCGCATCGTTTTGCGTGTTTCCTTATTATATAGGGAGATGACCAGCCACCATATGTTCCTGTTAAGCCAGAGATGGTGGGTGGGCTTCATCTCGTTCTTCCTGCGGACGGTTACGGTCCAGTTAGACATGACGACGGTTTAGTTTGATTTTTTTGTCGAGAGTGGCGCGGAGTTTGTCAAGGGATGGCCGTGTGGTGGACATCCAGGCCAGGAAAGCTTCCGCGTGGACGATACAGTATTGCTCTTCTGGGTGCAGACGGATGCCGATTTTGTCGGGGTAAGGAGTCGGAGAAAGTACCTGGAACGGCACTCCATAAGTGGAGAGAGCCATGCTGATGAATTGCGCGGCGGTTTCCGTTTCAATGGTGGCGGGAGCGGTCATGCTAGTTGAGGGATTGGGTTGGAGTGATGGCCTGAATTTGGCGGCGCACCGCCTTGACGGCGGCGTCCGGCGTTTGTCCGGCGTCGATTTCTTCCAGCACGCGACGGACGGTGTCCAGGTTGTAGAACTGGTTGGCAAGGGCGCAAATGGGGGAGGTGTTGCGGATATCCATTTGCGGGAATAGTCCGCGCTGAATGGCAGATACTTCCTCCCCAGTGATGCTGGGGATATGGATGATGGCGATGCTGCGTCGCAGGAGCTGGGGGAATTCTTCGCGGCTGTCCGCAGACATGCGGGCCATATGGTCCGGGAGGGTCAGCAGGACCAAGCCGCACCGCGTCAGGTTGAGGACGGTTTTCAGGAAGTTGAGAGTTGCCCTGTTGAAGTGGTTGGCCTCGTCAATGATGATGAGGCGCGGGGCTGTCTGGAGGGCTTGAATGATGGAGCGTTCCGCGTCGCCCGCAGACCGCCAGGAGTTGCCGATGCCCAGCCCCGCGCCGATGGAGGCCAGGGCGTGCAGGTAACTTTTTTCCCAAGCCGGGGCCGCGTTGATGATAGCTCCGTTGAATCTGGAGGCCAGATAGGCCGCCGTCTTGGATTTGCCGGAACCTGTTTTTCCGACGATGAAAACCAACCGATGCTCGTCTTTGGTGCAGGAGGCCGCTTCTACGGCGTCCACGGCCAGGGAGATATGAGGAAGAAGAACGGTGTCCCCATCCACGACGGGCGCGGCTGGCTGGTCGTCACCGGAGGCAAGGGCCTGCTGGACGGCCACCAGGGCATTGTCGCAATTGCCGGACCAGGTGCCGGCCTTGATTTTACCCCAGGAGGATGCGGCCAGTGAGAACCCTACACGGCGGCAGAAGTCCTGGTCATTGAGGTGGAGGCTGGCTTGCCTGTCCGCCAGGCTGCCAACGTCCGGATGTGTTGATAATTCGTATTTGTTCATGATTTTTTAGAAGTTGAGGGTGGTTGCTGTGTTTGCCTGCCGGGCGCGGCGGCGCATGGCGGCGAAGTCGTCCCGCGTGGCGGGGGTGATTGGTTGGGGAACAGTGGAGCGGCTGTCCTCTGCCGCGGCGCGGGAAAGAGGGTCTGCCAGCTTGGAAGCGCGCACCTTAGCGGGAACCTGGACAGCGTCCGGCGGAGTGTCCGCGGTGACGTCGCCGTCCTGTCCTTTGACGCCCTGGGCAATAGAGGTTTGACCGTTGAGGGCGCGGAGGGTGGATTCCCGGCCCGTTTTTCCTGTAGCAGTCAAAAGGCGATATTCCGTGCGAACAATCTGGCGGATTTGAAGGGAAATGTCTTCGCCACATCCACCCATGCTGACCGGATTGGTGCAGGAGACTTCTCCCAGGACTTTGACGCTTCCCGGAGCCGTCACGACGGCGGAAAGCGGCCATTCGCCCAAGGGGTCAAAGTGGAGCATGAGTTCCTTTCCTTCTTCGGTCCAGAGCCACGGCGCGCTGAAGGTCCAGCGTTGCGGCACCCCCAGAGGGCCGGGGACGGTAGCCCGGAGCATTCCCCTGACCACTTTGCGCTTCACGATGGCCGGAGCCTGCAACCAGGAGAAATCGGCATCCACTTGGCGCATGGGATGCGCCGCAAGGTCCGCCTCCCAACGGTCGCGGGGAATCCACTTGCCGTACTCGCGGGATTCCACCGGATGTGTATTGAGGTAGTTAATGGCCCAGTCAATGGCGGCCAGGGCGTCCGTGAGCATGGGAAAAAGGGTGCGCGGGTCCTGGCGTCCGTTGCGGCAGGCGACGTATTTTTCGCTGGTTGATTTGTTTTCCGCCTGGTAGCGGCCAACCTGGCCGGGCACCACCGAGAGGACGGACCAGAGACGATTGAAGAAGTTTTCTACTAATTTACATTGGGGTCTTCCTTTCGCGTCAATGTGGCGGATGCCTAAGCCGTCCAGCAACCGCTGGACACGGTCGCTTTTCCAGACGCCTCCTTCCAATACGAAGGAATCAAAAATGCCTACGTCCCGGCAGGTGCGTATCATGGATCCGGCCACGTCCTCCCCGCGGTAGGTTTGCTCGTATCTGATAATATAAGAGTAGGCGGGAATGAAGCTGGTGGCGTCGTCATGGCAGACCAAAAGTTGGAAGCGTCCCAGGCGCACGCCATATTTTTCAGCACACTTGTCGCCGCTTCCCCTCCAAGGCCATGGGACGCACACGCCAAAGTTAATGGTGGCGTCGTCCCAGGACGCGCGTTGTCCGGCTCGCAGCAGTCCTCCGTCCAGGTTGCGGCGGAGGAGTCCTGGGGAATAGGCTAATTCCCTTAATTTGCGTTCTCCTCCACGATGGTATCCAACCATGGGCCGGGCATGTTTCATAACATCCCGCGCCACTGCTGGAATGATGTGCTTGCTGGATTTGGCTGCGGCATCCCATCCAAGTTCCGGGTGTTGGCTGGCAAAAATGGACCACGCCAGCGTCATGCTGCCGCTTTTCCTGGTGGCGTTGGTCGCCAGGTAGAGGGCTGCCAGTTCTTTTTTCTGTTCCTCCGTCAGTTCCACTTTCCGAGGTCGCCCGGAACGGCCTGCGGAAAAGGCGTTGAAAGAATGGTCTGGAAGTATTGCCATGATAAATTGAATCAGGAATTATTTAGAAAAATGGCATTTGCCCTTGCCGAGGTTGATGGTGGCATCATCCCAAGATGCGTTTTGACTCCGCATGATGATGCGGTACGTCCCCCTGCTGATGCTACGTAGGAACCAGGCTGCTTTAATGTTCTCGTACATTCTTTGCCTGAAATAGCCGCGCAGGGGATAGCGGCAGCAATCACGCTCCCATTCCATACGGGACAATTCACGGTCACTGTAGATACTATGGCGTAGGGAACGATAGGCCGCCCTAAGACGGATTTGCCGTTCTATGATGGGTAAATCAATCATCGGATTGGTTATCGTTGCCCAGGCGTTGTGCCGGAAGTTGGTTGGGGTTGGTGTCCATTTGGACGCATGAAGCCATGGCGGACTGGATGGCGTCAGAACCGTCGGAGGTGGCGTTTTTCCACCCAGCATAATCAACCAGGTTGTTGAGGTTGACATACGCGCACACGGCCATTTGAAGGGCCTTCTCCTGGGTCTTTTTGAGGTTGCCGGAGATGGCTTTCAGGTCTCTTATTTTGGAGGTCAGACGGCCTATTTCCTCATGGATTAAGGCTGCCTGCCTGGATTGGTCTGAGGCCAGTTTTTCAATGGACCTTCCCAGCCCAACACGGTGATGTTGGAATAAAGCGGCAGTCAATCCATGTTGTTCCACCGTCATTTTCAGGTCCATCCCAAAATCATCTGTGCGGACGATGATGTCTGCTTCCACCTGGACCGTTGGAATTTGCAGGGCAAAACTGATGACAACAATCAGAAGTTCCTTTTCTGCGTCGGAGTCTGTGGCACATCTCAAGGTGCGGATGTCGGTCAGGCTGGCCTCGTCGATGCCGTATTTGGCCATCATCTTGTCCAGCAATTCGCGGGCATTGACGGCTTCCCCGCCCTCGCCACGCTGGGCGAGGGCGAGCAGCTTTTGAAGTTTGGCTATCAAATCGTCGTGATTCATAGTCGCGTAAAGTTAGAGGTACTTTTTAAGCTCTTCCGGCAGGTCACTAAGAACTTCCTTCAACAGTTGGGCAAAGACGCGTTTTGCTTCACCGTCAAAGACGTTCCAGTTTTGGAGGCCCGTTTTAAGACTGGTGATGGCTTTCGGGAGGATTCCGACGGGCTTCTTGCTTTCCTCGTCGATTTCGATATACACGGGGTCTTTACGGCGTTCGATGGCTATGTCTTGGGCAGCCTTTCCCCCGACTGCCCGCATGGCCTGAATAAGAGTCCATTTCCCGGACTCTACGTTTTCCACGGCTTGCTTATAGAGTTCTTCCTCCTGTTCCGTTTCTGCGGTTTCCGCCCCTGTTTGGAGGATGTCCAAGCGAGCAATGTCGGAGCTAGGAGCCGGAGCCCCCAGTGCCAGACGGGACAGGCTCATGCCCTTGGCAATGTCGTCCAGAGCGGCCAAATGGCCCGCGAAATCCGCATCCAGAACGGAGGGGGTAGCCTGTAGTTCGAGGATTTTGCAAGCGGTATTGTGCGCGTCCATCCAGCGATAGGCGGTGGCACGGCTCAATCCAATCCGGGACAGGGCGTCCGTCATGGGGATATTGTTCGTCGTGCGGATATGGTTGAGGTAGGCCCCAGCTTTCAGCGCATTGGCGCAAGCGGATGTTAAATCACGTCGCACGTTATTGGCGTATTCCGCCAGGCAATTCAGCATGTTTTGAGTAATGTCTTTTTTGCTCATATTTTTTAGTGTTTGTATTGTGAAATTTCTTGTGTGAGGCCACATCGTCTGGCGGCTCCACGCATTTTAATGATGGCGTCCCGTTCCCATCGGCTGATAGTGGATTCATCCACGCCGCACCAGGCGGCCAGTTGCCGCTGGGTGAGGGAACCGGATGGAGGGAAACCGAATTCACGCGCCGCCCATTTCCTTACAGCGGGACGGCGCAGCAGACGCAGCAGGCACAGGACCTTTAACTCCGGGCTTACGGCATCCCAGTCCTTGTCAGTAAGTGGCGCGGTCATGATTATTAGCGGTAAATAATACAGTCGATGACGGCCAAGGCGACAATCCAGAGGAACACACCCAGGCAGGCGACCAGGATGACGGCTCCCCAGCGGATAGCGTGTTTTTCTTCTTCTGGCGCGAAAACCAGAGGGCAGCCATATAGGGCTTTCTGTTTGTCCTCCCGGTCACGGCGGGCATATTTGCGTTGATGTTCGTTCATTTTCGTATTTGGGGTTGAAGTTGTTATTTCCCTCTCCGATATGGGAGGGCATGAATGCGACGAAGAAGGGATATGCTTTGCCTATGTCCATTGAGGACAAAGCTTATTTGCTGGTAGGTAACACCAAGGAAAGGGGCCGCAGTCCTATAAGACCACCCTTTCCTCTTCAAAATTTCCCGCGCGGCCAAAACCTCCGGGGAGAGTTGGCGATTGCTTTTAATGTGTACACGCGTTAACATACACTTTTCGTATTACATATTTCGTAAACATGCAAGAGAAAAATACAAATCTCGTAAATTTCAAGAGCCTCCGTGAACAATCTGGAATGACTCTCTCCCAGCTTTCAGAGTTGTCTGGCTATAGCATTGCATCCATAAATGGATTAGAATTAAATGACATAGGAAGTAAACGACTGAGAGATAGAATCCTGTCTATCCTGTTACAAAAAACAGAAGAAGGTGACAAAACAGAAATTCAGCATTGGCGAGATAGAGCGTTACGCGCAGAGGAAAAGCTCAATCAACTCAAATCAGCCATGCAGGGATGGCTTAAAAAAATTTAGCTCACTTGTTCACGGGTGAACAGTTGCCTTTAAAGTATAAGTACTTATTGTTAATCGTTAACGCCGAAAAAACGTGTCTCACGTGAGACACATTGAAGAATTGATACATTGCCGGGACAAGTCATCCTTTGTAAGGTGTTAGTCCTATGTGTAAACAGATTGACTTTAAGACGTTGAGAGAAAAGACAAGATTGACTTTGTCGAACCTTGCAGAGTTGTCCGGATATAGCGTTTTGCATATCGTCCGCTTGGAAAATGGCGGGGATGTATCATCCTGCATGCGGGACAAAATCCTCTCCATCTTGCTGCAAACTCAAGAAGAAGGAATGGCGTCAGAAGTTAAAATATGGAGGGATAGGGCATTGCAGGCGGAGGAAAAATTATGCCTGCTGAAAGACGCTATGGTGGGATGGATTAAGAAGATTTAGGCTTGTAGGTGTTGGGCGATTATCCTATATGGTTGGCATGCGTTACGTTATTTTGTTTTTAGCTTTGGCATTTTCCTGGACGGGGCAGGCAGAGGAAAAAGAATACACCTTTGAGCCGTTGCCTAAAGAAGAATTAGCTAAGGAAAAACCTGTAAAGATACGAATGTACTTTAATCAAAAAGTGCCTCAAGGCATGCTCATGTACATGGGGAGCGCAAGCTGGACTGCCTTTGCTGGCCGTACCATTGTCACTTGGGAGCCTGATTATGGCAGGGTTGTGCTGCTGCACAAATACAAGGGAAAACCATTAGCGGAAGGTGATTCTGTGGACATAGAAGCACGCATCATTGGTGTTTATACCTATAGAGAAAGGTCATACAAGGTTTACAAGTTTGTCAAGGAATTAACTGAAAAAGAGCTTAACAACTAAAAACTCCACAACATTTTACCATGCAGGCCGCGCCGTACAAGGTGCGGCCTTTTTTGTGCCAAAATGGCGCCCTCCTATAAATAGGGTAATTAACAAATGAAGAACCATGAATAACATTAACAAGGAAGAAGCTGCCGGAATCATCACGCGCATCCTGATGGCGTGTAGAATCCCCTCCAACTGGGCCAAGGTCCTTGCCGGGGCCATCATTGGAGCCGTCGTCGCCTGGATGTCCTTGACCCAGTCGTCTTGCGCTTCCAAGACGCAGGCCGACCCTCCGGGCCATACCGGAATCAGCATCCAGAACGGTCAATACACCCTCACCCGTGATGGCCGGACACTGACCTGGGACGATAAGACGCATGCCCTGGTTTGGACGCAGGCCGCCCCGGAAACGTCCGTCCCTCCCGTTGTCCAGCAAGTCAAGTAACCCCAACCTTTCCGGGCGGGGTCATCCCGCCCGGAACCTGTATAGAAAGGAAAAACTATCATGAAAGTATGTATCGACATCGGACATTGCCCGTCCGCGCCTGGCGCGGAAAATAGCCATTACGGAATGAGCGAGTACCGTTTTTGGAAGTCGTATGCCCAGTTGTTGGTTAACTATCTCAACGGTTACGGCCACGGGGCCGTTATCGTCAACCGGGAAACGGAAGGGGGAGGCACGGGCATGACTGCCTGCGTGCGGGCTTGTAATGAGGCCAACGCCGACGTGATTGTGGCCCTGCATGCCAATGCTTTCAACAAGACGGCCAGCGGCACGGAAACCCTGTACTGGCATGCGTCCCCCCGCGGGAAGCGTCTGGCCCAGTGCATCCAGACGCAGATGGTCAAGGCCCTGGGATTGCCGGACCGGGGCATCAAGCCCATTACCGGGACAGAGCGCGGCGGCGCACAGCTACGCGGAACCGTGGCTCCCTGCGTCATTGTAGAGCCGTTTTTCATCGACAACGATGCCGACTATGAAACGGCCCTTGAAAACGCCTCTAATCTGTGCGGAGCCATTGCCGTAGGCATTGCCAACTACTAGCCCCAACATGGAAAACAGTGAATTCCTGTGGCAGGCCGTCACCGTCGCGTCTGTTGTCGGTAACGCCTTGCAAGCGTGGGTGCGGCTAAAGTCCCAGGGGAAACCACAATCCGTCGAGATTGAAAAGCAGCCTGTATCCATCTTGAAAAGCCGTCAAGCCGCCACAATGGACAATGTGAAAGTGCTGCACAAGCGTATCAATGGCATTGATGGCCGCATTGACAGGCTGGAACAAACGCAGGCCCAGGACAAAAAAGACATCATCACGGAAATCATCAAGATACGAAACGACACCAACGAATATTTACAGGGCCTCCAACGGTCAATAGGCCGCCTGGAAGGGGGCCGCCTTACGGAGAAGTAACTGCCATTCAGGCCGCGGTGTGCAAGCCGCGGCCTGAATTGTTTTAAAATCCCACCATCATGACCGAAGCGCAGAAAGTAAGACAGCTTATCCTTGAACTGCTGAACATCAGCGGTGGCCTCTCCATGTCCACGGAAAAACTGGTTACAGAAGTGAGGCTTGCCGGATTTGACCACCGCCAGGTAGAGGCGGAACTGGAAACCCTGTCTGCCCTGGGATATGTCCTCCGCCTGCCTCCCTCTCCGTTTGGCGTCCGCTGGAAAATTCTCACCGCGGGAAAGGAGGCCCTGCTGTCATGACCACCGTCCGGACAGCCGCGGCGGCAATCAGCCGCATGCCTGCCAGGGTCCAGGATGCCGTCAGCCGATGTCTGGCCGACGGTGGAACCTGGCGTGATGTGGCATCCTTGTGTGCCGCGGAGGGATACCCCAATGTTAATGCCCAGAACGTCACCAATTACCGCAAGGGCGCACACAAGGACTGGTTAGCCCGCCAGGAACGTTTGGTTGCCGCCCGTGACCGCTATGCCTGGAAAGTGGACCTGCTCAAAAAATACACGGAAGAGGGAGGCCCTGCGGAAGCCGGACTGGCGGCTGCCATGGACATGCTGGAAGGCGCACTTGACGGCCTGGACGTGTCCGACATCCAAACCATGATTGCCGACAAGCCCGGCAAGATGCTGGATATTATCAAACTCATGATGTCCCTTCGCCGGGAAATGGCGGACATCCGCCGGGAAAACCGCGAAGCCGCCGCGGCGGAAGCGGCCAGCCAGAAAAAGGCCCAATCCGGCAATGGCCTCACGGAAGAACAAATTGCCGCCATTGAAAATGCCATGAACCTGATTTAACGCCATGAGCAAGGTCCATGTTATCAAGAAGGCGGAACGGATGCCGCGGAGCATGTCTTACCAGGCGAGTTACCTGGAAGACGAAAGCGACAATATTCTGGTGGAAAAAGGCCGCCAGGAGGGCTTTTCGGAATACACCGCCCTCAAGGCGGTGCGTGCCTGCGTCAAAAAAGGCGCATTATATGATTGGTGGATATGCTCGCGGGACAAGACTGCGGCAAAACTGTTTGTCGATGACTGCAAAAAATGGGCGGAAATCTATAATCTTGGGGCCGTTGAACTCGGAGAAGAAATCATTGAAGACGAAACGGTCTTCAGCATTACTTTTTCCACAGGCCGGACCATTTTTGCCCTGTCCAGCAACCCGGATGTATTGGCAGGCAAGCGTGGTTGTGTGGTACTGGATGAATATGCGGTTCATAAACAGCAGCAGAAACTGTTGAAGGTATCCTCCGCCGTGACGCAGTGGGGCGGCCAGCGCATCGTCATCTCGACTCACCGCGGCAAACAATCCGTCTTTAACCAGCTCATTAACGATTGTGTCAATAACGGCAATCCGATGGGATGGAGCTTCCATAAAGTCACCATTGTGGACGCGGTGAATGCAGGCATTGTCGAACGCATCAACGCCAAGACGGGCAAGTCAATGACCCATGAGGAATTCCTCAAATCCTGCCGGGCAAAATGTCTTACAGAAGCCGATTATCTGGAAGAATACATGTGCGTACCGCAGGATACGGCGGGGCAGCTTATCCCCTGGGACACGATCATTGCATGTACCAATGAACGTTATGCTTCCGCCGCGGGGAATATTGCGGAGGAAGAAGGAGAATTTGGGATTGGCGTGGACGTGGCGCGCATGTCGGACCTGCACTGTTACATTGCGCTCAAGCCCTGGCACGACCGCTTTATCGTCCGCTTGGTGTACTATCACAAAGACCATTCCTGGAAAAGCCGGGACAAAAAACTCGACGAGATGACCGGAACGGAGGGCGTGAAGCTGGTAGTCATCGACCAGACAAGTATAGGCGACAAGTATGTTATGGACGCCAAGGAACGGAAGAACGGGCACAAAGTGCGCGGCGTCATTTTCAATAATGCTACAAAGGAAGAACTAGCATCCAATCTGGCGCGGGCTATGGAAGCCGGAAAAATCATCATCCCCAACCACGACCTCCTGCGAGCTCATATTGCCGCTATTGAAAAAGGCTACACCAAGACGGGACTGGTCTGTTACAACGCGGACCGGACCGACAGCGGCCACGCCGACCTCTTCTGGGCCCTGGCTCTCGCCTATCATTCCCTGACAATGAAAGCGCAAGAAGGCACCTGGACACGTGAAACGGTGGACGGCGTCATCATGGGCCGTGGCCGGGGTAAATACCACCACAAGAGAAGAACTTTAAACCGTAAATAAACATGACCATCACCCTCAAAAAGAATATTGCCTCCGCGGCGCACCGCGGACCCTCTAGCGCGAGCTTGCCACCCGCAGCCGGGTCAATGACCGTCAAGCAGATTTTAGCGGCTAAAAACGCCCGTCAGGCATCCGACCTACAACGCATCCTCATACCCCCTGCGCGTCCGCGCTGGATGATGCCGGACCTAGCCTGGGTAACTCCGGATTACATTGCCCGCGTACTTGACGCATCCCTGAACGGAGATTGCCCTGAAGAAGAACATGCCCTGTATGACCTCATGTGCCGGACCTGGCCGCGGTTGGTGAAGAATGTAACCGAACTGAAAAATGCGGTGTGCGGCCTGCAGTGGAATGTCCAGGATGAGGAAGGACGGGAAGAGATGAAACATCTGGCCGAACGTACCAGGGACGGGATGAAAGGTAACTACCGCGAGAACGGCCAAGGTTGGCGTGGGACAGTCAACGGACTGCTTGACGGCTGGTTCTGCGGGGTCACAGTATGGGAAATTGACTGGGAAGTTCGTGGCTGTGTCCACATGCCGCAAGCGTGGCTTCCTCGCCAAACGCGGAAAGTCCATCCCCGCTGGTATGGATGGGACGTGGAAAGCGGATTGTTCGGAATGCGGTCCCCTGGGTCTGATACCCTAGGGGATTTCCTCCCGAGCAAATTCTTAGTGGCTGTCAATAACGTCTCTTTCGGCCATCCGTCCGGCGGGGCATTGTTGCGCTCTCTTGCTTGGTATTGGTGCGCGGCCAATTTTAGCGCGGACTGGCTGCTAAATTTCGCTCAAATTTTTGGGCAACCGATCCGCTGGGCTACTTATGACAAGAGTGACCCGGAGTTAAAGGATATTATGGAGTCCATGCTTGAAAACATGGGTGCCGCCGCTTGGGCTGCCGCACCTACTGGCAGCACTCTTGAACTCAAGGAGCCGTCCAACAAGGGCAGCGATAACCCGCAAAACCAGATGATTGATATGGCGGATACCGCCTGCGACCTGCTGATATTGGGGCAGACCTTGACCTCCTCGCCGGGCGAAGCCGGGAGCCGTGCCTTGGGAGAAGTCCACTACAATGTCCGGAGCGACATCATTGACGCCGCCGCGGACTGGGTCGCGGAAGTCATGAATGAACAGTTATTGACTGCCGTTTTCGATTTTAACGGACCAGCTGGAAATGAAGATTCGTCTTTGCCTTATTTCGCCCCCACTAGTAAGGAAGTCAAAGACCGCAATGCCGCCGTGGACCGTATCGGCAAAATACTCGACAAGGGGATACCCTTGTCCAAGAGCTACGTCTACGAGACAATTGAAGCTCCTATGCCCGGTGATGATGAAGAATTGTTTGAAAGCCAGGGAGACGACAAAGTATATCCCAAAGCCCTGGCGTTAACGTCCATGGTCAGCAACGGCCTCCCCGTGTCCCAGGCATGGGCCTACAGCTATATGGGCTTCCCAGCCCCCGCGGCAGGGGAAGCCGTTATCACGCCTCCCGCCTCCGGGATTGGCAATCCGGCCCTGATGGCAAAAGCCCTGGATGGCATGCCCTCCGCGGCCAGGGAATACTATCTGGGGGAACTCAACAAAGCGGCTGCCTCTCTATGACCAGGGACGACCAACTGGCAGCCTTGAACAAGTCCATCCTCCGGGACCTGCCGGACATCCTGGACGCCTGGCTGGGGGATGCCCGGCCAGGGTTGGAAAAACTGACCCGCGCCGCCTGTGACGACACCCTCACGGACGACGAATTCCGGCGCATGGTGGCCGACTACCTGGCATCCGGCAAGTTGCTCAAAAGCCTGCATCCTGCCGCCCTGGCGGAAGCCATGGAACACGCCATGGGCACGGCGGCAGTTATCGGCAAAACCTCCGTCCCCCGCGTATGAGCATTGACCTGAAATTGACTAGGGACACGGTGACGCCGGAACTGGAACGACTGGCCTCACGCCAGCCTGCCCTAAAAAAAATCATGGGGATTTCCATGAGGAACACGCTCATCAGCCATTTCCGGGCCAAGAACGCCAGGCCGAACCGGCTGGGGGGCACGCGGACCAATTTCTGGCTGGCTGTCGCTAATTCCTGCACGGCTCCCATGGTAGGAGGTAGCGGCATCATGGTCCGCATTAACCATCCCCATGTGGCTATCCACATTTACGGGGGGAACATTACCCCCAAGAAAGCCAAAATGTTGGCTATCCCGGTCACAGCAGAAGCCCACGGAAAAAGTCCCCGCGTCATTAAAGACCTACGGTCTGTCTGGTCCGGAGGCCGCCCGGTGGGGTTGGCTCTCGGACAAAAAATGTACTATGTATTCAAGCGAGGGCAACGCATCCCCAAAGACCCGCGGGCTTTGCCTCCCGACGACAAAGTACTGAAGGCAGTCAACAGTGCCGCCCGCATCTTTCTTCGCCGCCAGGGACGCCCCTGATTACCATTCAGGCCTCGGTGTCCAAGCTGACCCTCCGTCTGTGGCATAGTCAGGGCATGATGTTTTACGCCAACTTCTCCGCGTCCGGCCTGACGGATGACGATACGGACGACATTCAGTGGATGCCCCCCGGCGTCCAGACGGTTTCCCCACACACTCCGGAGGGCAAGGTCGTAACCGTGACCATCCTGGTTGACGAGGCCGCGGCAGCACGCGTGGAAGAATGCCGCGCCAGGTACCAGGCTGAATTTGACGCCGGGACGGGAGATGCACCTTATATTGATTTCCTGCATGCCGATGGCGAGGCATCCGCCTGGGTTAACCGCGTGTACTGGGGAGGGGATGACCCCAAGACGGGAGGCATCCGCCTGGTAGTCTCCTGGACCGATGAGGGGCGGGCCAAGAAGGGCAAGTCCCTCAAGCGTTTTTCTCCTTCTTTCGACCTCTCCGAGCCGGACGGCGACGGCATTTGCACCGTGACAGGTACTTCCGCCAACATGGGCGGTTTGGTCAACCGGGCCGCATTCAGAGCCATTCAATCCCTTTCTGCCTCCGCCCCTGCGGGCGGTGGTCCTGAAAACACAAAAACAGAAACGACAACCATGACCGACGAAGAAATCAAAGCTTTACAGGACGAAAACGCCACCCTGAAAAAGCAACTGGAAGAAACGCAGAAGATTGTTTCCGACATGCAGGCCAAGGCCGCGGAAGATTCCGTGGAAGCCGCCTGCGCGGAGGGGAAAATCTCGCCTGATATGAAAGCATCCTGGAAGGAAACCCTCCTGAAAAATCCGGATGCAAAAAAACTGCTGGCCTCCCTGCCTGTCAATCCTGTGTTCCAGGCGGCTTACAAGCCGGAGGACAACAAGGACGGCAATCCCCAGGGGCAAGCCCTGCTGGCCTCTTATGATGCCATTAAAGACCCTGCTGCACGAACAGCGTTTTTCGCGAAGCACCGGAAAGAATTGCTTTCTTCGAAGCACTAACAGCCCTGAAAATTCACTCACACACTATATATAATAGCTATGTCTACTACTATTGATATTAAACTGAACGATGACATCATCGTTACTGACGGCCTGGAAGCGTTCAAAGAATCCCTTGCGGCTCTCAACATGTTTTCCCGGAATTACTCCAAGGACGCGGCCAATCGCGGTGACACGTTGAAGGTGCCCTTGATTGGGTCTATTGAAGCGTCCGACAAAGAAAACGACTATGAAACCGACACGGGGACACTTGGGGCGGTATCGGTCTCGCTGGATGGCTATGCCAAAGCCACAGTTGGCTTGACGGACCGACAATTCCTGGAAAGCTCTGCTGCCGACCTGAAAATATGGGCCGGACAAATGGGGAATGCTGTGGCAGCCAAGGTCATCACGGATACGTTCGCGAAAATGACCAAAGCCAATTATCCCACGACATTAACGCCGACGGCGGGAATGTCGGTTGCCGACCTGCTCGTGCTGGCGCGGGAAAAGATGGGGACCCTGAAAGTGCCGAAGACCAACCGCACTTATTTCCCCTCTCCCTCCGCTTATACGGCCCTGTCTAAGGATTCTTCCGTTCAGGTTGCATCTGCGCTGGCTTACGGCGGCACGGAATACATTCGCGACGGGGTCATTCCCCGCCTGTTGGGTTTTGACCTTTTCGAATCTACTATTCTGCCGCCTTCGGCTGCTGCCCCTAACGGATTTGTGGTGCATCCTGCCGCCATGGCGGTTGCCACCCGTGCCGTGACTCCCAGCGAACCCAAAGCCTACCTCGAAACCAGAACGATCACGGACCCCGACACCGGAATTACCCTGTCCTATCGCCGCCATTACGCCGAGGGCAAGGGCAAGCACTTCTTGACCTTTGAATGTTTCTTCGGGTCTGCTGTCGGACTCAATGATGCTTTGATTCTGATGCCTGCTATCCCGGCTGGAGCATAAGAAAATTAACCCCGCATGAATTGCCCGGCGTGTCTGCCGATTTGCCAGCGCGCCGGGCCTATATCCTCCCATGAAAACACTCCTGACAGAATCCAACCTCCTGGCCTCCCTGACGGCCAGCCAGCTCGCCGACATCCGCAAGCAGGCCCCGGCAGGGGAAGACCCCGTGGCAGACAACATGCTCAGTGCGGCGGCCCTGGTGGATGGATATTGCCAGGGCCGCGAGGTTCCGGCCAATCTCATGACCAGATGGGCAAGGGATATCGCCGTGTTCGATCTGGTCAAGCTGCTGCACAAGACGACGGACGACCAGCGGACCGCCTATGATGCAGCACTTAAAGCCTTGCAGGAGGTTAGGGACGGCACGTTCCCTTTCCCCTCTTCCTGCGGCAAAAAATCCGGAGCCATTGCTTATGGCTCCAACCGTAAAATCATATGATTACAGACACACAATGGTTGCTCCGCGCCGTAACTGCGGAACTCGAACAAGCCGGAATCGCCCAATGCGTCACGGCTCCCAATGTCCTGACCTACGAGGCCGCCCTGGCGGACCTCAACCAATATCCGGCCAGCGTCATTTTCGTTCTTCCCGGTGCCCTCAACGTTTCCCACGATATTGAGGGAGGGATGCCCATCAAGGCGGACATTTCCCGCGAAGTGACCTTGTTCATCTCCGCCGCCGCTACTGGCGTTCCCGGCGGAGACATGGACACCGCCAACCACATGACTGACCGCGTGCTGCAGAAGCTCATGTGGAATTCCTTGGGTCAGGATGGCCTGGTCATCTGCAAGCCCCGAACCGCGGCCCCCCTGTCCATCGTCTGGGAAGACGCGCCGGGCCGGGCGGTCTGGACCATGACCGTGGAAGTCACGTCTTTTGAAACCGAATTCTAACCTCATACACTATATAATATATGGCTGAACAAAATTCCTACATCGTGCGCGGTAATGACATCTGCTTCGGGCTTGACGGCGTGACCGTCCCCTGGGGCGTTGTCACATCCGTCAAACGCAAGCCGTCCCGTTCCAGTGAAAAATTCGTTGGGGAATCCGGAAACACGGAATCCGTGGTCTACTGGGACCCGCAAGAGACCGTGACGCTGGATGTCATCCGCGGAGGCAAACAGGGTCAAAAAGCATCCTCCCTGCCTGTGCCCCAGATTGGGGACAAGGTAGAATTTGAAAGTAAAAACTATTACGTGGAAAATCTGGACGATTCCAGGGAGCGCACAGGCGCGCAGAAATACACGGTGGAACTGCTGCATCTGCCCTTCGTTAAGGACCCTGTCGAACCAGCCCAGGAACCAGCCCAGGCGGAGAATTCGGAAGAGACAGTCTAATTGCCGCCATGATTGCCGCCGTTGCCAATCTGTCCCTTGCCAGGGGGACTGCCTATGACGTCTCCCTCCTTATCCAGGACGCAGCAGGCGTTCCCCTGGACCTGTCCGCCGCCGACCTCGCCGCCACGCTCAAGACAGGGGAAACCGTAACCAGCCTGGATATGACCATTGCCGCTGATGGGGTCGTTCTGGTGCATATCCCCCCTCAAGGTCTGGGGATGTTGTCCTGGGAAGTCTGGTTGCAGGCTGCACCGGAAACGCCCAGGGAACGCATCCTATCCGGATTGGTGACGGTGGCGGAACGGATTGACCCTAGGGATGGCGGCAACCCGTCCACACACCGTATGATTGTGCGCCTTAGCGACGCCGTGACCGTGTCCGTTGACTCCGTTGATCTGGCGTGGTGGGCCTATGAGCAAGCAAGGTACATGGTTGAACAGGATTTGACCGGGCCACAAGGCCCCCAGGGGCCGAAGGGGGACGCCGGGGAACCGGGACCGCAAGGACTCCAAGGGCCGAAGGGAGAAACCGGGGAACCGGGGCCGCAAGGCCCCCAGGGGCCGAAGGGGGAAACCGGGGAACCGGGGCCGCAAGGCCCCCAGGGGCCGAAGGGGGACGCCGGGGAACCGGGGAAAGACGGATTGACCGAAGAACAGCTTAATGCGCGGTATGGCAGACTGGGAGCAAGTAATACATGGTCTGGTGCTCAATCCTTCCTGGGGGGGGTTACGGCAACAGGCGAAACAACTACTCTTGGTAATGTCATCACGGCTAATATCTCTGTCCAGCGTATTGACGTTGCTGGTCCGGCGTCTTTTTCTTGGGGCGTCACTCTGGCGCAGTCTTTGACGGTGGAGGGGCTGGCAACCCTAAAGGGTGGTCTGGGGGTTGGCGGGTCCATTGTCTGCTATGATGATTATGGCATTCAAGCGTCGACAATAACCGGGTTGTACATTAGTCCGGACGAGAGCGGGGTGGAATTAGGTCATAGCGGTGGGTCAGGATTTTGCCGTATCAAATATAATACTGCGGACAAGTATGTAGATATTTTACTCCCTATTCCCGGCTCTGCTCTTCGCCTTCCACGGCTGGCTCCCATTGATATAGATGGGGCATGTGCGGCTAGTACTTTTCAATTTGGTCCTAATAGCATCGGTTTTGACCCGGACAATCCAACCAGGGCGACGACAAGTGGGACATGGAATTTTGGCGGGGCTACTTTTTCCGGAGGGGTGACGATGGAGCAATCGCTAAATGTGGAGGGCGATATTTTTTGCAAGAGGCTTGTTCTAAACGATGGGCTTCTAATATTGTCGTCCATGGGCAGTGAGGCTCGTGTGTATGCAAATTCTGGCAAAATGGTCATTAGCAAAGCTAACGGCGTTAGGAACATTTGTATTGAATTTAAAGATGGCATTCCCCTTTCGACGTCTATCACTAAGACAAATGCCGGAAGTCTTGGCCTTACTGACAAATCACTGCTTAACAGGGCAGAGGGAGATGCCCGCTGGGCTCAAGTCCGAACGGACTTGACAGAGGAACAATATGCCGCCCTCCCCGAAAAAGGCGCGACTACTTTTTATATCACGTCCGATACAGGGAAAGTCTATATCGGCACTAGAGCACTTAACTAATTTAACGCTACACTATCATGTTAATACACATTATTTATGACCGTTCCCAAACGGAAGGCACCGCATTTGACCCCCTGAAAGGCACCATCAGATTTTTAGGCCCCAAGCCTGACGGTTGGAGTTATGGTGATGAAATGCCCCTTGTGGAGTTGCCAGAAGAACAGGCCCCTATCTATTTAGCCCTTGCCGGAGCTATCCAGGGCAAGGGAGAAAACTGGGCTGCAACGCAGGTATGGGCACGCAAGGCTGGCCCGGACAAGGTGTCTCTCCAGGTGGAGGCCCGGCAGGACGGCACCGGGGCAATCCGCACTTTTACACCTGATGATGACCCCTCCCTGCTGATTGAGGACTCTGCCGCTGTGGCGTTCTTCAATCACTTCATGACGGTATGATTTGCCATCCAGGCCGCAGTGGACAAGCTGAGGCCTGTTTTGTGCCATAGTCAATGCATGTCTAAGACCTCTACCAATATTGCCGCGGCCACTGCCGCCTTGTTCCCGGATGTTGTTAAGGATGCTTTTGCTAAGAGGCAATCCCTGACCATGCGGGATTTGCTGCTCCTTGAATCTGCTGGCGTGAATTTTGTCGCACTTGGCGGCCAGCCCTCCGCTTACGAAATAACCGCGTTCATGTGGTTGTTCGCGGACCGTGACGCCTTTGCCGCTGCCCTTGATGCCGGGACGTTTAAAGAGGACTTGCACGTATGGGCGGATAGCATTTCCCCTTCCATGCTACCTGCTGCTGGGCGCAGGATTGCGGATGTCATTAAGGCGTCCTTTGCCCCAGCGGAGGACGGGGAAAAAAAGAAGAAGGCGACGGGCCGCAAACCGTGAATTGTTCGGGTGTGGGCTGGTGGCTGACCCTGGTGGATTTGCTCTGCTCCGAGTATGGATGGAGCCTTGACGCCGTCCTGGATATCGCCGTGGCCCGCGCCCTGTGTCTAAGGGCTGCCATTGCCCAGCGCAATGGCGCGGATTCCGGAGGCCTTTCCTTTTTAGAGCTTCAACTTCTGAAAAACCTATCGTGAGCAACGGCGTAGAATATAATCTCCGGCTGAACAACTCCGGTTTTAACGGACCTTTGACCGAGGCCCGGTCGTCTCTTGGCGGGTTTAAGACGTTCAGCGTCGGGTCCATGGCTGTTGTCGGCGCGGCTGTGGCCGGGGCCGCGCTGGCCGTCAAAGGGCTTCATGCCGCCTGGACGGAGGCCAAGGCTGCCGTTGGTGAAGCCGCGGACCGGGAGACGATGCAGACTGCATTCATCCCGCTTCTTGGTTCGGCCAAGGCCGCCAAGGATCGCATGATGGAACTGGCGGATTTTGCCGCACACACACCCTTCCAGTTACCGGAGATTGCCGCAGCCTCGCGCACCCTGGAAACCCTGACAGATGGCGCGCTGTCCACGGGCCAGGGGCTAACGATGGTTGGCGACGTAGCCTCCGGTACTAACACGCCCTTTGAAGAGCTCGCCGTGACCATTGGCCGCCTGTATTCCGGATTGGATTCAGGCCGTCCCGTAGGGGAAGCTATGCAGCGTCTCCAGGAGGTTGGAGCCATCACTCCGGAGGTTCGGACCAAGCTGGAGAAGCTCCAGGCGGAGGGCAAGAAGGGGTCGGAGGTTTGGAGGGTGGCCGCGGAGGATTTGGCCCGCTTTTCCGGAGGGATGGAATTGCAGTCTCAAACGTGGAACGGCAAGCTTTCAACCCTGGGAGACGCCTGGTCCGAGGTCCGTGCCCAATTTGGAGAACCCATCATGGACGCACTCAAGCCTCTGCTGGACGACGGTATCAGCACTATCGAAAATATGGCGGTCAAGGCTCGTGAAATAGGGGAAACTATTGCTTATGCCATGCGATTCATGATCGAAGCGTTCAAACAGGGTGAGGCTTGGAATCTCGCCAAGCTGGGCTTGACTCTCGCTTTTCAGGAGAGCGTGAATTTTTTATGGCG
Organism: Akkermansia massiliensis; assembly: GCF_023516715.1. Taxonomy (NCBI): domain Bacteria; kingdom Pseudomonadati; phylum Verrucomicrobiota; class Verrucomicrobiia; order Verrucomicrobiales; family Akkermansiaceae; genus Akkermansia; species Akkermansia massiliensis. The sequence continues at coordinate 1,416,037 of NZ_JAMGSI010000001.1, read as the reverse complement.
CACCCTGATGGGAGCTTTCCAAGCTATCCCTCAATTTCTCATCCAAGCCTTCAAGACTGGCGTCATGGTCTTTGACATTTTGACGGATGCTGCTTTTTGGGGCATGGTAGGTAACGCTTTTGTCGGCGTCATGCGGACAGCCGTCAATGGTATCCTGGCGTTATTGTCGGAGGGTATCGCCAACTTGATTGAGTACATCCCCGGCATGGGGAAGCAAGCCGCCTGGATGCACGGTCTTTCCCGCGAGTTTGAAAAGGACGCTGACCAGGGTGCCGCTCAGGCGGGAGGGGCCGCCAAGTCATTTATTGATTCCTACGGCGACCGCATTCTTGGACAGGTTGTTGATAACTTTTCCGCCTTACAACACGCCTTTTCCGAAGGTTTTTCCAGCGCGGCGGATGTCATGGACACCTCCGGCATTAAAGCCGAGATGGCATCTATCAGCGACCGCATCACGGGAGCACTTGAAAAACAGGATGCGGCACGGACTGCCAAAGAAAAGGAAGATGCCGCCAAGGGTAAACCCCAGCGTCAAAAAACCGTAGATGATACCCCCAAAATTAAAGTCAGTTGGGAAACCGTGCTGGCTGGGTCTCTCGCCAAAGTTGGCGGTGGTGGATATGGCCGGATGATGCTCTCTGCTGAAAACGTGCCGCAAAAGCAACTCGCCGAGCAGAAAAAGACCAACGAACTACTCGACAAGCTGCTGCAGAAACAGGGCGGTGCCCTAGCTGTTTTAGGTTAATATGAACAATGACATTTTAGGTATCCCGTCAGGCGTGCTGACATGGTGGAAGCCGTCCCAATACAATGAGACTTATGACACCCAATCTCTCAAGGAGTATTTTAAGTGTCCTAAGGGTGAGGCTCGTTCATTAGTTCCACGCATCCATTCCATCAAGCAAGGATTACCCCTGACAGACATCAGCATCGAAACCCACGAAAGCAACAAGATTGATTTTGTTACTTTGACTTATTCAGCCACGCGGGAAGAGCCGCCTGACCCGGACAATCCGGATAATCCTGATGACCCCACTTTTGAATTTGACGGCCGGGAAAGTGAAATCACCGTGGCCCTGGTCGACGAACCGATCACGCAATGCAAACTTTACAAGGGGGAAGTGGATGCCCTGGACAACACCACCCTGAAAGACCTGTGCGCCCTGATGGGAGGTCAGTTGTCTGATGAAAAAGGCGTCAGCTTGACAGATAAGCTTAACGGCAAAGTGCCTCCCTCCCTACTTTCTAAAATTTTGCGCGGGCAGACCCACTACAAGGCTGCCTATACCCAGTGTCGTCTGACCATCCCCAGCAAGGTGGATATTTCCGATTCCGGGAAAATTAGTTCCCGTGCTGGATTGCCCAACTTGCCGGAGGGTCAGGTCTGGCTTTGCGCGGGTGGGGGTGTTACTCGCCGCAACGGCAAGACGGTCACGCAAATTACCTACATTGGCGGCAATTGGGATTCAGAAATCTACGGAAAATAGCCTTATGTATCAACTCCCCCACAAGGTTAAGGGCACTGTTCTGACGGCGGCCAATTGGAATAACAGTGTCGATGCCATCCAGGACGCGCTAAACAGGTCGTCCGATTTTCAGACGATGCTTCCTTCTGTCCCTAATTCTGGACGCTGGACAGGCGGGCGGTATGCAGACAACAAGGGCGGCTTTTCCTTACGCTCCATGACCAAGGAGGGGCAAACCTGGACGGCCTATTTCAATCCTGGTAGGATTCTGGAGGTCCACGCGGGTGGTACACGGATCATCATTCCCAGGATAAACAGCGTCAAGATGGACGTTGTCCCTTATCCTTCCTTAAAAGCTGAAAAAAACAAAAAGGTCTATCTTGATTTGGTGTGGGGAGACAGTAGCCACGACTGTATCACATCCGCCACTATTTCCACGAGAGATTCACAGCCCGGAGGACGGTTTGTGCGGTTGGTCTTGGGTAAGTTCGTTGGTGCCAATTCCGGGTCTGGGGCGTCTATTGATGACATCACGTATGAGTCTTACTTGACCGGGTGCATTACTTACGCCAATGGCTCCCGTAACGAGGGGTGGCGTGTGCTGGCCGTGGCTAATAAGGACGGTGGCCCGTCCGCCGCATACTTGCGGCGCGGCAACATTTATGCGTTCGGCAAGCTTGTTTCGGAGGCCTCGGCAAATTGGGAAATTGCTCCTGCCAAGGAGGGGGACATCTGGCTCAATGTCAAATGTGATGGGGACGGTAATTATAAAAGTTTTTCCTTGGCAACTTCCAAGGGCGAGGAAACCCCGCTTAGAGCGGACGGCTTGGACAAGGACGGGGAAAAACAAAAAAGCGTTTCCTATAGCTTCAAGTTGGCGACGATCAGCACGTGCGCGGAGCCTTTCCAGGATGACGGCAACCCCGCCTCGTTCGTCAATGTGCGCCAGTTCATCCTGGGTTCCGTGTTCTGTGAGCTTGCCAAGAGCGACGTGCAGGAGGCCAAGCCGGAAGACGGCAACGAAGGATTCCGCGTCAAAGTCGAAAAAGACGACACTGGCAAAATTACGGCGGTAAAAGTCCGGCCCGGCCACGTTTACTTCCAGGGGCGTTTCTGCACGTCCGCATTGGAGGGAGACGCTGACGGCTGGGTTACTCATTCCGCCACTTCCGGGGCCGTTTGGCTTGTCGTGCAATTTGACGTGTGGGGCGTTTTCGAGGGTGCGTGGCTGGCCCCGGAACAACCGAGCACGGCCACACTGACGCCGTTTATCCTGTCCACGGAGGCAACGGGCATCCGCGGGCAATACGCCTTTCATCTGGCTGATGTGGCGGCTGACGGTTCCGTTAAGCAGTATGCGCTGGGGGCCGTCTACTGCATTTTTGACGCCGCCACGTTTTTCGCTCCTGGCCCCGCCGAGTAAGATTTATGACTACTATATATATACCTACCTATGCGGGCAACGGCCCGGAGGCCGTGGAGTGTGTAGCGTGTGCCAGTCGGACGTTCCCGGAGGCGCGCGTCATTGTCGCTGATGATTCCAACTCACCCATGCCGGAGCAGTACCGGGACGCCTGTTCTTATGGTGCGGACATTGTCACGACGGATTTTGACCGCGGGCGCAACCTCAACGGCCCGGAGGCCGTCAGGGGGATTCTTGCGCTTTTGTCCAATGAGGCGGCGGATGATGATATTGTCCTCAAGGTTGACCCGGATACGGCCCTTATTGGCCGCTCCTGGCTTCAGCCCATGCTGACCAATCCGGAGATTCCTTTTTCCGCATGCGGGGACGAGCGGCAAGCCGCCTACGGTTGTTGCTACGCCCTCCGGGGCCATATCGCCAGGGAGCTTTCCGCCATCATGCAGGACGCCCCGCTTTCTCCTATTTGTCCGGAGGATATTACGATAGGCCGCTACATCCTGGACCACTACGACGGTAGCAAGATGTACTACCCGTGGACGCCGGAGCGGTGGGACGGCCTGTTTACCGCATGGCGGTGGGGATGCGGGGGCAAGGCCCAAGCAACCACCTACGCCCGACGCTATGACGTGGTCACGACGGGCAACCCCTGTTATTCCCCGTTTCCTTCCCTTGCCCGCGCGACGGTCATGTCCAACCTCCGCCGGGCCGCCGCGGACCTTCCGCCAACCCTTCGCCGCTACTGATTCATGACTTCCTTTCACGATCCTTCCTCCGCGGTTCTTGCCGGGTGCAGGGACATTCCCCAGGCCCCCGGCCCGGAAAAGGGCGTCCTGGCCTTGCTGGTCATGGACCCGGCGACTTACATGCCCCAGGCCGTCACGTTCGGCGTGACGGAGGATTTTTTCTACATCCCGGCCCACCAGTTACTGTGGCGGTTGTTCCTCGCCCGGTACAACGCCAATTTGCCCCTGGATATTATTTCCATAACGCAAGCTCTTGCGGACATGCGCCAGTTGGACGCCGTGGGGGGGAGCGCAGGCTTGGCGGACATTTACACGTTCACCACCACCGGGGCCTATTTTGAGCATTATCTCCGCGCCCTGCGCGATAAGTCCCTCTTGCGGTCCATTATTGACGCTTCCACCAAGTCCATGACGCAGGCCTTCGACAATCCGGAGGACGTGGCGGCCCTCCTGGATGCCGTGGAGACTCATATCTTTCAAATCCGGGAGCGGGCCAAGAATCACGCGGACGGCCAAAGTCTGGCTTCCATCGTCAAGGAGGCCGTCACCAACTTTGAACAGTTCATTGCCAGCAAGGGGCAGATTCAGGGGCTTTCCACTGGGTTTGACCAACTGGACCGCAAGAGCAACGGCCTCAAGCCTGGGGACATGTTCGTCATTGCGGCCCGGCCTTCCATGGGGAAGACTTCTTTTCTTCTTAATATCGTAGAGCATATCGCCCTGAACAAGAAGAAGCCAACCTTGCTTTTCTCGTGCGAAATGCCCGCCGTGCAGATTGCGGAGCGTCTTCTTTTCGCCCGTTCCGGCGTCCGCCGCGGGGAGATTGTCCGGCGCGGTACTCTCACCCAGTTGGAAATGCAGCATTTCAAGCGGGCCGTATCGGACCTTGGGGCGGCCCAGCTGGTCATTGACGATACAGCGGCCATTTCCATCAACGAGCTACGGGCCAAGGCCCGCCGCGTCATGCGGGACCTGGGGGGCCTTGCCGCGATTGGCGTAGACTACTTGCAACTGATGCGGTCCACGTCTAAGCAAGCCGCCAACAGCCGGGAACGCGAAGTCGCGGAAATCTCCGCGGGACTGAAAGCCCTGGCGAAGGAACTCAAGGTTCCGGTCATCGTCCTGGCCCAGCTTAACCGGGGACCGGAAACGCGCACCGGAAATAGCGTGGGGATTCCCCGCATGTCTGACCTGCGCGAGTCCGGTTCCATTGAGCAGGACGCGGACATGATAGGCTTGCTTTACCGTTCTGACTACTACGCGGACGACGAGGCCCAGCGGCAACAACTGGCAGGACAGGCCAGCCTTCACCTCGCCAAAAACCGCAACGGCCCCACCGGGGACATACCGCTCCACTTTGAAGCGGAACTCATGCGCTTCTCCACCCGTGAGCCGTCCCCTTCCACCAAGCAGTGACACGTGTCACAACACGCTCCTGACCCTTTCAAATTTTCCGGGTTGACCCTTTCGGATAATTACCGTTTCACCCTTTCGCCTATTTATGCTTGGTCACATCAGCGTGCTCCACAACAGGGCGCTGACCGTTCTTTCCTCCCCGGTGGCGCTTCCCGTGCCTGCGGATGCCTGGACCGGAACGGGGGAAATGACTTGCGAACTTTGGGTCAGGCCGGATGGGGACGCCGCCTCCGGCGCTATTCTTTCCCTGGGGGCTTCCACGCTCTCCCTGAACGGAGGCCGTCTGCATCTGGAATCCGGGAATGCGGAAACTCCCGCCTCCGTGGAGGCTTCCGGCCAGCCCTTCGCCGCCGGAACCTGGCACCATGTGGCCGTGGCCCTGGGAACGGAAAACGTCAGCCTGTATGTGGACGGAACATTGGCGGGAACCGCTCCTGCCGCGCCTTACCTGGCCTCCATGAAAAACGGCTGGACAGGCCTGGTGCTGGCTGCGCAGTTCAAGGGCGCCCGGGACGAACTGCGGTTCTGGAATGCGGAGCTGGGGACCGGAGCGGACGACTTTTTCCTGACGGGGCCGCTGCCCATGGCCCACCCCAGGTATGGCCGCCTGGTGGGGCTGTGGCGGCTGGACGGAGACTTCCGGGACGCCAAGTGGACGGAATTCGCGGATAAAACGGGCAGCTCCTTCACCCGCCCGTACCAGGCGGTGACGCCGTCCGGCACGGAATTCTCCATCGTCACGGACAACGCCGCCTTCCGCTACATGTTGGTGACCGGATACGTCCGCGAAAGCCATATCATGTGGAACTGGCCGTCCCGGCCCCACATGATCAATAACTCGGATATCATTTACATCGGCGCCGCTTCCGCCGCCGCCAATGGGGACATCAGCTTTTCCTACCCGGACAACGACGTGACGGAAAGCCGGGGCGTGCAGCTTCTCCCCGCTGACGGCGCGCGGACGAACGTTCTGGAATTCACCGGAGAAGACGCTTATATGAACGTGGGCAACGGACTGCTGGCGGGCAGCAATGCCAACGCGTTCACGATTGAAGTGAACCTGGCTCTATCCGCCGGGGAGCAGAACGTCACCCTGTTTGAAAACGACAGCGTGTCCATGACGCTGGCGTGGGCGGACGGCCATTACAAGGCGCGCCTGCAGGCGGGCTCCACGGCTGCCTGGGAGGCGGACCTGCCCGCCGTAGCCCTTCATGAATACTTCTGGCTGGCCTTCATCCGCAATTCCACGGCGGGGACGGGCATCTTTTACGTCAACGGTTCCCCCCTGCAGACGGCAGCGGTCGCCGCCGGGGAAATGAACGGCACGCCGAATGCCGTCGTGGGCCGGAACCTGAAGGGGAAAATAGACGACATGCGCGTGTGGCATCTGGCCCGGCCCGTCAACCGTTTGGGCACGGAAGTACAGCCCAACTGGAATGACCGTCTCATCGTGGCTCACTGGGGGAACAGCGACGTCTTCGGCCGTGATACCGCCTCCTGGGCGGAACATGTCCGCACGCTGCGCAGCATGACGGAAGGGGTGGGAGGCATGCGCATCCGCCTGGGCATTGCCGGAGGCGCGTGGAGCGCCATGCTGCCGGCTGCCGCCGCCCGCCAGAGGTTTGCGGACGGCATCAGGGACCTGTTGAAAAAATATCCGCTGGACGGCGTGGACCTGGACTTTGAATGGCTGTACCAGGGGGATGGAAAGTGGACCAACTACGGGCAACTGGCCCAGGCCATCCGGGAGACGAATCCGGACATGTTCTTTTCCATCTCCCTGCATACCGTCGCCTACTGGTTCCCCGCCGCGTACATGCAGTATGTGGACTACTTCACCTTCCAGAACTACGGGCCGGCCATTGACGTGAATACTTATAACAGCATGGTTTCCGCCTGCGGAAAATTCCGGAATCAGGGCTTTCCGGACAACAAAATCATCCTGAGCGCCCCATTCCAGGGAACGCCCGGAACCGCCGGGCTGCCTGACGGCAAAAAGCCGGGGGACTACATCAAGGGCTACAGGGACATAGCCGCCAACTGTCCGGAAGCGGACAACCCCGATCATGACACGGCCGTTTATTCCTATTCCGGCCTCAATCTGACGCTCCATTACAACGGCGTCACCACCGTCAAAAAGAAAGCCAAATACATCAGCGACCAGAAGCTGGCCGGCTTCATGTACTGGGACATGGGGCTGGACGTGGCGGACGCTTCCGGAAGCAATAACTACTTTGACCGCCATTCCCTCCTGCGCGCCGCCAACCGCTACGTGTCTTCCACGTCGTTTCCCGTCACGGCTTCACCGTTCGGCTTGTCCCGGGTGGGGGCGTCCGTTCCCGCCGCAGGAGGGGCGGTGGATGTGGAAATTCAAATGGAAGAGGAAGCCCTGGGCTGGGTGGTGGCGGACTCCCCGGAATGGATTTCCGTTTCCGCCGCTTCCGGCATCGGCCGGACCACGGTCATCCTGACGGCGTCGGAAAACAAATCTGCCGCCGGACGGTCCGGAACGGTGGTGTTCCGCGCTTCCGACAAGCAGGAATGCGCCGTCACCGTCACGCAGGCCGGGGCTGACCTGGCGGGCTATGACAAGTGGGTGCAGGACTCCTTCCCGCCGGACGCCACGGCGGACCGGACGGCTGCGGATGCCGCTCCCGCCGGGGACGGCGTCACCAACCTGATGAAATACGCCACGGGCCTGGACCCGCTGAAACCCTGCGGAAGCGTGACGAAGGTATCCGTGGAAGAAGGCGTTGAAGGAAGCAGGCATCTGGTGTTGCGGTGGCCGGTAAATCCTCAGGCGGCGGAGGTAAAGCATGAAGTGGAAGTCTCCCCGGACCTGGTTAACTGGACTTCCCTGGGGGAAGTGGAAACCGCCGGAAAAACGTCTGCCGAATTCCGGGATGCGGAGCCCGTGCAGGACAGCGCCATGAAGCGGCGCTTCCTGCGCCTGAAAGTGACACGGGAAAACTTCAGCAGCCCTCCTTGTGGAGGTGCCTTTCCGCCCCTGCTTACGCCTTGGAAAGCAAAATCCGTCCCGGCACGGCATGGCCGGAACAGGGAGCGCCATATACCCATGCGGGCGGCCCGAACAGCCACGCATGGCAGAATGCACGAACCTTGAATGGGCCTCCTCATCTTAAAAACAGGGAATGTCCCGTTGAAGAATCGCGCTCGCTTTCCTCACCTCATTCCCAGCCGGCCGCAGAGGCCTGCGGCGCTCCCTGCTCCCGCAAACCCATTCCGGGGCATTCACCGGGCAAAGGCGCAGCCTATTTCCCCGCCTTCTTCTTAATCTTTTCCTTCACCCGCTCCACATTGGCGCGGGCGTCTTCATTCCCCAGCTCCGCCGCCTGTTCATACCACTTCCTGGCTTCCGCCAGGTCCTTGGCCACGCCCGTTCCGCGTTCGTACATGGAGCCCAGGTTGTTCATGGACTTGGCGTCGTCCTGTTCCGCTCCCTTAATGTAAAACTGGTAGGCCAGAGCCATATCCTGCGGAGTGCCGAGCCCTTCCTCATGCAGGTAGCCGAGCAGGAAATACATGCCGGGCACGGCATGCGTCTGGTTCTGTTCCAGCTTGGTCAGGATGTCCATCGCCGTTTTCGGGTCCGGCTCCATATCCTCTCCCTTGATGAGCAGGCGCGCCTTTTCCACCAGGGCTTCCGGGTCTTTGGTTGCGGCGGCTTTCAGCACATAATCCTTGTGAAGCTCCTTGTTCGGCTGCACGCCGATCCCCTGCTCGTAATACCGGGCCAGCCTCTTGAGGCCGCGCACGTCCTCCTTCTTCACCAGCGCGGTGGCCGCCGTCATGGCGGAGGCCAGCAGCTGCTGCCGTTCCGCAGGGTCCTGCACGTTCCCGGCCACGGTTTCATAATAATTGGCCAATTCGTCCAGGGCGGTCAGGCTGCCGAGTTCCACGGCCTGTTCCCAGAACTTCACGGCTTCCGGATTGATGGTTTTCGGGGCAGGGGCCTGGCGTTCCCTGCCGGACGGCGTCATCCAGGGGGGGACGGCTCCGGCGTCCGTCAGCGTATCTTCCGCGTTATCCTTCTGCCCCGGCTTGCGGAGCCACGGCGGGGTGTTTCCTTCCTCGCTATTCAAGCTCAGCTTGACCTGCTGGTAGGCGGAATGGGAGGTATTCCGGCTGGCGTTCTGCGCCGCCGTTTCCGCCGTATCCTGGGGATAGGCCGCCTGGTTGGCGAGGAAGAGCAGGGAGGGAATGTGGCCCCGTGCCGCCAGGCCGTGCATCATGGCGCTGTAAGGCTGAAGGTTTTCATTATTGGAGCTCCACATGTCCGCCGCGTCCACATGGCCCTTCAGGGCCCCCCGGAACATCCAGGAATCCCCTTCCGCCATGCGTTTTTCCAAGCCGAATTCGTAAATAAGGGCGCGGCCCAGCACGTACATGCCGCAGGGATCCCCCTGTCCGGCGGAAAGCCGGGCCCAGGCCAGGGCTTCCGGATAGCCGGATTCCTCGCTCCTGTAGCTGAACAGCATCAGGTAGGCCAGGTCCGCCTGGCTGCGGGCGTCCCCTTCCTGAGCTTTTTTGCGGAGGCTGGCGGTCAGCTCCTCCCACTGTTCCGGCGTGACGTATTCGGAAATGCCTCTCAGCGTAATGAAGTCCCCGGAGGCGGCTTTCGCCAGGCAGTCGTTCAGCAGCGTTCTGGCGGGTTCCGCGGCCGGCTTGTCCATCAAATCCGGGTTTTCCATCTGGGCCAGGCGCAGCTTGGCCAGGGGATGTCCTTCTTCCGCCGCCTGCTTGTACCACGTGCGCATGTTCTCCTGCGCTTCATGGGCTTTGCCTATGGAATCCATGGTATTGGCCAGTTCCTCCTTCCACAGCTCGCCCAGCTGGACGCTGGAATCCGCGTCTCCAAGCTGGGAGGCCAGCTCCAGCTCCTTGTGCGTTTTGGCATAGGGGGGAAGCTGGTTGAGCTTTTTCTGGGGAAGGGAAAGCGGTTCCTTCAGGAAGGGCATGCCCCGTTCGTCATGAAGGGCCAGCAGGTCCAGGGCGGCCTTGCGCAGCTCCTGCTCCTGCGGTGGCTTCGCTTCGGAAACCAACTGGGCGTACCAGGCATAGGCATTATTGCTGCCCAGCTTGCGGGCCTGGTCAAACAGGGTCTGGAGCAGGTAGCCGTCCACGGTTCCCCTTTTCTCCTTCATGCAGCCGGAGAGGTCGCCCAGCAGGGTTTCCAAATCTCCCCTGGAGCGCAATTCCGCCAGAAGCTTTCCGGACTGCTCCGCGGCAGTACCCTTCGTCATCTCCGCCAGCAGGCGCATGGCTGCCGCGTGTCCCTTCTCCGCGGCCTGGGAAAGGGGCTGGACGGCCATGTTCCGCCACTCCCTGCCGTCCGGATCGTTGCCGGAGGGTCCCCCGCCCAGGGAAAGGGCCAGTTCCCCCATCCGGGCCAGAAGAACCGGTTTGGCGTTTTTCCGGTGCTTCTCCAGGGACTCAAGCACCTTGCCGGGGTCTTCCTTCAGCCAGTCCACCCTGATAAAGGCGAGCTGGGCAAGCGCGTCCTGGTCGCCGGAGGCGGCTTTCTTTTCCAGAGGGGCGAGGTAGCGCTTCAACTCGGCTTCCGGCAGGTCCGTAACGGTGTACAGCGCCGTGACGGCGTCCAGGTCTCCCTTCTCGGCCAGCTTGCGGCAGGCGTCCAGCCATTCCGCGTGCTCCGGCTGCATGGACTGCGCCTTGAAAATCCCGAAAATCCCGTAGGGGTCCGTCATCATGAGCTTGGGAGCCGGATGACCGGATTTGGCGGCCGCTTCACGGAAGAAATGCTGCATGTGCTCCAGGCAGGCCAGCGGCAGGTCCCCCCGGTTCAGGTAATAAAGCCCCATCCAGTACTCCCCGGCCAGCATGTTGGCCCGGAAGTCTCCCGCGGCAGCCTTGCCGAGCAATTCCCCGTACGTCCAGCCGCCGTCCATGGGCAGCTGGGAAAGGTCCCGGACCGGGACTTGCTCCACCTGCACGGGTGGATTTGCCCCTGCCTGGGACGGAACGTCCTGGGCATGAACCGGAACGGAAAAAATAAAGGGAATAAGCAGAAGACGGGCACGCATGGATCAACTCTTTTCTAACAGGAAAAACCTCTGCCCTACAAGCGTTTTTCACGTGCCTGAATGTTTAATTATTGATGATGTCACGTTCTTTTTTTAAAGAAGACAAATGAAGCTGTGACGGGAGGCTCCGGGCACGTGTGCGGCAGCTCCCAAGGCAAAGGATAATGATAGCCGGGAAAGGCGGAATGGACAAAGTAAACAAGGGATATTAAGCCTCCCCTGTGCCCCTTCCGTCCATCCGGTCCATCCAGTCCATCCAGTCCGGATTATTTAAAAAAGAGCCCCGGGAGGATGCGCCTCACTAAACCTCCCGCAGTTTTTCCGGGTATTCCTCCAGCAGCGCGCGCAGCTGGCGGCGGTCCAGTTTTCCCATCACCGTCAGGGGAATGGGCGTTTCCATGACGGCCCGGATGCGCTGGGGGCCGGGAGCAGCTGCATTCCATTCGCGGCACGCTCGTTCCAGCGGCACAGCGGCGGGACCGCAGGCGACCAGCTCCATTCCGGCCCGCGGGTGCGGAACGGCCTCCACTACCGCCTCCGGAACACGGCGGCGCAGCGCGTCCTGGACGGCGTCCGGGTCCACTAGTTCCCCCAGGACTTTGACGAGCCTGTCCGCCCGGCGCAGGAAGGTCAGCAGACGCCCCTCCAGGCGCACCAGGTCGCGGGTACTCCACCACTCCTGCGGCTCCACCCGTTCCAGCAGAAAACCTCCATGAGGCTGCGTCATCAGGCGGCCGCACAGCTTGCCTTCCCCCTGGAAGCGCAGGAGGCCGTCCTCATCCGTCTTTGCCTCCCAGTGGGGCAGCAGGGAAAGGCAGTCCGTGTGGTACGGATCGCCGGGGAAAGCCGTGGCAAGCTGGGAGCCGGACTCCGTCATGCCGTAGCTCTGCACCACGGGCCAGCCGAGGGCGCGGGCTTTCCTGCCCGTCTCCATGTCCAGCGCCCCCCCTCCTACGATGATGCATCCGGCGGTGGAAGGCGCGCGGAGGCGCAGATTGACCAGGTCCACCACCTGCGTGGGAACCAGGGAGGACCAGCAGGCCCCGGAGCTTTTCATCAGGTCCGCATAGGCCTGGGGATTCCACCTGCCGTGAAGCGCATGGACGGCGGTCCCGGCCAGGGCCGCGCGCAGGTAAATCATGGCGCCCCCCACGTGCCAGACGGGCAGGGGGCAGCACCAGTCCCCGCATTCCGCGTGCAGGTGTTCCAGGGCTCCGCGCGCGCAGACGTCCAGGGCGCGCCGGGTGAATAAAATGGCTTTGGGCGGCGAACCGGAAGAACCGGACGTGGCAAAGGCCGTGACCCCATCCATGCCCCGGCGGGAAAGGAAGGCGGCGGCCTCTTCCGCCCAATCCCTCAAATGGGGGGGCGCCATCACGCAGGGGCCGTTGTCCCGGTCCCAGGGCAGGGGTGTTCCGGAGGCGGACATGGCGGCGGCAGGCTACCGGAGGGCTTTTCTGCGCAGGGTGTGCCAGCGTTCCTCCATGCGGGGCTTCAAATGATGCTCAATCCAGGCATAGGCCGCTTCCAGGCCTCCTGCCTTGAAGGTGCGGCCTATTTCCGCTTCCACGCCTGTGGCGTTGCCGGTGCGGCGCAGGAAATCATTGCTGGTGAATTCGATGAAAAGCTTTCCGTTGATCGCTCCTTCCTCCGCCAGAATCCATTCCCTGACGTACAGCGCCAGAATGGCGTCCCCTACCCATGCCTCCACGCGGAGGCGTTCTTCTGTGGCCTTGTCCATATGATGGTTCATGAAAATCTGGCAATGGCGGTTTTCCCTCCCAGCGGATCCTTGATGGGCGGCGGGGGCACACCGGGAGCCTGGTTCCCGGCGGGGGAGGCCGGCTGGCGGTTTTCCCGCGGAAGCTCCGGCAGGTTGTCCGTGGGGGTGGATGCGGGCGCGCCGGGCGCCGGGGGATTCTCCTTGCGGTCCTGCGGCGCAGGGGCGGCTCCCGGCGTAAGGGGCACGTCCAGCACCCTGTCCTGGGCCGCGCGGCGGTTGACCGCATCCTTGGCCTCCAGGGATTTGCGGAGCGCCGTCTCCGATTCCGAATTCCAGTACCCGGAATCCAGTTCAATGTAAATGTTGGAATAGGGGAGGGATGTCTTGGTCTTGATGACCAGCACGTTGAACTGCTTGGCGGCGTCTTCGATCAGGGAATTGATCGTGCGGCTCATCAATTCAAAATGCTGGCGTCCCGGAAGCATTTTATTGATATTATTGCGGTAGCGCTTGATGCCGGGGGCGTAATCCTCCGTAACGCTGCGCAATTCCGAGCTGATCATGATGCGGGGCACCACGTGGGCTTCCTCCTCCAGCATGTTCAGCACGTCCAGAAGCACTTCATCGGACGTCTTGTCGGAGACCATGGTCTTGATGCCGGCTCCCGTATAGGCCGGGAAGGAGGACTCCGCAATGACAATCCAGTTTCTGGCTCCCACGATCGCCAGGTTTTTATATAACTGGTCCTTCCATTCCCGCTCTGCCGGGTTGGCGTCCTGGCAGCCGCTGAGCAGGCTGATGATACATACGGGCAGGATGAGGGGGAGTCGGGTCATGGGAGGGACCCCGCCTTGCGGGGCTGGAAAATGGGCTAGAATTTATGGGACCGGGGTTCGCGGCAGGCGCTGGGGCAGCGGCCCTGTTCCGTGGCGAACGGCGCTCCCTGGGTGGGGGCCGCCTCCGTAAAGGCGACGCCCGGCAGTTCAGTAGGTACGCCCTGAACGGGGAAATCCTTTCGCAGGGGGAAATAAGGATAGCCTTCCCACATCAAAATGCGGCGCAAATCCGGGTGGCCGGAGAACTTGATGCCCATCAGGTCCCATACTTCACGCTCGTGCCAGTTGGCGGACTGGAAGATTTCCGTGACGCTGGGCACTTCCTCTCCGTCGTCCACCTTCGTCTTGAGGCTCAGGTTCACGCCCGTTTCCGCCTGCGTCAGCGTATAATTGACTTCAAAGCGGGGGCTTTCCCCCATGTTGTCCACGGAGCAGAGGTTCACCATCATGTCAAATCCGGCGGAATCCCGCAGCCAGCGGACTACGTCCGCCACGGCATGGCGCGCGACGGTCAGCGTGATGTCGCCCCGGAACTCGTAGCGGTCCGTGATGACGTCTTTCCCAAAGCGGTTCTGGGCGTTGTCTGCGGCGGTCTTGATCTGTGATTCTAGAGAAGGCATGGAGAAGAAATGGTAAAAGATGGAACGGAGTAAAACGGTCGGAAAAGGTTTATTCGAGAGGCATTTCCGTCTCGACCGGCACGGGGGCGTTGGCTTCGCGCGGTTCCTCCTTCTTGAAGAACGTGCGTGCGGGCTGCTGGGTATCCAGCTTCTTGCGGAGGGTAAGCAGGGCTTCCAGGATGGCCTCCGGGCGGGGAGGGCAGCCGGAAATGTAAACGTCCACGGGAATAATCTTGTCCACGCCCTGGAGCACGGAATAGGAGCGGAACATGCCGCCGGTGGAGGCGCACGCGCCCATGGCGATGCACCACTTGGGCTCCGGCATCTGGTCCCAGATGCGGCGGACGGCCAGGGCCATCTTGTAGGTGACGGTGCCGGCCACGATCATCACGTCCGCCTGGCGGGGGGAAAAGCGCGTTACTTCCGAACCGAAGCGGGAAAGGTCATACCGGGAGCAGGCCACGGCCATGAACTCGATGGCGCAGCAGGAAAGTCCCATCGGCATGGGCCAGAGGGAATTTTTACGAATCCAGTTGATGGCGGCGTCCAGGGTGGTGTAGACAAAATTGCCTTCCGCGTTGGAGTCCAGTACTCCTGTTTCGTAAACATTCGGTTCGTTCGTGGTGACCATGATAACAGATGATTCTTGCTGAAGCCAGATTAGCGAGATGCCTTCAACTCTCAAGCCTTAATTTGGTTCAGCCATGATTTTCTGCGGCCTGTTCCGGCCCTGTTTTCCGGGTGCCCCGGAGCGGGGATGAATAAACCCGCACAGGGTTTCCCCCGTGCGGGTTTTTATCCAACTATATTACCTATGAAACTCAGAACTCCCCATAATGGGTGGCGGTCTCTCTACCTCCCGCCGCCCGGTTTGTTACTGATGCAGGTTAGAGTCCCGGGTGGGGGCTTGCGTTCAAAAAGGAGAAAATTTTTATGACAGGCCCATGGAAGGAAATACAGGATGCTTTGAGAATGAATGCATCATGTTTTTACTGCCCTGAAAGTGGAAATAGAGGGTAGACCCGGTTTCCCTGCAATGTTGGCGTGAAGGGTGCTTTTGGGAAGGAGGGAGGATGCTTTATCCTCGGTTATCCCTGTGCCGGGAGGAGCGGATGACAAGGTGCGCGACTAGCCAGAGGCTGAGGGCAATAGTGGCTAAAAGAGCCGGCATGCTTTCCGTGATGTCTCCTAACAACAGCACGGCCAGGTCCGCTCCCAGAAGAAGGATGCCCATGAAACGCCAGTACGGGGATTCCCCGTCATGTCTGGCGCGCGGGGAAAACTCTGCTCGAAGGGACGGGATATCCAGCAGAAAGGAAAGAAGGTCAAACATGGTTTTGTGAAAGGAGTTGGAAGGAGGAAGTTGGTGGATGAGCTTTGTTATCGGAAGGCCGGGATGTTATGGACTAACTTATTTACAAGGGCCGGGAGGCCCTTGTTCCCAAAAGCGCGGTCATGATAGGAAATCCGGGATGGGACAATTCCAATGACATGCATGAGAAGCGGTCGCCTGGGAACGAAGGCCTCCCGGCCTTCGTATCTAAACTTCCCCTAGGCATAACCACGGCAATTTTATTTATAGTCATGATTCCGGAGGGATTGGACAATAATATAAGCGATCAGCCAAAAGGCAAAGACCATGCCGAGAACAAGAGCCGCCATGCTGTTCATATGTATCCATAAGAGCAGAGATTCCATGACGATTGCCAGGAGAATAATACCCGTCCATTGACGCCTCCGGGATTGTTCGTCATCCCTGCCACTCCCGGGAGGTCCAATCAATGAGGATAAAATATCTTTCAAAAAATCGGAAAGATCGAACATAGGGGCACACAGGAAGTTTAACGATGCAAATTCGGGAAAGGAATGACGAACATTACAGCCGTTCCTGGATCAGCACGTGGAAATGGCCTCCTGCGCCGTGTTCGTCCGTCAGGAAGGCGTCCTGCGGCGTGTTCTCCGCGTAGGGGAGCAGGTAATCCCGCTGGGTCATCAGGGTGACCGTATCCCCCAGGCAGTTGCGGGAAAGCTCCAGAAGGTCCGTAAAATTCACGTCGCAGGTCAGGTCCGTGAGGCCGGGGTGCCGGTACAGTTCCTCCCCGGTCAGCACCTGGTGGCTTTTATACCCGCGCAGGGAACCCTGGGGGCGGCGGTAGTAAAGCCGCTCCATTTCGTCCCCGTAGTCGATGACCGTCATGACGCCCATGTTCCAGAGGGGCAGCCACCCGGTGAACCAGCGCGCGTAGGAATCGTGAATCTCCAGACGCTGCCCCGGCTGGGAATCATATTCCAGCATGTGGGAAAAAAGCGGCTGTTGACGGACGGGGCGCAGTTCCTCCCGCACGGCTCCGTCCTTTACGGTAAGCCCCACTTCCCGCCAGCCCTCTTCCGTGTACTCAAACACGCGGGCCGGGAAGGCGTCCACCAGCTCGTTGGAGAAAATGAAGGCTTTTCCGCCGCAGTGCTTCAGCGCCTTTTCCATGGTGGAGTAAATCTTGGCCTGGCTCCCCAGCAGAAGGTGCTGGAATTCGCGCAGCCGGGGGGAGGACTCCACAATCACGTAATCCGTATTCAGGCGGTTCCAGAAGCCCAGCTGTTCCAGGACCTTGACGGCCAGGGCTCCGGAACCGGCGCCTATCTCCAGCAGGGGCAGCCGCCTGCCGCAGCGGGCGCAGGCCTCCTTCCAGCGTGCGGCGACGGCCTTTGCCAGAATGGGGGACAGCGTGGGGGTGGTGGAAAAATCCCCGCGGCTCCCGATGTTCTCAATGGCGGTGGAGTAATACCCCTCCTGCGGGTGGTGCAGGGCCAGCTGCATGAAGGCTTCCAGGGAAAGCCAGCCGCCGGCGGCCGCGATGTGGTCGGAAAGGCGTATCATGCGGGGGGGAAACAGGTCAGGATTTGGACTGCTCCAGCATGCGCAGCAGCGGGGCTTCCGCCCTCTTGCGCAGGTCTTCCGGCAGTTCCACGGCGGGGGAAAGGTCCCGGAGAGCCAGGTACAGTTTTTCCAGCGTGTTCATCTTCATGTACGGGCAGGTGCTGCAGGAGCACTGCTCCGTGGGGGCGGGAATGAACTCCTTGCCCGGCACCAGCTTGCGCAGGCGGTGCAGGATGCCGGATTCCGTGACGATGATGAAGGATGAAGCCGGGCTTTCCGTGCAGTAGGGAATCATCTTCTCCGTGGAGCAGATGTGGTCAGCCAGCAGGCGCACGGCCTCCGTGCATTCCGGGTGGGCCACCACCAGCGCGCCGGGGTGCTTCTCCTTCAGGGCCAGAATCTGGTCCCGCGTAAACTCCATGTGCACGTGGCAGGCCCCGTTCCACAACTCCATGGGGCGTCCCAGCTGGCGGCCTACCCAGGCGCCCAGGTTCTGGTCCGGCACGAACAGGATGGGACGGTCCTCCGGAGCCTGGGAGACAATCTTCACGGCGTTCCCGGAGGTGACGATCACGTCCGCCAGAGCCTTCACGCCGATGGAGCAGTTCACATACGCCACCACGTAATAATTCCTGTCGGCGTTCTCTTTCAGGAAGGCTTCCAGTTCCCCGGCGTCGCAGGAGGCTTCCAGGGAGCAGCCGGCGTCCGCGTCCGGCAGGATGACGGTTTTGTCCGGATTGAGGATCTTGGCGGTCTCCGCCATGAAATGGACGCCGCAGAAGGCGATCACGTCGCAATCCGTATGCTGCGCCTTGTAGGCCAGCCCCAGGGAATCGCCCACGTAGTCGGCCATGTCCTGGATGTCCCCGGTCTGGTAGCTGTGCGCCAGAATGATGGCGTTGCGTTCTTTTTTCAGGCGTAAAATTTCCTCTTTCAGGTCAAAAGGTGCCATGCGGGAAAAGATGGGGGGAAGCCCCCGGCAAGTCAAGCATCATGTCCCATGCAGGGCGCACTTGTTGACGGGGGGCGGGAAATGTGGCACAGTCTGGCGCATCATACGATTATGTTTTCACTTTTAGCTGATAAACTGGATAACACGTTCCGGAAGCTGCGGGGCCTGGGCAAGATTTCTGAAAAGAACATTGCGGACGCCCTGCGGGACATCCGGCTGGCCTTGCTGGAAGCGGACGTGGAATTTGGCGTGGCCCGGGAATTCATCGGCCGCGTGAAGGAGCGGGCCATGGGGCAGGAAGTGCTCAAATCCATCAAGCCCGGGGAACAGATCGTCAAAATCTTCCGTGATGAAATCGCCGCCCTGCTGGGCGGAGACGCCGTGGGACTGGACCTGACGGACCCCGCCAGAATCATGGTAGTGGGCCTGAACGGCGCGGGCAAAACCACCACCAGCGCGAAGCTGGCCCTGCGCCTGAAAAACGAGGGGCGCCGCCCCCTGCTGGTGGCCTGCGACCTGGTGCGCCCCGCCGCCGTGGACCAGCTGGCTACGCTGGCGGAACAGATAGAAGTGCCCGTGTACAAGCCCGCTCCCGGCAGCCGGGACGTGGTGGCCGTGGCGCGTGAGGCCCTGGAATGGGCCCGGACCCAGAACGGGACCGTCATGATCTTTGACACGGCGGGCCGCCAGGAAGTGGATGAAGCCCTGATTGACGAGCTGCGCCACCTGCACGCCTTCCTCTCCCCGCGGGAAACCCTTCTGGTGGTGGACGCCGCCACGGGCCAGCAGGCCGTGAACGTGGCCCAGACCTTTGACCGGGCCGTGAACGTCACGGGCATCGTCCTGACCAAGCTGGACGGGGACGCCCGCGGGGGCGCTGCCCTCTCCATGCGTTCCGTGACGGGCAAGCCCATCAAATTCTCCGGCGAGGGGGAAAAGCTGGACCAGTTCGGCCCCTTCGTCCCCGGCCGCATGGCGGACCGCATCCTGGGCATGGGTGACATCGTGGGGCTGGTGGAGCATGCCGCCGCCCGCATTGACGAGGAACAGGCGGCCAAATCCATGGACCGCATGATGTCCGGCAAATTTGACTTTAACGACTTCCTGGACCAGATGAAGATGATGCAGAACCTGGGGCCGCTGGAAGGCCTGCTGAGCCTGCTCCCCGGCTTCGGCAAAATCAAGAAGCAGCTTCCGGACGGCGCGCTAGATCCCAAGAGGATGAAGCACATGGAAGCCATCGTGCTCTCCATGACGGCCAAGGAAAGGAGCAATCCCAACCTGCTGAACCCGTCCCGCCGCCGCCGCATTGCCGCCGGCTGCGGCCGCTCCCTGATGGAGGTGAACAAGCTCATCAAGAACTTTTCCGAAATGCGCAAGATGATGTCCGGCAAGGGCAAGATGGGCGCCATGATGAAACAGATGGGCGCCATGAAGGGGAAAGGGGGCAAGATGCCCGGCCTTCCCGGCATGGGCGGCGGTCTTGGCGGCCTGAAAGGCCTTGGTGGGCTTGGAGGAGGCCTGGGCGGTCTCTTTGGCGGTCGCAAATAGGCGCAAAAACGGATTTAACCCGGGGCGCGGCGAACATGGCCGCGCCTTTTTTAAAGAAAGGGCGGGGAGCGCCGCAAACCCTTGCGCCGGCTGAAATGAATACATCCGTCAGGACGTCCTGTTCTTGGGAAAAAGAATTCACCGCCGCCCGCCTTTATCTTCCGTTCCCGCAGGGGCCTGCGGCGCTCCTCTTTTATTGAAAGAACGGAATGCTGCTTCCCGTACTCCCGGAATGATGAATAAGGGGCGTTTTTACCGGATGGCGGCGTGGCTGGCTCTGGCCGGGTTCCTGAACGCCGGCATGGCGGAAATGCTCCCGGCGGAGGATGTGTTGCTCCCCGCTCCTTCCGCATGCACGTCCGACCGGTCCGCCGTGGCGCATCTTCCGCTGCGGCTGGCGGTCTATGCTCCTGAAAAGGATGCTCCCGCAGTGGAAGCCATCCTGAATGTGCTTAACGCCCAGGGCGTCCTGTCCGGCCTCTCCATGACCCGTGACAGGGATTCGGCGGACGTGGTTTGTTCGGTGGAAGGAAACCCCGCGGGAACCGGGGAAGGGTATGAGGCGCGCCTGGACGCCGGGCAGGGGGGCCGGGGCGTGCTGCATCTGAAAGCGGGGGCGTCCGCAGGCCTCTTCTACGCGTGGCAGAGCATGGTGCAGGTACTGAATGCCAACCGGACGGAGGACGGTTTCTCCGTGCCCGTCTTCTCCATCAGGGACGTCCCCCGTTTTGAATGGCGGGGCATCATGCTGGACGTATCCCGCCACTTTTTCACCATGGCGGAGGTCAAGCGCATGATTGACACCATGTCCCTCTTCAAGCTCAACCGGCTTCACCTGCACCTGACGGACGGCCCCGGCTGGCGGATGGAAATCAGGAAATACCCCCTTCTCACCTCCATGAGCGCGTGGCGCGTGCCGCTGGCCAATGGAGAATGGAACTGGCAGGAAGTGAAGCTGGCCATTCAGGAGCATGACCCGGAGGCCACCTACGGAGGTTTTTACACCCGGGAGCAGATGAGGGAAATCATTGCCTATGCCCGCAGCCGCCAGGTCACCATTGTGCCGGAAATAGACCTTCCCGGCCATTCCTATGCGGCCATGCATGCCTACGGGGACTTGATCTGCGACGGGGTGGACTTTCCCGTGGAAGGGAAAAAAGGCCGGGACGCCGTCTGCATGGGGCGTCCGGAAACGCTCCGCTTCGTAAAAGACGTGGTGGATGAACTCAAGGCCGTCTTCCCGCCCGGCTCCCCCATTCATCTGGGCCATGACGAGGTATCCGCGGAAGCATGGAAAAAATGCAGGTACTGCCAGAACCGTTTGAAAGACCTGAACGAGACGGATCTCAAGGCCCTGAGCCGGGACTTCCTGCAGCAAATTGCGGACTACGTGCGGAAAGACGGTTATGACGCCATCGTCTGGGATGAGGCAGGGGAACTGGAGGCGGACAAACACATCTTCGTCATGGCATGGCGCGGCAATGACTTTGCCGCGGCGGCGGCCAGAAAGGGGCATCCCGTCATCCTGGCCCCGTGCTCCCACTTCTACTTTGACTACTACCAGTCTTCTGCTCCCACGGAACCGAAGGCCATCGGGGGCCTCATACCGCTCAGGCAGGTGTACGGCTATGAACTGCCGGAGCTGTCCCCGGAGGAAGCCTCCAAGGTGCGCGGCCTCCAGGCCAATATCTGGACGGAATACCTGTACGACATGGGGCTGGTGGAATACATGGCGTGGCCCCGCGCCCTGGCGCTGGCCGAACGGGCCTGGAGCGACTGCGACCCGCGGGACTATAAATCCTTCCGCAGCCGTGCCGCCCTGGCCCTGAAGCTTCTGGAAAAACTGGCCGTGAAATACCGTCCCATGGATGAAGAGGATTAAGGCCCCTCCCGGGTGGCCGTTCCTTTAAAAGGGTTTTCATGGACCTGCCGCGCCTTTTCCTTTTAGCATTCCCGGACGGCTCCGTTCTCGCGAACGGTAACAGGGAAAACAGGCCGGAGGCCCCTGTCTCCTCCCGTGCGCTTCTGATAAAAAGTTTCCACCCTTGTCAACATCCCTGCCGGGATATTTCCGGATGCAGGGAGGGGGGAATTTCCTTCCGTTTCCCTTCTTCCTGACCGGGGGGATGCCGGAAATCTGCGTTCCCTCTCCTGCCGCCTCAACGAGGAAGGCTCCGGTTTCCGGTCTTGAGCGGTTTGTTTCCTGGGTTTTATTGACAGCGGATGCCGGGTCATGTATGAAATGACTCTAGCTGATTGCCTGTTTATGAAGAAACACCGGTTCCTGTTCCTCGCTTCCCTGATGGCGCTCGTGCTGCTTGGCGGCATGGCGGTAGTGGCTTGCTCCAATAACTTCAAGCATGTGCCCCGGACGGGCTTCGTGACTCATCAGGTAAAAAATTGCGACTCCCATATCCCGTTTGATGCCTACTGGAATGCTGATGATAAAAAAATCTGGAATGACAAGGTAAACGGCGTGGACGGCAAAAAAGTCCTGATGGCCGTCGTTCCGGTGGATACGGTGCACATGGATGTGAGGCCGGATACCGCGGAAGGATTTGATGCCCTGCACCGTCTGGCGGAATACTTCCGGAAGAGCGTCACGGCCAGCATGGAAAAGGAAGTTGCGGAAAATCCGCACTTTGAGATGGTGCCTCCGGGAACCAGGGGGGCCTATACGCTGGAGCTCGCCATCATCTCCATCACGCCCACGAACGCCAAAGCCGGCATTTTTGTCACGGCGTTGAGCGGCATCAAGGGGGGCGGCCTGGTCAAGCGGTTCATCAAAAAGGGCCACATCGCCATGGCGGGACGCCTGCGGGATGAGGACGGACGCATCGTTTCCGAATTTGCGGACTACGAGGAAGACCACAGCGCCCTGCTGGGCGTGGATACCAAGGATTTTAAAAAATACGCCCACCACCAGCGCACCATTGACGAATGGGCCCGTGAAATTACGGATGTGTATTCCTCTACGTACGGGCACTGGACGCAGAAGCGCATGATCTCATTCAACCCCTTTTAAGGGATAAGCCTCCGCAGACCGTATGCGGGGGAATTGCCCGGCAACCGGGTAACCGTCCTGAAAGGAGAACCGTGAAATGCGGTTGAAACGGCATTCCCGGCGGAACGCGTGGCGGAAGGAATAGCCCGCGCTTCTATTCTCCGTATTCCGCCCAGGAACTGCTGGTCTCCCACACGCGCACGCGTTCCAGGGTGACGCAGTCCCGCACGGGGTATTCGCCGGAACCTTCCCTGGCCTTTTCCAGCGCATGCCGGGCGAAGTTGAAAATGGTGCGGGCCATTACCTCGCTGGTGGGGTCCTCCCGGTCAAACGGAATGATGCGCTCCCCGTACGCGGCCACGAAGGCGGCGTAATTGGGGTCATCCGTATTCACGCACAGGGAATGGTCAAACTGCTGTAGAAAATCCCCCATCATCTGCTTGATGGCCTTGAAATCCACCACCATGTCGTTGGCGTCCAGCGTATCCGCCCGGAACACCATCTCCACGGAACGCGTATGGCCATGGGGGAATTTGCAGTTGCCGGGGTGCTTGGACAGAAGGTGCCCGCTTTCCAGTTCAATGGATTTGCAGATTCGGTAGGCCATGAAGGCAGGATAGCGTGGGAAGGGGCGGGGGGCAATCCCAATCAGAGTCTGCCTGCGGTCCGGTTCTCTGTGTGCGGAACGGGGTTCGTAACGGATTCTGCCGGCCGTGGGCGGCTTTTCCTTGCGGGCGGCTGTGATTTCTGGCAACCTTCGGAAAACCAGACTCTTGCCCTATGGCCTACCTCTCATGGTCCTTCCTGAAAATGGGAGAAAAATCGGATCGCAGGACAAGCCTCCTTTTCCTGCTCATGGCGGGCATTCCCATCATTTTTACCGCCTTCTTCGTCTTCATGCTGGGGGCGGCCACGGTCTGGTACGCCTGGCCTGTTCTGCTGCCGATGCTTCTCCTCCTCTATCTCCCCTTCGCCCTGCGGAAGGAAAAGGTGCAGAGCGTCCATTCCAGGAATATCCTCTTTGGCCGGGACCCGCTGACAGTCGTCTTCAGGCCGGTGGTGAGGAACTGGGTATATGCCGTTTATGCCGTGCTTCCGGTGTTGCCCCTCCTGTTTTCCGGTTGGAAAATGCCCTTGGACAGTCTCGGGAACGGAAGGAATCTGGCGGAATTCTTCCTGATGTGGATATCCCTGTATGCCGTCTTTACGGTGCTGACGGTTTTCCTGGGAAAGGCACGGTATTTGAAGCCGGGCAGGCTGTTGCTGGCCGCTGGCGCCAATCTGGCGCTGATGCTGCTTTATTCCCTGCTTGCGTGAAGCGGGCGCACTGTGTATCCGGCGTGTTCCCCGGCCTTCCCGTGGACGGGGGCTTTTCCGTGGCGCTTGCTGCAATGGGGGAACCGCGTTGCCCTGCCAGCCTGGCGGCCATCTCCGGAGTTGTTGGAATGGACGTGCTCTATTGCCGTTCTTTCCCTGAAACGCCCGCCCCGGGCATGGGAGAATGGCGCGGAAAGACAGGAATACTCTCCGGGACGGGGAAATTTGCTGAAATTGAAAATCTTGAAATAATATTGTTTTTCTGTAAAATCTCCGCGCCGGGTTGATCCCGGATTAAGAAAAGGAGGTGTACCATGTGAATGACTGTATCATACTAACCAGGCTGATTGAGTTACTCATTGTAATGTTCAGCTAACGAAAAGCCCCGTCCTGTAGCAGCAGGACGGGGCGATTTATTAGAGGTAAATGTGATTTGTATGATACTAACCGGAACTACTATGAAAAATTTCCATAAATAGTCAAGCGGGAAAAACTTCCGGCAATGTCTTACAAACGGTTTTTTAAAGGCTGGAGATTCTCCCTGTAACGGGTGGCGGATTCCACCTGTTTATATCTGCGCTTCTTCCTCCTTCCGGATTTAATGAATGCTTGAAACGGCAGGCCGGGGATATTCGGAAGAATCTACCCAAAAGCTCAAGGGAAAAAGGAGGGGAGATGAAACGAGTTTTCCCGTAAAGGGGCCATAAAAAATCCCTGTTCCGCGCGGCATGGCGGAACAGGGAGAAAAAATCCGGCGCTCTGTCCGGGCGGCTTAATGGGCGCAGCCGGCGCAGGCCCAGCCTTCGCGGATCTTTGCGAAGAAATCGTTGCCCTTGTCGTCCACCAGAATGAAGGCGGGGAAGTCCTCCACCTCAATCTTCCAGATGGCTTCCATGCCCAGTTCCGGGTATTCCAGCAGTTCCACCTTCCTGATGTTATTCTTGGCCAGGATGGCGGCGGGACCGCCGATGGAACCCAGGTAAAAGCCGCCGTGCTTCTGGCAGGCGTCCGTCACCTGCTGGCTGCGGTTGCCCTTGGCGATCATGATCATGGAGCCGCCGTTTTCCTGGAACAGGTCCACGTAGGAATCCATGCGCCCCGCGGTGGTGGGGCCGAAGGAGCCGGAGGGATACCCTTCCGGGGTCTTGGCCGGACCCGCGTAGTACACGGGATGGTCCTTCATGTACTGGGGCATGCCTTCACCCTTTTCCAGGCGTTCCTTCAGCTTGGCGTGGGCGATGTCGCGCGCCACGATGATGGTGCCGTTCAGGCTCAGGCGCGTGGTGACGGGGTACTTGCTCAGTTCCGCCAGCACTTCCTTCATCGGGCGGTTCAGGTCAATGGAGACGGCCTCGCTGGAGGTCATGCGCAGCGCTTCCGGAATGTACTGTCCGGGATTGGTTTCCAGCTGTTCAATGAAGATGCCTTCCGGCGTGATCTTGGCCTTCGCGTTGCGGTCCGCGGAGCAGGAGACGCCCAGGCCCACCGGGCAGGAGGCTCCGTGGCGGGGCAGGCGGATGACGCGCACGTCCAGCGCGTACCACTTGCCGCCGAACTGGGCGCCCAGGCCCAGCTTGCAGGCTTCCTCATGCAGTTCCTTTTCCAGCTCCAGGTCGCGGAAGGCGCGTCCGTACTCGTTGCCCGTGGTCGGAAGGTTGTCGTAATACTTGGTGGAAGCCATCTTCACGGTTTTCAGGCACTTTTCCGCGGATGTGCCGCCGATGACGAAGGCGATGTGGTAGGGCGGGCAGGCCGCCGTGCCCAGCGTGCTCATCTTCTCCACCAGGAACTTCTTCAGCGTGGCCGGATTCAGCAGGGCCTTCGTTTCCTGGTAAAGGTAGGTCTTGTTGGCGGAGCCGCCGCCCTTGGCGACGAAGAGGAAGGAGTACTTCATGCCTTCCACGGCTTCAATGTCAATCTGGGCGGGCAGGTTGGTGCCGGTGTTCTTTTCCGTATACATGTCCAGCGCCACGGTCTGGGAATAGCGCAGGTTGTTCTGGGTGTAGGCGTCGTAAACGCCGTGGGAAAGCTGTTCGCAGTCATCGCAGCCGGTCCAGACCTGCTGGCCCTTCTTGCCCACGATGGTGGCGGTGCCCGTGTCCTGGCAGAAGGGCAGGATTCCGGCGGAAGCCACTTCCGCGTTGCGGAGCATCGTCAGGGCCACGCTCTTGTCATTGGCGCTGGCTTCCGGGTCGTCCAGAATGGCGGCCACCTGCTTCAGGTGGGCGGGGCGCAGGAAAAAGGCCACGTCATGGAAGGCTTCCGCGGCCAGCAGGCGCAGGCCCTCTGGTTCCACCTTCAGCATGGGGTGTCCTTCAAAGTCACCCACGCTCACGTAGTCGGACGTGATGAGGCGGTACTGGGTGTCGTCCTTTTCAATGGGAAAAGGATCCTGGTAATGAAAATCCGGTGTTGCCATAACGGGAGGCAATATAGCGGAGCGCCGCCCCCGGTTCGAGCAAAAAAATCAGGGGCGGTTCAGGCCCGAATCAATCATTAAAAAAGGCTTCTGTTCGCCCAGCGTACGGAAAGGAACGCAGTTTTTAAAGAACCACGGGCTGACGGGAAACAGCATATCCCTGAAGACGTGATACAGGAATTCCCGGTGCATGCGCCGTTCCTCTTCCGGAGTGAGGATGTAAATGACGGAAATGGGCTGAATGAATGTGATCACGGGGATTCCCCACATCTGCAGCAAGCTGTCTCTGATCTTGAACATCTGGTGAACCTTCCCCTGAAAGACAATCGCCACGGCCACGGTTCCCGCAGGGCTTGCGTCCATGAAGGCATGCATTTTTTCCCATGCACGGGGCAGCAGTTGGCAGGTAATCGTGCCGTCCTGCTCCCGTGCCGCGTACCGGATATCCTCCGGGCCGATCAGGGATTCCGGCCGGATAAAGGCCCAGGATGGAACAGGCTCCGGGAAATCAGGGCGGGTGTAGGGGATGGAGCGGAACCCGCTTTTCAGATGAATGGTTTTCCCTTGCCGGAGTTCCGGGAGGAACCGCTGTTCCAGCTCCGTGCTGCGGGGATGCACGGGATAAACGGCCAGCTTCTTTTTCACCTTCCTCTGCTGTTGTTCCGTGAGCGGCGGAAACTGGGTATTGATGGCCGCGCAGAGGGCATCCAGCTGGCGGTCATCTCCCGGCACGGGAATGAGGGTGGCGTGGGAAGGCATTTTATGGAATACGGGCGTAGACAGGATGGCGCCGCGCAGGACCACGGCCATTCTGTCCTTGCCGGGCCGGAGGGCGGCGCAGGCCTGTTCCAGGTTCCTGTACGCTTCTTCATTCCAAACGATGTCCAGATGCCCTGGATAATCCAGATTGGGGCGTGCGGACTGGGCGTAATCCCCGGTGACGATGGGGGCGTTCCCCAGAAACAGGTATTCCTTCTCCGCGTCTTTTTCTTCCTCCGCGCCCGGGCGGCTCCAGAGCCGGTAGCCCGGTACGGAAAGCGTCCCTTCTTCCACCAGCCGGGCGTTCTCCGGATGGATGACGTACAGGGCCAGATCCCGCGGAATGAAAGGGGTGGTTTTCCCCGTGGCGGCCCGGTGGTTGAGCAGTTCCGCCAAGTTGGCGGCTTCATTCTCCCCGTCCAGTCCGGAAATTTCAAAAGCACGGGAAATAATGGCCTGAACCACCGGGGCCGAATTGACTTTTCCCTGAACGACGACAGCCAGCCTGTCATGTCCCAGCCTCATGGCGGATGTAGCCGTTTTCATGGCCCTCCCTCCCGGCGTGTTCAGGGTGATGTTGAGATGCTCCGGTCTGCTCGGATCGACGCCTGCCCGTTCCACCTCCGCCTCCGTAATGACCGGTTCATCTTTCAGGAACAGACGTTCCCGCTGCATCTTTCCGTGGCGGTCGCGGAATTCATACACATAAGGCGTGTATCCTTCCGGAACCGGTTTTCCTTCCCGGTCCAGCTCCAGGCTGTCCGGATGCACCATCCTGACGGCAATGGAGGGAACGGCCGGCGGAGCCGCCTCCGCACGGGCGGAAAGCGGAAGCCAGAAGGCGGAAATGAACAGCAGGCAGAGTAGTTGTCTCATGGTCAATATGATAGAACCCCTCTAACACGTCAGGCAAGAAAAAAGAGCGGACGGGAGCGGCGCAAGCCCCTGCGGTAATTAATATCCCCATCGTGCCCTGCGGATACGCGTATTTTAAATCGTTTGCGGAACCCCATCCCGGTTTCAGTTGCCGCAAGTGTTTGAGCCGTTCCCGGGGCCTTGACAGGAAAATCCCCCGGAACCGCAGGGAGCCGGGGGATTTCAGCCGAAGAGGGGCTCAGCGGGAGGGCGGTGTCCCTGCACGGGGCGCGCCTGCCATATCCGCCATGGGTTATTGCCGAGGCTTGCGGCGGGGAGAAGAAGGTTCGGAGAATGAGGAACTGGAAGAGGAGGAAGGCCTGGGAGCGCCGTACTCCTCCGGAATTTCCGCTGCCAGAGGGATGTCGTTCGGGAGGCTGCTTTCGTCGTCGTAATAATTCTTCATCCTCTTCTGGGCGTCCTTGATCAGGGTGGCTTCCGCCCATTCCTCCACCGTCATGTTGTCTCTTCTGGCGGCTTCTTCGATGAGTTTGTAATCCTCGGCGCTCAGCATGACGGCGAAGGGTTTCCAATGGGCTCTTGCCGCCTCCTTCAGTTTTTTCTCCCTTTCCGTCTTTTCCATCATGAGCCGGATGAGAGCTTCCTTGTCTTTGGGAATGGCTACCTTGGCAAGCCAGTTGCGGACCGTGTTGGGAGACACGAAGCATTCCTCCGCAAAATCATTGCGGGAGATGTTCTGCTGTTTCAGCCAAGCCTTGATCTGCACTTTGAGTTCATCCTGATTCTCACTCATGCATATCTTTGTAACGAAAATGGTGCGATTTTTCAACCTTTTTTGCATAATATCATTTTAACGGTATATTTTCGTTGACTAAAATACCGTTTCAGGTGCATTATTGCATCGTAAGCGGGTTATTGAAGCCCTTATTGCACCAAAAGAAGGATTTTTATGAAGACGGGAAATAAGAAAAAGAGTCAGAAAAAAATTCAAATCAAGGGAAAAATGCCGTTATCCGTCCATTTTTTCCGGGATGCGGAAGCGGACGCCCTGAACGTGGAGCGCTGCCAGCTTGATAAGGCTACCCTCATTGCCTGTGCCGTCAAACGTCTCCGGGAAGATCTGGGCAACGTCCCGGATTCCGGTAAAAAACCTTCCGCATGACTCAGGAGATTTACTGGGAACTTCTGGCGTGGCTGTTCCGCTCTTTTCTGGCGGTGACTACCTTCGCCTTTGTCGTGGCCGGGTACCAGGCCCTGCGCTGCCGTCCGCGGGACGGCAGCAAGCGGAGAAAGTAGGGAATGGCAAAAAGGTCCGCGGTTCCCCGGCGTCAGGGCGGGGAGGACGCCGGGGAGGTTGACTCACGGCTTCGTCTCCCTTATCTTCCGGGAATGTCCCGCCGTGTTTCGGATGAAGCCGCCCTGTCCGCCATGAGCCTTGAAGAACTCTGGCGCTTGTTTCCCGTCATCCTGAGCGAATCCAGGCCGGAGTGGGCGGAAATCTACCGGAGGGAGAAAGAGATGCTGGAATCGGTGGTGCCCCTCTCGCGCATCAGCCGCCTTTCCCACTTCGGGAGCACGTCCGTTCCGGGCCTGGCGGCCAAACCCACCATTGACATTCTGCTGGAAGTGCGGCCCGATTCATTTGTTTTTGAAGCGCTTCCCCTGCTGGAAAAGTGCGGCTACCGGGAAATGCACCGGGACGAAGCGCAGATGCGCCTGGTTCTGGTGAAGGGCTATGCCGCGGACGGCTTCCGGGGGCAGGCGTTCCATCTGCATGTGCGGCCCTGCCGGGATTGGGATGAATTGTACTTCCGGGATTACCTGGCCGCGCATCCGGATGAGGCGGAAAGGTACGCCGCCCTCAAGCGTTCCCTGAAAGAGAAGTTCGAATTCAACCGGGATGCCTATACGGAGGGAAAAACGGAGCTGATCGCCGCCATGACCCGCCGGGCGAGGGAAGAAATGCCCGGCAGGCACGTCCCGGAATAAGGCCGTTAAACCGGGTTGCTTTTTATAGGGCAGGGGATGCGCGGAAAGACGGAAGGAAAGGGCAGGCGGACATTCCAAACTTGCTTGATGGTGAAACTTCCATTGTCGTCCACAAGGGCATGGATTTGGCACGACCTTTCCGGAGGGACATCTGCTTTGAACCACCCTTTCCATGTTTGGGAAACTGTCCAAAGAGCGGAAGTCTAATTTTTATCCTTCCGGGCAATACTTGCCCGCCGCGGCATTAAAAAGCCTGCTTCCGGCTGTTCGCGCCATGGATACGTTTATTTTGGCGGCGGGAAGAGGATTAAGCCGGTTGGAAAGGAAGGCCTTTCCGGGGGTGAAAGAAATTCCGCCGCTTCCCGCAGCGTGGATGAGGCTGAATGACAGGCATGTTTTTAAGGTCCGCTCCGGATGGAAATCCGTATTGCCAGAAGTGGGGAATGGCGGTAACATTCCGCCGCTATGAGTATTGAGAGTTTCGCAAACCGGCATGTGCTGGAATTGGTGGCTTACCAGCCGGGCAAGCCCATTGAGGAGACGGCCCGGGAACTGGGCCTGGATCCCCATGATATTGTGAAACTGGCGTCCAATGAGAACCCGCTGGGGCCGTCCCCCAAGGCGGTGGAGGCCATTGCCCGCGCGGCGGCAGGCGTGAACATTTATCCGGACGGCGCGGCCTTCCGCCTGCGCTCCGCCATTGCGGAGTTCTGCGGCGTGGAGTTTGGCCAGACGGTGGTGGGCACGGGCAGCAGCGAGGTGATTGAGCTGATGTGCCATGCCCTGCTGAATCCCCGGGCGGAGGTAGTGGCCGCCAGGCACGCCTTTTCCATGTACCCCATCATGTCCAAGCTGTTCGGCGCCACGTACGTGGAAGTGCCCAACAAGCCGGACTGGACGCACGATCTGAACGGCTTCCTGGATGCCATTACGGACAACACGCGCATCGTGTTCATTACGAATCCCACCAATCCCGTGGGCACCGTCGTGACCCAGCAGGAGATTGACGATTTCATGGCGAAGGTGCCGGAACACGTGCTGGTATGCTTTGACGAGGCGTACCGGGAGTTTTCCGACAATCCGCCGGATACCCTCAAGTTCGTGCGGGAAGGCCGCAACGTGATTGTTCTCCGCACCTTCTCCAAGGCTTACGGCCTGGCGGGCCTGCGCGTGGGCTACGGCATTGCCCCGGAACACGTGTGCAGCATGCTGCACAAGGCGCGCGCGCCGTTCAACCTGCACGTGCTGGCGCAGGAGGCGGCCCTGGCCGCCCTGGAAGACCGGGAGCACGTGCGCCGCACCGTGGAGAACAATGCCGAGGGCATGCGTTTTTACGAACAGGCTTTCCGGGACATGGGGCTGGAATGGATTCCCAGCCAGGGCAATTTCATCCTGGTGAAGGTGGGGCAGGGCAGGAAGGTGTTCCAGGACATGCTGGCCAGGGGCGTGATCGTCCGCGCGCAGGACGGCTACGGGCTGCCGGAGTGGATCCGCATCAGCATAGGCACCCCCGCGGAAAATGCCCGCTGCATTGAAGTTTTGAAGGAAGTACTTTAAACAGTTTCGCCGTTTTTCCTGTCTCACCTTTTATGATCTCTCCGGAACAGTACATTGACGGTCTTGAATGGCGTTACGCCTGCAAGAAGTTTGACCCCGAAGCCCGCATTGAGAAACCCACCTGGCATGCGCTGGCGGAAAGCCTGCGCCTCAGCCCGTCTTCCCTGGGTCTTCAGCTCTGGAAGTTTGTGGTGGTGACGAACAAGGAATTAAAGGCGCGCCTGCGGGAAGTCTCCTGGAACCAGTCCCAGGTGGAGGACTGCTCCCATTACGTGGTGCTTTGCGCCCGCAGGACGGCCACCCAGCGGGACGTGGACCGCTACCTGGCCCAGATTGAGTTCACGCGCCACCCGTCCGCGGAAAAGCTGGCTTCCTCCGCTGATTTCTATACTGGCTATGTAAAATCCCTGACTCCGGAAAAAATGCACACCTGGCTGGATTGCCAGGTGTACATTGCCGCAGGCTTCCTGCTCAGCGCGGCCGCCGCCCTGCGGGTGGATTCCTGCACCATCGGCGGCATGGACCGCGATAAGTATGATGAGATTCTGGGCCTGGACGGCACGCCGTACCGCTCCGTGGTGAGCGTGGCGCTGGGCTACCGCGCGAAGGACGACGATTACGCCCGCGAGGCCAAGGTGCGCTTCCCCGCCGGGGAGGTGATCGACATCCGCGCCTGATTTCTCCTTCCCTTTTCCCCCTGTCCGGGGCCGGATTTCCTGATTGGAGGTCCGGCCCCTTTTTTTGTCCGGCAGGGCGTTTACCTTCCGGGCGCATTCCCGCGTCCGGAGCGTGCCTGTTTTTTAATCTCGCCAAGAACGGGATGTTTGAGATAATAACTTGCCTGAACAAGATTGGCCGGTCCTCCCGGGCCCGGCGGTTTTCCTTCATGAAACCTGACGCGCGGCAATCCGCCCGGCGGAATGCCTGCCCGGACGGCGGAACGAAGGAGAATTCACCCGCTTTTTCCCCTTTCCCTGCAAGAAAAGGACGGCGGGCGCGTAGTTCTTGGCACGAATCAGATCCTCCTTTTCCCTGAAACGACACGATAACATGAAGAAGAACCTATTCCTGATGATCGCCGCTTTTGCCGCATCTCCCTTGATGGGGCAGGACGCCAAGCAGATTGCGGATTCCCTCACCATCCCTCCGGTGAAAGCGGGCGCGAAACAACTGCCGATGCCAAGCGCCTCCGGAGCCCAGATCAAATTCCTGGGGGCCGACTATGAGCAGCTTGTTAACAGCAAGGGAAAGATAGCCCCCGTTATTTCAGACACCCCCGTCAACGTCAGCTTCAAGGTGACCAAGGACGGCAAGGAAGCCATCAGCAAGGATTATGAAATCATGCTGCAGGCCCCGGACGCCGCCCAGGGCAATCCCAAGCCGCGTATCATTCCGGAAATCCTGCAATGGAAGGGCGGCCAGGGCGAGTACAAGCTGGGGAACACGGTTTCCGTAGCCTGCCCGGAAAAAGAGCTGGCGCAGATATTCACGGCTGATCTGGAAGACGTGGCGGGGAAGAAGGTCAAGCTTGTCCCGCCCGGCGCGAAGGCGGATATTTCCTTTTCCCTGCTGAAAGGCGGCAACCTGGGCAAGGAGGGGTACAGGCTCCAGGTGACCAGGGACGGCGTCCGCATTGGCGCGGCTACGCCCACCGGGCTGTTCTGGGGCACGCGCACGCTGCTGCAGATGCTGCGCCAGACCCCCGGCAGCGTTCCCTGCGGCACGGCAGTGGATTTCCCGCGCTATGAGCTGCGCGGCTTCATGCTTGATATTGCGCGTACGCCCTATCCCCTCAGCTACCTCAGGGACGTGATCCGCACCATGGCCTGGTACAAGATGAATGATCTGCACCTGGTCATCAACAATAACTTCATTTTCCATGAAATGTATGTGGACAAGGGCCGCGATCCGTTCAAGGAGCTCTATGCCGCCTTCCGCCTGGAATCCAACATGAAGGGCAAGGACGGCGTTCCTCTTACGGCGAAGGACCTTTTCTACACCAAGAAGGAGTTTGCGGATCTGGTGGATTACGCCGAACGCCGCGGCATCAGCATCGTTCCGGAGATTGACACTCCCGGTCACGCGCTTTCCTTCACCCGCCTGCGCCCGGACCTCATTTACAAGGGCCCCATGAACCATGAAAAGCGCCGCAGCGAGATGCTGGACGCCGCCAACCCGGAGACGATCAGCCTGGTGGGCAAGGTATTTGACGAGTATTTGCTGAAAGACCCCAAACTGGGCCGCCCGGTGTTCGGCAGCAAGGTGGTGCATGTGGGCGCGGACGAGTTTTACGGCAACAAGGAGGATTACCGCCATTTTGCGGACGCCGTGCTGAAGCACGCCCTGAAGCGCGGTTATACGCCCCGCATCTGGGGCAGCCTGAGCACCAAGCCCGGCAAAACCCCCGTGGTGAGCAAGGGCGTTCAAATGAACCTCTGGAGTACCGGATGGATGAGGGCCTGGGAGGCCGTGAACCTGGGTTACGACGTCATCAATACCAATGACGGCGCCCTGTACGTGGTGCCCTACGCCAACTATTACCGCATGGACAGGAACCACAAGGGGCTTTATAATAACTGGATTCCCAACCGCATCGGGAATGAAACCCTGCCTTCCGGCCATCCCCAGCTCATCGGCGCGGCTTTTGCCGTCTGGAATGATGAGACGGACCTCAAGCACTCCGGCTATGCCCCCTATGACATTTGGGGCGTTATTTCCGGCTCCATGGACGTGCTGGCCCAGAAGATGTGGGGGAAGGCCAAGGCTCCGGATTCTTTTGAAGAGCACCGGGAGCTGGTCAAGGCCATCGGGGAAGCCCCCCGTACCAACCCCCTCCACAAGTGGAAGGATTCCAAGCCCTTCTCCGTGGTTCCGGGCAAGCTGCCCCAGCAGTTGAACCAGCCCGCCCTGGGGCCCGGCTACCGCCTCACCATGGAGCTTGAGCTTTCCGCCGCTCCGGAAGGGAAGGAGCAGGTTCTGCTTTCCGGCCCGGAAGGGGAGCTGTTCGCCGTCATGAAGGACGGCACCATGGGCTTCCGGCGGGATGACTCTCTGGAATTCTCCTTCGGCGCCAAGCTGCCCGTCGGCAAGAAGGTGAAGGTGGAAATTGTGGGAGAGCCGGAAAAAACCACCCTCCTCATTGACGGCAAGCCTGCGGGCACCATGGTGCTCAAGAGCTTCCGCAATCCGGACGAAAACTTTGAACCCCGCACGAAGGGCGTGCGCTCCACCTTCGTTCTCCCGCTGAAGGTGCTCGGCTCCTCCTTCCAGGGGAAGGTGTTTGATCTGAACGTCCAGCCGTTGTAACGGCCCGTGCCGGAAGCGGCGCGGCCCGGATAATCCCGGGCGGCTTCTTCCGGAGCCGGGCGGCCGCATGCGCCGCACTCTTTCCAGCGCCCCGCAGTCTCCGGACTTGCGGGGCGTTCCTGTTCCCGGTGCCATTCTGGAGCGCCGGAGATGGGGGAGTTCCGCGCAGCGGTTCAGTCCCGCATGCCCCTGTACCTCATGGGGCGGTAGCCGCTGTTCTCCAGCATGGGGCGGCTGAAAACGCGCTCCGCGCACTTCCAGACCGGCAGGGGGCCGGCTTCACTGCCCAGGAACCTGTCTTTTTCCGCTCCCTCCCAGCGGATGAACAGGAGCACATGGCGTCCCGGAGCAATCAGGATGTCCCCCGTTTTCAGCTCATCCCAGGAGGGGAGGGAAATGGAAAGAGCGGGGAGCTCCCGTGTGGAAAATGGCCTGGACAGGCGCCAGCAGCGGGAGACGAAGCCGGAGCAGTCCACCCCGGCGGCAAAGCGGCTGACGGCGGCATCCCCCGCGGCCTGCTTTTCCGGGGTGCCCATGTCCCCGGCCGCGGCGGGGGCGCCCCCGTTGGCGGCATCCGCCTTCAGGCGTTCGGCGAACTGCCGCG
This sequence comes from Akkermansia massiliensis, assembly GCF_023516715.1. Lineage (NCBI taxonomy): Bacteria > Pseudomonadati > Verrucomicrobiota > Verrucomicrobiia > Verrucomicrobiales > Akkermansiaceae > Akkermansia > Akkermansia massiliensis. The sequence continues at coordinate 1,380,536 of NZ_JAMGSI010000001.1, read as the reverse complement.
GGGTGTCGAACCCGCCCCATTTGTACGGCATGCCGGTGGAACGCGCGCCGGGCCGCCACCACGCGCCGGCATGGCCTCCGGCTGCGGAGGCGTCCGGCGTGTCTATCCGGATGCCGTCCTCGTCCGTCCCGTGGCGGACGTTCCGGGGAGAGCCCCGCCAGGCCATGGAAGTATAGGCCCGGCTGGTTTCCAGAGCTTCACGGCGGGTGACGGAAGAAGCGGGAGGCAGGATTTCCGGCGCGCCGGGAACACAGGCCCCCAGGCAGGCGGAGAGGGTGAGCAGCGTCAGGGTGTTGGTCATGGACTGCATGTGTAGCCACTTCCCGCCGCGGAGGCAAGGATGATTGCAGGAGAACGCTTTTTATTCGGAAAACGAACGGTCTGGAAGCTTGACTACCGGGTGGAATATGTGAAAAAGGGGTTAACTGAGGCGGAAAGGAATGGAAGAGGTTTCCGTTCGCCCTCCCGCTTCCCATCGCCTTGCATTTTTTATGGACGAAGAACAACAAATTATCCAGGAGCCGGTTCAGGAACCCGCCCCTGAAAAACAGCCCGACAAGACCCAGGCCACTCTTACGGCGGTTTCTCCGCTGGTATCCGTCTTTTTCGGTTTCTCCACCGGCGTGAACATCATTCCGCCCCTGATCTGCTGGCTGGTCTGGAAGGATGCCAACCCCCTGGTGGACAAGGTAGGAAAGAATGTTCTGAATGCCCAGATTTCCTGGGCGATTTATTCGATTGCGGCCTTCCTGTTATGTTTTGTCCTGATCGGCTTCGTGCTGGCTCCCGCGGTCGTCATCGCGTGGATTGTTTTCGCCATTATCACTGCCGTCAAGGTGGCGAACGGGGATTACGATTACGTGGCGCCCCTCACGATTACGTTCCTGAAGTAACGTTTTTTCCACTTGCCCATTTATGAAAAAGCCGCCGGCATTCTGCGCCGGCGGCTTTTTTGCGGAATGGGATCCGTTTTCCGGAGAGGTTCAGATGGGCATGTCCTTTTCACTGCCGCCGTACATGAACGTATGGAGCAGGCGCGTGACCTGGTTCTGTTCCGCGCGCAGCTGGGCGGAGGGGCGCAGCGCGGCGTACGTCAGGCTGTCATGCCCGGTGAATTCCCTCATGTGGAAGCCCTGGAAGCTGGTCATGGGTTTGCTGTCATGGAAGAGCTTGCCCCTCCGGAGCAGTTCGTCAAAGACGTGTTCCGCCTCCCGCGTGCGCGTCAGCGCGTTTTCCGGATGGGGCACGCGGATGACCAGCGCGCCGCCGTCCCCGCGGAAGTTGATGCCCGCTCCGGCCATGACGTCCGCGGAAGGCTGGCTGGTGACGCTGCCCAGAAGCAGCACGCCGTCATCTATCAAATGGATGCGGCTGGCGTGGGCTTCCTCCTTCACGTGAAGCACGCCGCCGTAAATGTGGGTGGATACGCTGCCGGAAAGTTTTTTGATGCGCATCAGGCCGTGCTTGATGACGAGTTCCGAGCCCTCGGCGGGCAGGTCCACTTCCGAGGCGAAGAGCCAGCCGTCCGTCATGGCGATTCTGCCTTCATGCTCTCTGGAGCCCTGAATGCGGCCCTGGCCCATCAGAAGGCGGCCGCCGTTGATCTCCAGGCTGCCGTTGGCCTTGTTTCCCAGGAAAACGGTCATGTGGTCCGGCAGGTTGCCCAGGAGCGTCATGGTGCCTCCGTTACGGATGACCAGGTGGGCGGTGCGGTGCCCGTGGTCCGGCTGGTTGGGGCCTCCCACGTAAACGGGGGCGTTGATGATGTAAAGATTGCCGCCGGAATCAACGGTGAGGGAATCCTGAATGTCCGTCTGGCCCTGCACCACGTCATTGCTGATGGTGACCGGGCACATGTAGGAGACGCGGTTCATGGATGAGGCTGAAAGCGGCATCATCCCTGTTAGAATGAATGGGTTGATATTGCTCATGACGCTGGTTACATAGTTGGTTTGACGTTTGAGGCGCGGTGGATGCGCGCCAATGGTATTAGACCGTCCGGGCGGGTAAAATGTTCGGGTAAATTCACCTTATTTTCTTCCGGACGGGAAAAGCGCGGTTCACTCCCATTCCACCCGGGTCAGTTCCAGTTCCCGTCCCCGGAGGATGGCCAGGGCGGGGTCTCCGCAGCCGGGGCAGATATAGCCGTGCTCCGTGAAGGAAAAATCCGCGCTGCAAGCGTCGCAGCGGCACAGGGCCTCCACCCACGTGACGTCCAGGGCGGCGTCCTGCGCGACATACGCGTCCTTCAGGGCCAGGAAGGCGGATTGCAGGGCTTCCGGCACCACGCCGCTCAGGCTGCCGATGGTCATGTGCACGCGCATCAGCCGGGTTCCCCCGTTCTTTTCCATGAGCCGCCGGGCCATGTCCAGCGCCCCCTCCATGATGCCTACTTCATGCATGCGCGTCTTTCCGGGCCTGGTATTCCTCCAGGGCGCGGGCGATGAGGGTTTCCACCAGGTCCAGTGCCTGCGGCACGGCCTCCCGCACTTCCGCGGACATGGGCTGGCAGAAGTCCGTATGCCCGGCCTCCACCCCCACCAGCGTGATGATGCGCGGCAGGGTTCCGCACAGCTGGGCCGCGCCCAGCACTTCCTTCATGCCGATCTGGTGCGGGGAAATGACGAGGGAGAAATGGCGGGGGAGTTCGTCCCGGCTGCGCGTGACGACGGTTCCGGGCGGGGCCCCCGTCTTGACGGCGTCCAGCAGGATGACCGTATCCGCGTCTTCCAGCAGGGGCAGCAGGGTCATTCCCAGCGTGCCTCCCTCCTCCACATGGACCAGCGGGCCGTAGTCCCGTTCCTGAAGACGGTGGGCAAGCTCCACGCCTATGCCGTCATCCCCCATGAGCGGGTTGCCCACGCCCAGCACGAGCACGGGATAGGCGTTCCCCTTCACGGGGCAGCCCCGGAGTTCTTCCGTGTATGGCTCCAATTCCATGGCAGATGCGGGGGAAGGGTTATTCATCCCGGAATTTGACGCCCTTACGCAGCCAGCGCCCTCCGCTGAACATGGAGGAGATGGTGCCGTCCCGATCCACGTTTCCGGAGAGGATGGAAAGGTACACGTGAACCATGGCGAAGATGATGAAGCACCACATGCCGATCAGGTGCACCAGGCGCACGTACGGAACCCCTATCAGGTCGTTCAGGGGCATGAACCAGTGGTAGAACCAGTGGCGCGGCTCATACAGGGCGTACAGGGCCAGCCCGGTCACCACCATGGTGGTGAACAGGACGTAGACGCCCGTGTACGTCCACTGCTGTAAAGGATTGTGGCCGATGTAGCGGGGGCCGTCATAACTGCGGGCGAACACGTAGTCCACCGCCGTGGTGAAGAGGTCCTTCCACTGCTGCCTGGAGATGGGGAAGAGGGCCCGGAAGCTCTGGTACTTGTTGGAGGCCATGAAGAAGCAGGAGAAGCGCAGCATCATCACCACCACCAGGGTCCACCCCAGCGCGTAGTGCACGAAGCGGAGCGTGCCGAACTGGAAGGCCCCGTGCAGGTCCCCCATTTTCAGGAACCACCCTTCCGCAATGCAGATGCCGGTGGAAGCCAGCCCGATGATGCAGAACACCCAGGTCCAGTGCAGCACGCGCAGCGGCCAGTCCCAGACGTGGAAGTAGCGGAAATTGGCCTTGGCCATGGAAAGGCGGCGCACGTCTCTCATGGCATGCATGGGCACCACGCCCAGCAGGCGCCACGGCGCGCCGGGCCGGTGGACGGCCACGGCCACGGGTTCAAAGCCGGAGGGGGAGTATTCCTCAAAAGCCTTGTTCATGCGCTCTTTTTCCAGATGGCTGACTTCACACAGCTTTTCCAGGGCCTTCAGGCTGCCGCGGGCCACCATGAAGGGGGCGGCGTCCTCCTTGTCCGCGGCTTTCAGCATGGCCGTGCTGTACGGCCTTTCCCGGGAGGGAGCCTCCCAGGAATTCTCCTGCTGGGCGTAGGGCAGGGCCACGCCCCGTTCCCGCGCGGCGTGGAGCAGGGCCAGGTCCCCCGGGTCCGTGCTGCCGTTGGGGGAGGCGCACACGGCCAGGGCCAGGATTTCCTCCGGCGTGTAAACCGGGCTGGCCGGAATGGCGTCCTCCACCGCCAGGGTGAGGTCTTTGTCGATAAGAGTCGTTTTCACGGGTCCTGTCTGGTCAGAATGGCCTCCCCTTCTTCGTCAAACAAGTGGACGGCGCAGGATTGGCACGGGTCATAGCTGTGAACGGTGCGCAGGGGTTCCACCGGGCGGGTGGGGTCCACCAGCGGGTGTTTTCCGGTATGGGCCAGGGAATATTCGTACGGCCCCATCTGCCCCTCCGCGTCGCGGCCGGAGCTGTTCCAGGTGCTGGGCACCACGGCCTGGTAATTCACCGTCTGGCCGTTTTCAATCCGTACCCAGTGGCTCAGGCTGCCGCGGGGCGCTTCCACCCAGCCCACGCCCTTGCAGGAGGAGGGCCAGGTTTCCGGCTCCCATTTTTCCGGGTTGAAGGTGGCGGTTTCCCCGTTCTTGATGCGGTCCGTCATCTCCTGGAGCTGGTTCACCATCATGTCCACGTTGATCAGGGCGTCCAGGGAGCGGCCGTACACGCGGCCCAGCGTGGAGTTCATGAAGGCGTTGTCGCGCGGCAGCCCCAGCTTGTCGCAGGCGGCGTCCACCCGCTCCACGATGGCGGGCACCCCCTGGGCGTAGCCGATCATCATGCGGGCGTTCGGGCCCACGGCCATCGCGTGGCCGTCGTAGCGCGGGGCTTTCACCCAGGTGTACTGCGGATGGTCGGAGAGCCACTTGTAGGGCGGCCTGGGGCCGTTGTAATCCGCGTTCGTCTCCCCGTCGTACGGGGCCAGGCCCGCGTCCCGGCCTTCCGTGTACTTGTACCAGGAGCTGGTGACGAATTCCCTGATCTTGTCCTGGTCAAAGGGGAGCACGTTCCTGTAGTCCCCGTTCAGCAGCACGCCGGGCTTGATCATGCCTTTGCCGGCGGGAGCGCCCGCGTTGATTTCAGACGGAGCCCCGGTGCAGAAAAAGTTGGGGTTGGACGCGCCGATATGGGCGTAGTCCTTATAAAATCCGGCGATGGCGACAATGTCCGGATAATATACTTTGTGGATGAAATCGTGGCAGGTTTGCACCAGCTGCTTCAGGTAGCTCAGGGAGAACTGGTTGATGGCCTGGTCATTGTTCATGTTGATGGCGCAGGCCATGCCGCCGACCAGGAAGTTCGGGTGCGGGTTCTTGCCGCCCAGAATGGTGTGGATCTTGATCATGTCCCGCTGCCAGACCAGGGCCTGGAGGTAATGCGCCACGCCCAGCAGATTCACTTCCGGCGGCAGCTTGTAGGCCGGATGGCCCCAGTAGCCGTTCGTGAAGATGGAATACTGCCCGTAGGCGATGGAGTCCTTCAGCTTTTTCTGCACTCCGGCGAAATACGCGGCGGAGGACAGGGGCCAGTCGGAAAGGGATTTGGCGATGGCGGCGGTTTCCGCGGGGTCCGCCTTCAGGGCGGACATCACGTCCACCCAGTCCATGGCCTGGAGCTGGTAAAAATGGATGACGTGGTCCTGGATGCCCAGGGCCCCGCTGACCAGGTCGCGCATGAGGCGGGCCTGGACGGGCACCGGGTACTGGAGCGCGTCTTCCACCGCGGCCAGGGCCGCGATGGCGTGCGTGCCCGTGCAGACGCCGCAGATGCGTTCCACGAAAGCCCAGACGTCACGGGGATCCCGCTTGCAGGCGATCACCTCAATGCCGCGGTACTGCGTGGTGGACGTCCAGGCGTTTTTGATGACGCCGTCCCCGGCCTCCATTTCCACCCGCAGGTGGCCTTCAATGCGCGTCACCGGGTCAATGACCACCCGGCTGGATTCCGGAACGTCCGCTGATGTGTAATTGCTCATGGTAATCTGGTGGTAAGGGGCTTCTGGCTATTCTTCAGTTTCCTTGTCGGGCGAGCCGGGAGCGTCCCCGAAGGCGGGCAGGGAGACGTTCGCTTCCTCCTTCATGTGCTGCTTCTTGTAATGGATGACGGAGCCTACGGCATGGGCGGCGATGGCCGCGCCGGCGCCGGCTACGCCCACAGCCCCGATGACGTTGGCGGAGGCTTCCACGCCGAAGCCGTTCACGTTCGGCAGCGTCTTGTAGAACGGAGTCATGCGGTCAAAGAAGTGCAGCTCCGTACAGCCGATGCACGGGTGGCCGGACTGGATGGGGAAGCTGACGCCGCCGTTCCATTTGACGATGGGGCAGGGGGAGAACGTGTCCGGGCCCTTGCAGCCCACCTTGTACAGGCAGAAGCATTCCCGCGCGTTCTCGTCGTCAAACACGTTGACGAACTGTCCGGCGTCGAAATGGGCGCGGCGCGGGCAATTATTGTGGATGCGGGTGCCGTACGCCATCAGCGGGCGAGACTCCTGGTCGCATTCCGGGGCGCGGTCAAACGTAAGGATGTACATGATGACGGCCGTAATCACGTCCCCGATGGGCGGGCAGCCGGGCACGTTGATGACCGTGCGGTCCGTCAGGATGTCCCGGATGCCCACGGCCCCGGTAGGGTTGGGGCGCGCGGCCTGGATGGAGCCGAAGTACGCGCACGAGCCCACGGCCAGGATATAGGAGGCGTTTTCCGCGCAATGGCGCAGCATGTTTTCCACGGTATCCCCGGCTATAGTGCAGTACACTCCGCCGTCATGGACCGGGACGGACCCGTTGATGACGAGGATATGGGGTTCCTTGATGGCTTCTTCCAGGGCGGCGTTGGCTGCGTCCCCGGAGGGGGCCATCAGCAGCTCCACGTAAGGCATGGAGACGGCGGAAAGCACCATGTCCCCGATCTCCTCGTTATAGCTGCGGATGGTGCTTTCCAGGCACCCGGTGCATTCCTGGAGCTGGAGCCAGATGACCACCGGGCGTTTCAGGGCGGCCATCTTGTCCGCAATCTCCTGGGCGTTGGAAACGCCTCCCGTCACGGTGGCGACGCCCATCAGGGCGATCATTTTCAGGCACCATTTATTGAATTCGCGCCGGCTGACGCCGCGGCGCTCCATGTGTTCCCCCAGGGTTTCCCCGGGACGCCATGTGGTTAAAATCTCATGATTCAGGGAGGCCTGCTCCGCCTCCTGCATGGAAGGTTGCTGCGTGCGCTTCATGTGCGTGGTCCAAATAAATCGTTTCCATTTAGACACGATTTCCGGGAAATGCGATCAATATTTTCCAATTTTTCAGGGGCTGCCCCTACCAGGACCAGACGTTCTGGATTTGGAAAACCACGGCCGTCTGGCCCCTGCGGCCGTTGACGGGATTCTTGACGAGCTGAATGTCAGGCTGGAGCGTCATGGTGGGCGTCACCTGGGCCACATAGGTTAGTTCAATGCCGTATTCATTCTTGTTCACGTACGGGCCGTTCTTTTTGGCGCCCTGCTGCCAGAGGAAGCCCAGGCCCAGGTAGCCGTCATTGGAGGCGCCTTTTCCGCGGAAGGGGGAGAGGAGCACCAGCCCCGTGGTGGCCGCGCAGCGCACGCCGGTCAGCGTGGCGGCGTCATCGCTGGCCCAGCCGCCGCGGAAGAACCAGCCCAGGTGGCTGCTGCGGCCAAGCTGCTGCTGGAAGTTCACGGCCACGCCGCCGCCGTTTTCACTGTTGCTGGTGGTGAAGAAGGGCTGGAGGCGGTACACGCCGGAACCCATGCCGCAGAAGTCCTCCGCCACGTAGCCGAATTCAAGCACGTTCGTCCAGTTGTCCGAGTTCAGGTTCCTGAACGGGTTGTGGTTCTGGGTCATGTTGTTGGCGGCGGTGGCTCCCATCACGTAAAAGGAGGTGGTGGGCTGCCATGCGAAATGGAAGCCCAGGGAGTTGTCCGTCAGGGGCAGCATGGGGTTGTTGCCGAAGACGCTGTTGGTCAGGTTATTGTTGTGTGAGTTGGCGTAGGCGTTGTGGTCCATGTAATTGGTGGTGTCCAGCTGGCCCGCCATCAGCAGGAGCTTGCCGCCCGCTCCCACCCATGCCAGGCTCAGGTTGCTGAGGTGGGGGTCCGGCCCCTGGAAGGAACTGGTGGGATTCTGGAGGGAGCCCAGCGTGGTGGCGGGGCCCTTGCTCCCTTCATTGAAGTCAAAGCCGTTGCCGAAGTCGAACTCGGAGGCCAGGTACAGGCCGCTCCCCGTGGAGTTGTTGCGGAAAATGGTGATATTGGTCAGCAGGGAGCCGTTATAGGAGGGGAAATCCGTCTTTCCGTTCAGGCCGCCGCCCGTCAGGCCCGTGTAGTTGAAGCCGAACTGGGCGGAATAGGTGATGCCGTATCTGGACAGGGCGGTCTTGATCTTCTGCGCCCCGGTGGAAATCATGTCTTCACGGATCCAGGCGTTCGGTTCCGCGCAGGTGTTGCCGAAGACGTAGGAACTGTCCAGATACGGCATCATCTTGAGAGGCTTGGCCGCAAACCATTCAATGCCGGGGGCGGAGGGCCTGGCCTCATGCTGGAGAAGAACGCTGGGCCTGGTGGGAACGCCGGGCGTCCTCTTGGTGATTTGTTCTTCCGGACGCATGCCCTTCAGCAGGCTGGGGCTTATTTCCCTGCCTTCCAGGGTTTTCACGCGCAGGCCGCGTTCCGTGTTCAGGTAGGGAGGCGTGGTCGTCACTACGGGTGCGGGCTGCTGGGCCAGGACGGGATCGCAGGAGGCCACGACGGCGACGGCGCACAAGGAGGGAAGCATGACATGTTTCATATAGACAATCAGACAAGACAGCAGACGGAAGTGTCATAACTCAACTGAAATGCTGACACGAATACCTGTTTTTTCCCGCCTTTCCGCAAAAAGGGAAGACTGCCCCTCCCGCCGCCTCATTCAACCGGGCATGAGCAAGCAGATGCGGTTCTCCGTTTCCTGGCGTCCGTGCCGCCGTATTCCAAACAGCGTGGAGGGGGAGGAAGGAGGAAAGGCAGGCCCCCTGTTCCGTCCCGGATTCCCTTGGTTGGCAGTTGGCCGTGGAAACGCTTCCATAGAAGAACGGGAATGGGAATATGAGAGAAGGAAGGGCGGGCTTTGAAGGCAAAAAGGCTGGTTATAACTGGGGCTCCTGTACGGATTTCAATAGAGAGTGGAGAGTGGAGAGTGGAGAGTGGAGAGTGGAGAGTGGAGAGTGGAGAGTGGAGAGTGGAGAGTGGAGAGTGGAGAGTGGAGAGTGGAGAGTGGAGAGTGGAGAGTGGAGAGTGGAGAGTGGGGGCGCAAAGAAAAAGGCGGAGAAGGCAGAAAAAAAGAGGGCCCTTCCGCGCTGGGGAAGCGGAACGGCCCTTGAAGGTAAAGGGAGGCTTGGGAAAGCCGGAATAGGGGGGTTATTTCACGGCGATCGTCTGTTCGCGGTCGGGGCCCACGCCCACGGTCGTGACGGGGCAGCCGATGAGCTCGCTCATGCGCTTGACGAATTTCCTGGCGTTTTCCGGAATCTCTTCCCAGGAACGGCAGGCGGAGATGTCCTGCATCCAGCCGGGCACCGTTTCATACACGGGCTTGCAGCGTTCCCATTCGTCCACCGTGGCGGGCGGATAGGCCAGGATTTCACCGTCCAGGTCATAGCCTGTGCAGATTTTGATTTCCGGGCACTTGTCGTAGCCGTCCAGGTTGGTCATGGCCATTTCGTCAAAGCCGTTGAACATGGCGGAGAAGCGGAGCAGCACGCCGTCCGCCCAGCCGCAGCGGCGGGGACGGCCCGTAGTGGCGCCGAATTCGCGGCCCATGCTGTGCAGGTGGTTGGAGATTTCTTCATCTTCCGTGACGAAGGGGCCGGAACCCACGCGGGTGGTATAGGCCTTGCACACGCCGATGATGCGGTCAATCTTGTGCGGCGGAACGCCCGTGCCGGTGCAGGCGCCGGCGGAAGAGGTGTTGGAGGAGGTGACGAACGGGTAGGTGCCGAAGTCCACGTCCAGGTAAGCGCCCTGGGCTCCTTCAAAGAGGATGCTCTTTCCGGAGGCCACGGCTTCATGCATGACCGGGATGGTATTGGTGATGTGGGGGCGCAGCACGTCCGCGGCGGCAGTCACTTCCGCCACCATTTTTTCTTCATCCATGGAGGGAAGGCCCATGCGTTCCATTTCCGCGTTCGCCATCTTGATGCGGCGGCGCAGCACTTCGTCAAAAATCCTGGGATCCCTCATGTCCGCCATGCGCACGCCTATGCGGCGGGCCTTGTCCGCGTACGTGGGGCCAATGCCGCGCTTGGTGGTGCCGATGGCTTTTTTGCCGAGGGCGGATTCCTGGGCGGCGTCCATTTCCTTGTGGAAGGGGAGGACCACGTGGGCGCGGTCGGAGATGAGAAGGTTGTCCTTCGTGATGGAGACGCCCTGGCCGCGGAGCTCATTGATTTCCTCCACCAGGCCGATGGGGTCCAGCACCACACCATTACCGATGACGCAAAGCTTGCCCGGCCACAGGATGCCGGAGGGGACAAGGTGAAGGATGTACTTCTTCCCGTTGGCGATTACGGTATGGCCCGCGTTGTTGCCGCCCTGGCCGCGTGCCACCACGTCGGCGGATTCCGTCAGGAAATCGATCATTTTGCCCTTGCCTTCGTCGCCCCATTGGGAGCCGATAATAATGGTATTCATGATAAAAATGGAACTCGGAGACCTTAATGAGATTCCCGCCTTATGGCAAGACAATCTTACAAAGTTGTTAAGTTTTCCTGATAAGATGAGTTTGAAGAAGGGAAACGTTCCGGGGAGCGGAGCGGGGAGGATGAGCGTGGCTGTGCCGGATTCTCCGGGTTCAGGACAGGGAATGAGGCAGGGAAGGCAATGCCGGAGGAGGAAACCGAAAGAATATGCAATCGTAAAAGGAAACGGTGGAAATGCTGATTCACGGTGGTTTTGCGCCTCCGGCGTCCTGGGAGCCGGAAGATTCCCTCCTCTCGCAGGTAAAAGCTTTTCCGGAGCGCAGAGGCGGCTTTTCTTTCAAATACCCGTCGCTCCGCTCCGGCGGAGGCTGCGATGAGGGACGGAGGCCCTCATTTCCAGGGGCGGCCGGACGTGAAAAGAACGATGGAAGTATTTGTTAACCGCATATTTGCGGTTTCCACCCAATACCCAGGGCATCCGTAGGGGGAAACTTTTCCTTCCTGTAAAACCTCCCCGGCAGGTAGCAGGTAAGCCGCCGTTGGAAAAGCACTGGAGAGTGGCCGCACAGACTTTTTAAAGAGGAGGTCAGCGGAAATGCAGGGCGGAGCGGTGCGCTTCCGCGGGGACCAGCGTTTTCCAGATGTCTTCATCCGCGGCGATCATGCGCTGGATGTCCCGCGGCGTGTGGCGCAGCAGGAATTCATTGAAGAAGGGGACGTCAACCACCAGGCCGTTCGCCAGGAAGTGCTGGTACAGGTGCACGTATTGTTCCGGGGCGCGGAAGGTGCGCGCCGTGACGAATTCCCCGGATTTGCGGTTGAGCCAGGGGGAGACGTACAGTCGCGTCTTGTTCTGGAAGGTGCGGCCGAAGGATTCCAGGATGCCGCCGGGGATGTCCTCCGTCCATTTTTCCTTGAACAGTTCGTTCAACAGGCCGATGGAGAGGGCGATGGCGATGGGCTCGTTCGTGTAGCGCGCCAGCAGCTCGGACAGGTTGTCAAAACGGGCCATCTTGGTAATCAGCACGTTCTTGCCCAGGGCTTTCAGGCTGTCCGCGCGGTCCAGGAATTCCAGATGGTCCACGTCCCCGCCGCGGAGCAGGTTGTTCATGGATATTTCACAGATTTCCAGGCAGCGGTCCGCCTGCGTCTCATTGATGTGCGAGAGGAAGCATTTTTTCACCTGCGCCATGACTTCCAGATGCAGGTTGCAGACGGGGTTGAAGCTGCCCCTCATCAGCACGATGGGGCGTTTGTACAGCACGTCCGCCGCCTGGGCCACCTGGCCGTTTGCCAGGAACAGGGTGGCCGGCGTCAGACCGGATTTGACGAGCTGGAGCGCAAAAAGGCGGTTGTCCACCATGGAGAAGCCGTGGCCCTCAAAGCGGACGACGTCTATCTCCACCAGGCGGGGATCCAGATTGTCCACCAGGGATTCAATGAATTCCTCCAGCCGGTCCCTTTTGAAAAAGACGGCGTGCAGGATGTTGACGCCCAGGATGCCCAGGTCCTTCATCTGGCTGTCGTGGTCCGGGTCATTCAGGCGCACGTGGATGATCAGGTCGGACGGTTCCGCCTCCGGCTTCAATTGGAAGCGCACGCCTATCCAGCCGTTCCACGGGCCGTTGTCCCGGTAGCCTTTCACCTTCACCGTATTGCAGAAGGCGAAGAAGCGGGTGTCCTTGCCGCGCTTGGGCCCCAGGCGGTTGACGAGCTGGGTGAATTCGTAATCCAGCATGCCTTTCAGGCGTTCTTCCGAGACGTAGCGCTTGACGGGGCCGTACAGCGTGTCGCTGACGGTCATGTCATAGGCGGAGATGGTCTTGGCCACCGTGCCGGCGGCCCCGGAGGCACGGAAGAACCAGTTGGCCGTTTCCTGGCCGGCGCCTATTTCCGCAAAGGTGCCGTAAATGGTGGTGGCCAGATTGAGTTGGAGGGCTTTGTCCTGTGTTTGCGCTAATGCTTTGGAACTCATGGAAAACGGGAACCGGTTCTGGATTGTCAGTTGGTGGGAAGGAGGTTGCGGGTGGCGTCGCTCATCCATCCGGAATACAGCAGCTTGTCAATAATGACGGACTGGTTGCCGGGCAGGTCCGCCGGGTAGTGAATGAGCACGCAGGCGCGCACGGGGCCGTTGTAAAGGAGCTTGGTCAGTTCCAGCGCCAGCGGGGAATACCTGTCCACGTACGCGTTCAGGCGCTCCCCGTTGGGGAATTCCAGGGAGAAGTTGATGTAGGCGGTATTGCGGTAGCTTTCCGCGGAGGATTCCTCCAGGAAGGGCGGCTGGTAGATGCCGGGCATGCTGAGGGCTATTCTGACGGGGACGGGTTTGGAGGGCTTTTTGGCTTCCAGCTCCGCCGGGAGCATGGGGGAGTAACCCTCCCAGGCTTCCCAGTCCAGCTTCCATTTGCCGGAGTTCCGGTCATACAGGAAGACGGCCGGGCGGACGGTGTTGTCATCCATCAGCACGGATATCTGGAGCAGGTCCCCGTTCTTGGAGCTTTTCCCCGCTTCCTGCGGCAGGTAGTCCTTGTACCGCCCGTAGGAGGCCCAGTGAGCCATTTTGGGGCGCACGGCCTCGGGCTCCATCACGTAGTTGAGCCTTTCTTCGTCTGATTCCGCCATGCAGTAGAGGGCCAGTTCATTCATGGCTGCCGTGATGTGGGCGGAGACGGATTCCACTTCCCGGTCTTCCTCCCTGCGGGGATGGGTCATGAGCCGGTATTGCTGCTCCCTCTGCTCCAGTTCCGCCAGCAGGTCCTTGTTCACGTCCAGGGAGAAGACCGCTTCATGGTCCACAAACCGGTCTGAAATGTTCAGAATCTTGGAGCCTTCCGCTTCCATGTCCTTTCCGCGCAGGAACATGAACACGCCCAGCGAGGCCAGCACCAGGCCGGAGACAAAGAGCCAGATGTGCCAGGTGGGGCGGCGCTCGCTGCGGGCGGCTTCCTGGGCGGTGGGCTGGTATTCCGGCTCTTCATGCGCCAGGGAGGCGCTGCGGGCGGCTGTGATGGCAGGGGCGGCGTCCCCCTTTTCCTTCCGCTTGCGGATTTTGGTAGTGGGTTCCGCAGGGATGGGGATGGAAGGCCTGGTAACGGCAATGCTCCGTTTATCCGTCTTTTTCTGAGGCGTAAGAGATTTGTGGGAAGATGCGGACGGGGAAGCGGAGGGGCTTTCCTCCTGCGCGCCGCCGTGCCGGACGGAGGCTGCTGGTTCAGGCGTCCCTTCCGGGATTTCAGGAGCTTTTTCCGGAGCTTCAGGCATCCGTTCCGGGGCCGTTGCTGGCTCTTCCTCCTGCCGGGTGGCCGTGACGGTGGAATGGCAGACGGGGCATTTCACCTTGTTCCCTATGCAGGAGGGATTGACGGCAAAGGAATTGTTGCATACGTTGCAGCGGCAGGGGACGGCGGCCTGTTCTTCCGTTTCATCCTTGACTTTCTCTTCCTGCCGGGCGGTGACCGGAGCGGCGCAGATGGGGCATTGCACCTGGCTTCCCAGAAAAGACGTTTTCACGGCAAAGGGGTTTCCGCATGACGGGCATGTGCAGGCTACCGTATCCTGGGAGGGGGAGGGCATGGAAGAAAAGGGAGTTACAGGTGGATGAATTCCGGAACGGGGATGGTGATGGGCTTGGGAGCGGGCAGCGTGATGCTCGTGTCCGTATGGTCCGGAGAAACGGGGTCTGCGGAAAGGGCCTGGGCTTCCGGCACGTTTTCACCCGCGCCCAGCAGTTCATAGTTGCGGTTGGCGGGGCCCTGGTTCAGCTCCGTGTGGTAGGGGTCGTCCCCCTGGAGGATGGCCTTGGTGGGCAGGATGGGCGGCAGGGGCAGGATGCGGTTCTGCGCCGTGAAGGGTGAGACGGGGGCGGAGATGTCCTCCCCGTGGAGGTCGCAGAAGGGAAGGCTGGAATCCCCCTTGCGGAGGTATTCAAACATGGTGTGGCGGCGGTATTTCTTGTCCACCGGGTCAATGTCATAGCAACTGTGCGTGGCTCTCTTCCCGGTGGTCAGGCAGATTTCCACCCGTTCCACGCTGGGGGGCGGGGCCAGTTCCCCGGCGGGGAAGAGGCGTTCCGCCTCCGTGACGGCGGCGCCCAGGACGGAGGCGCAGGTGTCCGACGAGAAGGCCCCGTTGTAAATGGGTTTTTTCCCTTCCAGGAAGCCTACCCATATGCCGCAGGTGATGCGGCTGTCATAGCCGAACAGCCAGTTGTCCGCAAAGTCATACGTAGTCCCCGTTTTCACGCCCCCCTTGAAGTCTTTCGGCAGATGCGGGGCCACGCGCTGGGCGGAGCCGTTTTTCAGGGAGGAATTCAGGATGTTGTGGAGCTGGAAGGCCGTGGCGGTGGAGGTGGCCCCCTTCCGCACCTGGGCGTTGTTCCGGGTTTCAATGGCCTGGTTGGATTCCCAGATCAACTGGCCGTCCTCATCCTCTATCCTGTCCAGGTAATAAATATCCTGCGGGCGGGAGCCGCCGTTCGGGATGGCGGTGTAGGCCAGCGTCATTTCCTTCAGGGAGGCGGGTTCCGTGCCCACGAAAATCTTGGGGCGGTAAACGGGGTTTACCTCCGTGCTGCCCGCTTCACGCACGGGCTTGCGGATGCCGAAGTCCGTGAGCTTTTTCACGAAGGGGGATGTGCCCATGTCCATCCCCATGCGCAGGGAGGCGGCAATCTTGGAGGCGGACAGGCCGCGGTGGGCGGTAATCATGCCTTCATAGCGGTTTTTGGAGCTTTCCGCGCCCCATTCCCCCAGGATGCCTTCCGAGCCGCCGATGCCCGTCAGGCGGTTGTCAATGGCGTCGTCCAGAATGCGGGTGACGGGGCTTTTGCCCGTGTCAAAGGCCGTAGCGTACAGGAAGGGCAGGATGGCGGTGCCGGTGGGGCGGGCGCCGTCCTTGATGGCGTCATACTGGCGCTTGGTGTAGTCCCTGCCTCCGTGGTAGGCCAGGACGGCGCCGGACTGGTTGTCCACCACCAGCAGGGCTCCTTCCAGGTAGCGCGGCTTGTCCCCGGAGGCGCCGTGGTAGTCCGCGGCCTTCTGGTGGCGGTAGCCGGGGCGTTTTTCAATGTTTTCCAGGGCCTGTTCCAGGGATTTCCCGGTGGCCTCCTGAAGCTTCCTGTCAAGGGTGGTGTAAATCTTGAGGCCGGCGGCATTCACGCGGTCCTCCCCCAGATAGGCGGTAATCTCTGCGGAAATGCGGTCGTAAATGTGGGAGACGCCGCGTTTCAGCGGCCTGGGGTTGAGCCCCAGGTCCATGGCGGAGAGGCGTTCCGCTTCATCCGGCGTAATGTACTTTTCCCGTGCCATGCGGTTGAGCACATGGTTGCGCCATTTCAGGTTGCTTTCCGGATTATTGAGGGGGGAAAGGCCGTTCGGGTTTTTAATCAGGGCGGCGATGGAGGCGGCCTCCCGCGTAGTGAGGTCCGCAGGTTCCTTGCCGAAGTAGCCCAGAGAGGCGGCGCGGATGCCGTAGAACCCGCTGCCGAAGTAAACGCGGTTCAGGTAAAACTCCAGCACCTGGTCCTTGCTGTACCGTTCCGTAATGCGGCGCGCCAGCGCTATTTCCACGAATTTGCGGCCAAAGCTGCCTTCATTCCTGGCCTTGGCCCGGTTCTTCAGGTCGTACGCGTTTCTGGCAAGCTGCTGGGTGATGGAAGAGGCTCCCTGGTTGGCGTCCCCGCTGTTGTGGATGTATTCCCTGCCTGCCCGCAAAATCCCCAGGAAGTCATAGCCCGGATGCTCCCGGAAGCGGGAGTCCTCCTGGGCGATCAGCGCGTTGACCATGGCGGGCGAAATCTTGTCCAGCGTGACGTAGCTGCGGTTTTCCACATAAATGCGGCCTATTTCCTCCCCGTTCCGGTCGTAAATGATGCTGGGCTTTTCCAGGTCGTTGATGCGTTCCAGGTCAAACTCCGCCGCCCAGTTGTCATAGCGTTTCCAGGCCATCATGAAGCCAAAGTAGCCCACGGCCCCCCCGATGGCGGCCAGAACCAGGCACCACAGCGCCAGCTTCCGGATGAAGCTCCAGAATCGCTTCCTGGGCTTGGCCTTGGGTTGGCGCCTTTTGTTGGCCTGCATGTGCCTGCGCGGAGCTTGTGAACTTAATTCAGCCATGAAGATGAAGCAGGATTTGTCCTGGGAGGAGAAAAAACGTGCAAAAATCCTAGCGGATTCCCGTTTGTTTAGCAATACCGTACACTGTTGGCGAGCGAAAAAAGAAGGCATGCGTCCCGGGAATCTCCCGGAACCCCGCAGGCTACTGAATCATCCTGCGTCCGCAGGACGCGCCGGCTTTAAGGAAAAAGCGCGTCCGTTCCCCGCGCGTTTATATTTTAATGCCGCAAGGGCTTGCGGCGGTCCCGACGGCTAATGGTCCTGCACGGCGTTGAAAATGTTGCCTGCCTTCGTGATGCCGTGTTCCATGGTGTACAGCACGGCGTCCGCCGCCTTTCCCAGCATCACGTCCAGGAGCTCGCGTTCCTCCGGGCGGAATTTGCCCAGCACGTGGCCGATCATCTCCCCTTTGCCGCGTGGCAGGCCGATGCCGAAGCGGAGGCGCGGGAACTCCTGCGTGCCCATGTGGGCGATGAGCGACTTGATGCCGTTGTGGCCGCCTGCGGAGCCTTTTTCCCGCAGTTTCATGACGCCCAGCGGAAAATCCACCTCGTCATGGATGACGAACACGCTGCGCGGGTCCAGCTTGAAGAAGCGCATCATGGGCCCCACGCACAGGCCGGATTCATTCATGAAGGTGGCGGGCTTCACCAGCAGCACGCCGGGGCCGGCCGCCAGCTCGCACTTGCGCTGCCTGTCCGTCTTGAACACGGCGCCCCACCCGGCAGCCAGGCGGTCCACCACCATGAAACCCGCGTTGTGGCGGGTATCTTCATAAGTCCTGCCCGGATTGCCCAGGCCCACGATCATTTTAACGGGTGCGTCCACGATGGAAGAGAAGGAGAAAAAAATGAAAACTGCCGCTTACGGTGGCACGGAAGGCGCGCGGGAAATCCTGCACCCGTTCCGCGGCGCAATCAACCGTTCCGTGAGACAGCCGGGCGCTTATCTGCCCGCTTTCTTCTTCTGCCGCCCCATCAGGAACCCGGTCAGCACGTCTTCCAAGGCGTCCCCGGTCCTGACCAGGCGGTAGTCCGCGTTAATGTCCGTGCAGATGCGGCGCGTTTCCTCCAGGTAGCCGGCCACGATGGCGCGGTACTCGTCCGCGATGAGATCCGGTTCCGTAATCAGGGAGCCGCCGCCCTCCATGTCCACAAAGCGGATGGGGCGGTCAAAGTCAAAATCAATTTCCAGCTGGTCCACCAGATGGAACACGGCCACGTCATGCTTGCGGAAGTGGAGGTGCCGGAGGGCGTTTTTAAGTTCCTCCGTATCCGTGAACAGGTCGGAAAAAATCAGCACCAGGGCACGGCGGCTGACGCGTTCCGCCAGTTCATGCAGGGTCTCCGCCAGCACGGTTTCCCCCTTGGGGTACTGCGTATCCATCTGGCTGATGAGAACGTTCAGGTGGGCAGGGCGGCGGGAGGCGGGGATATGCAGCGTGGCTCCGTCCTTCGTCTGCCGGGAAAAGCTCAGCCCCACGGCGTCCCCCTGCCGGATGGCGATGTAAGCCAGGTTGGCCGCCAGCCTGCACGCGCGCAGGTACTTGGACTCCACCTGCTCCGGGTGGTAATTCATGGAGCCGGAAAGGTCCAGGACGATGTAGGCGCGCAGGTTGGTATCCGCCTCAAACTCCTTGATGTAATACCTGTCAGACCGGGCATACGCCTTCCAGTCCAGCCGGCGCGTATCATCCCCGGAAACGTACTTGCGGTACTCCGCGAACTCCACGGAGGAGCCGCGGTTGGCGCTCCTGTGGCGGCCGGATACGTTCCCCGTCATGCTGTGGCGCGCTTCCAGGGGAAGATTCCCCAGGCGGCTGAGCAGGTCGTGGTTCAGGTACTTCATGGGAGGGCAGGAAAAGGGGATGGATTACGCCGGAACGGTCACACTTCCGCCGCCAGGCGCGCCACGGCCTTGCGGGGCGTGATGCCCTGGGACTCCGCGGCGAAGTTCGTGACCACGCGGTGCATCAGCACGGGCTCCACAATGGCGTCTATGTCCTCCTTGCGGACGATGTAGCTGCCCTGGAGGGCGGCGCGGGTCTTGGCCCCCAGAATGAGGAACTGGACGGCGCGGGGGCCCGCGCCCCAGGCCACGTACTGCTTCACCCATTCCGGAGAAGTCTCCAGGGAGGGGCGGGTGGCGCGCACCAGCTTCACGGCGTACTCGTAAATATGTTCCGGGACGGGCACGCGGCGCACCAGGTCCTGGTAAAAAATGATTTCCTCCCCGGAGAGGACGTGCTTGAGCTCCTCGCTGCGGTTTCCGGTGGTCTCACGGGCGATGCGCATTTCCTCCTCCTCCGTGGGGTAATCCACTTCAATCAGGAACATGAAGCGGTCAAGCTGGGCTTCCGGCAGGGGATAGGTGCCTTCCTGCTCAATGGGGTTCTGGGTGGCGAGCACGAAGAAGGGAGGCAGAAGGGTGAAGGTGCGGCCCATGACGGTGACGCGGCGCTCCTGCATGGCTTCCAGCAGGGCGGACTGGGTCTTGGCGGGGGCGCGGTTGATTTCGTCCGCCAGCACGATGTTGGCGAAGACCGGGCCCTTGATGAACTCAAACTGCCGCTTGCCGCCGGCGGAATCATCCTGGATGATATCCGTGCCGGTGATGTCCGCGGGCATCAGGTCCGGCGTGAACTGGATGCGGTTGAAACTGAGGTCCAGCGTCTTTGCCACGGAGCTGATCAGCAGCGTCTTCGCCAGGCCGGGAACGCCCATCAGGAGCGCGTGCCCGCGGGAGAACAGGGCGATGCTCAGCAGCTCCACGACGCGCTGCTGGCCGATGATGATCTTGCTCAATTCCGCGGAAAGCTCCTTGTAAATGGCGCCGAGCCGGTCAATGGCGGCTACGTCGTCGTCAGGCAGAGATGGGGTGGTGGGTTCCATATTGCATGTACATAACACTTTTCATGCCCTTTTCCATCAAATAATCGCGCCGCATTCATTTTCCCTGCTTGGAATGGGAGGGGAAACGGGGTAAGGAAGGGGCATGCCGAAAATCGCACTCATTCAACTGTCCGCAGACGCCCGGCCCTCCGTGAACAAGGAAAAGACGGAAGCCGCCATCCGGGAGGCCGCCGCCCATGGGGCGCAGATCATCTGCACGCAGGAACTCTTCACCACGGAATACTTTTGCAGGACAGAGGAATGCGACCTTTTCAACCTGGCGGAACCCATTCCCGGAGAACTGACGGAAGCCCACTGCAAGCTGGCCGCTGAACTGGGCGTGGTGATCGTGGCCTCCGGCTTTGAAAAGCGCGCCACCGGGCTGTACCACAACACCGCCTGGGTGGTGGACGCGGACGGAACGTTCCTGGGCATGTACCGCAAGATGCACATTCCGCAGGACCCCGGCTTTGAGGAAAAATTCTACTTCACCCCCGGCGACCTGGGCTACAAGGCGTTTGAGACCAAATTCGGGCGCATCGGCGTGCTCATCTGCTGGGACCAGTGGTACCCGGAAGCCGCGCGCCTGACGGCCATGCAGGGGGCGGAAATCATCTTTTACCCCACGGCCATCGGCTGGCTGCCGGAGGAAAAACCCCTGCTGGGGGAACAGCAGCACTGCGCGTGGGAAACCGTGCAGCGCGGCCACGCCGTGGCGAACGGGTGCTACGTCTGCGCCGTCAACCGCGTGGGGACGGAAGGGGAAAGCGAATTCTGGGGGCAGTCCTTCGTGGCGGACTACTACGGCCAAATCGTCGCCAAGGCCCCCGTCAGCGATGAAGCCATCCTGTACGCGGAGCTGGACCTGGACGCGCTGGAAGACCACCGCCGCATCTGGCCCTTCTTCCGCGACCGCCGCATAGACTCCTACGGCGGCATCACGGAACGGTGGGGAAAGTGAATCTGTAGAAGACCCAGCTCATGTATTCGCGGGAACCCATGGACCGGCAACGGGAGCAGGCCGTGGAAGTGCTTCTTGCCATGGAAGGACAGTGCCGTGAATTAGTCATCGATTGTCGGCAGGGAATGCTGGGAAAGCAGGGGTGCCAGGTAACCGTGTTGAGACGTGAACACATCCTGTCCCTCTTGCAGGAACTGAACCGTCTGTATGATTCCGGAATCCCCAGAAGGGAGCTGAATGATGATAAGGAGGAAGACGACGAGAATTGCTGTTTTTCCTGGATTTATGAATTTGATTTTTTCCTTCAGGAGTCCGGCTTCCTGCTGCATTTCGTCATTGATGCCGCCCTGGATTCCGACGGCGTCATCAAGAAATATTTGACGCTGGAGAGACAGGTGCATCGGGAAGGGGCGTACCTTAAAGTGAGCGAACCCATGGTTCTTGACCCTGACGCATTGGTGCAATTGAAAAGAAAAGTCGCGGCTATCATGACTGTTCCTCCCAATACGGAGCGTTTTTTGGACTGGAAGGATATCTACCCTGGATTGGATGAGTGACGTTCCCCTCTGGAAACGCCGCTCCCGGAGGAACGGCGTTGAGGTAAGAAAAAGAGTTTCCGCTTAGTCGCAGATGACGGCAATCTTGATGCCCTTCATCTGGACGTTCGTTTCCAGGGCTTCCGTGATTTCATCCAGCTTGAAGCGGTGGGAAATCAGCTTGGTCAGCGGCAGTCCGATGCCGTAGGCGCGCTTCAGGAAGTCGAACGTGGTCGGGTAATCCTGCGGGGAATACACCCAGGAGCCCACGGCGGTCACTTCCTTGTTGCAGAGGTCGTAATGGTGGTTGATGACGCTTTCCCCGCCGTCCATGAAAAAGCCCACTTCACACAGGCCGCCGCCGCGCTTCACGAACTTCCAGGCGTTTGCCCCGGCCTTGCCTACGCCCGTGCACTGGAAGACGAAATCCGCCAGGCGGCCGCCGTTATCTTTCTTCACCGCGTCAAGGAGGCCGTCCAGGTCCGCGTAATGCGTGAAATTATACGTGCGCGCGGCGCCCATTTCCTTAGCCAGTTCCAGGCGGGAATCATTGCCGTCCACGGCGATGATGGTTTCAATGCCCAGCGTGCGCAGCGCGGCGATCTGGAGCAGGCCGATAGGGCCGCAGCCCTGCACGAGCACCACGGAATTGAACTTGAGCAGTCCGGTGGACTTGGCGCGTTCCAGGGAATGGACCACCACGGCGGCGGGCTCCACCAGAATGCGCTGGTCCAGCGTCATGCCGGAAACGTTGAAAAACGTGGAACCCTTGCGGATGACCAGGTACTCCCCGAAGTAGCCGTTCAAATGCACGTCGTCGTCAGGCATCAGGCCGTACACGCCCACGTTCTCGCACAGGTTGGTGCGGGCCGGGGTATTCAGGCAGGCGTCACAGGTGCCGCAGGGGATGATGCAGGTGACGATCTTGTCCCCCAGGGCCAGGGGATTGCCCGCCGTGTCCTTCGTGATATTCCTGCCCATGGCGACGATTTCCCCGGTGCCTTCATGGCCCAGCACCACGGGGCAGAGGCCGAAGGGGTCCCGGTTGTACTCGTGGCCGTCCGTGCCGCAAACGCCGCAGGCTTCCACCTTGATCAGCATTTCATCATCCCCGATGGCGGGAATGGGGTATTCACGGATTTCAAATGTCTTGGGAGCTGTCAGGACAGCGGCGCGTGCGGTTTGTTGCATAGTGCTCCTACACTACCCTTTGCCGTTTGAACTCTTCAAGAACAAATAAAAATGAAAGGGAATTAACTTGCTGAAAACGGAGAAAAATTCCCCTTTTGCCCCTTCTTGCAATACTCCCGCATCCAGGGAAAACGCATAAAAACAGTGGTTTCCGGAAACTGTTCAGCAAATCTTCCGCTGTCTCTCCAGCTATCATCAAAAAGCCTCCGGGAGCGCTTCATGGCATGCGGCGCTCCCGGCGTGTTTTTCCGCAGTAACCGCGCCGCGCCGGAGTAAAAGGCACGTTATTGCAGGTGCAGTTTTTCCATGAAAGTCCGTTCATTTGGCTTGCGTGGCGGAGGGATGGAGTGCAAGCTGTGCGCGTTATGCTCGACATCCGTGTAATACGAGAAAATCCGGAAGAAGTGAAAGCGCGTTTGAAGCCCCGCAGCGGAGACGCGTGGAAGCTTGTTGATGACGTTCTGGCGTGCGATGAAGCGCGCCGCAATGCCGAGACGGAAAAGCAGGCCTTGCAGTCCGAGCGCAATGCCACCTCCAAGCAGATCGGCATGCTCAAGAAGAAGGGGGAGGACACCTCCTCCATTGAAGCGCGCGTGCGCGAAATCGGGGACCGCATCCGGGAGCTGGACCGCCTGGCGGAAGAGAATTCCGCCCAGCTCACCTCCCTGCTGATGAACATTCCCAACCTGCCGCATCCGGAATGCCCCGTGGGCGCGGATGAAACGGCCAACCCGGAGGTCAAGCTGTGGGGAGAGAAACCCGCCATTGAGAACCCGAAGGACCATGTGGAGCTGGCCGCGAACCTGGGCATGATTTCCTTTGAAGACGGCGCGCGGATCACGGGCTCCGGCTTTGTGGTATACCGTGGGGCGGGCGCGCGCCTGGAACGCGCCCTGATCAACTTCCTGCTGGACACGCAGACCGGGGAGAACGGCTATCAGGAAGTGGGCGTTCCCTTTGTGGTCAAGCGGGAGTGCATGGAAGGCACTGGGCAGCTCCCCAAATTTGAGGAAGACATGTACGGCACGGAAGACCAGCAGATGTTCCTGATTCCCACGGCGGAAGTGCCCGTGACCAACCTGTACCGGGACACCATTTTACAGGAAAGCGAGCTGCCCATCAAGATGGCCGCGTACACGCCCTGCTTCCGCCGGGAAGCCGGGAGCGCCGGACGCATCAACCGCGGCATGATCCGCGTCCACCAATTTGACAAGGTGGAGCTGGTCCAGATTCTGAAGCCGGAAGACTCCTTCCGGGAGCTGGAAGTGCTCCGCAGCCATGCGGAATCCATTCTTCAGAAGCTGGAGCTTCACTACCGCGTGATTGAACTTTGCACGGGCGACCTCGGCTTTTCCTCCGCCAAGACGTATGACATTGAAGTATGGGCTCCGGGCCAGGGGCAGTATCTGGAGGTTTCCTCCTGCTCCTGCTTTACGGACTACCAGGCGCGCCGCATGCGCCTGCGCTACAAGGACGCGGACGGCAAGAACCAGTTCTGCCACACCCTGAACGGTTCCGGCACGGCTCTGCCGCGCCTGTACGTAGCCCTGCTGGAAACCTGCCAGCAGCCGGACGGCTCCATCCGCATTCCGGAAGCGCTCGTGCCGTACTTCGGCGCGGACAGCATCCGCCCGGAACAGGGCTGAACCGGCATTTTCACGTCCCAACCCTGAATCAAGCCCATGCCTGACGAGGGCCCGCTGGAACACTACCTGACTGTTTCCCATGAGCCGGAGCCGGACGTTCCGGAACCGGCTCCGGAACGCAGTCCCGGACCGTGGCGGGAGAGGGGAATCATGCTGGGCCTGGGCTTTCTGCTGGGGTGCATCGGGGCGTATGCGCTGATTTATTCGGAAATGTCCGGCGGCATGCGGACGCTGAAAGAGTCGCTTTCAGAAGAACGCGATGCGAATGCTTCCCTGCAAAAGGAGCGTGCCCATTTGCTGGAAACGCTGGAGCAGATGCGCATGGACAGCCTGCTGACGGAACGTTCCCCCCTTTCCATGACGGGCAATGGCATTCCCGGGACGAGCCGTCGCCCCGTTCCCCAGCCTCCGCCGCTTACGCCGCTGCCTTCCCGCGGACAGGCTCCCCCGGCTCCCGCGCCGGAACCCGGCTCCGTGGAGGACCGCCTGGTCAATCCCGGTCCGGAGGACTGGAAGGAACGCTACCAGTACGCCGCTTTGAAATACAACCGGGTGGTGGAGGATTACAACAGGCTGAGGAAGCTTTACATGAACCTGGTGGGCCAGGGGGGAGCCGCCAGCGGGCTGGTAACGGGAGCCCAGTTTTACAAGGCCCTGCGGAAGGATACGCGGGTGGAGGCGCGCAAGCTGGATGAACGGTACATGAAGGGAGGGCTGCGCGGCAGCGAGCTCCGGGAACTGGAACGCAGCAGGGATGAAATGCGGCACCGGGACTGGTGGCTGAAAAAAATGGCGCGCCAGTTCCAGATAGATTGAACGGGGGGGAGGACATTCCCGTTGTGAGGAATAGTCCGGTGAAGCGGCTGGCTTGATGAAAGGCCGCACGGGGCAGGCAGCGCTCCGGGATTCCATGCAGCCATAAAAAGAGGCTTCCCGGAGAATGGCCTTTCCCGGGAAGCCTTGTATAAATAATAAGGCCAGGAGCATGAAAGCGCCGGGCCTTACTGGAAGTGTGGTGATCAGGAAGAAGCGAATGTTCTTCCCGCAATTTTACCGCTGTTAGCGGCGGTTGCGGCCATAGCCGTTGTTGTCGCGTCTGCCGCCGCCGCCATTGCCACGGTAACCGCCTCCACCGCCGCCGCCTGTGTTGGCCTGCGGTTTGGCTTCATTGACAACCAGGGGGCGACCCTGAAACTCATTTCCGTTCAGGGCGGAAATGGCATCGTTCATGGAATCGGTGGAATCCATGGTGACGAATGCGAAACCTCTGGGCCTTCCGGATTCACGGTCGGTTGGAATGAATACTTCAGTCACTTCGCCATGGGAACCAAACAAATCCCTCAGGTCCTGTTCGGTGGAATTGAAGGACAAATTCCCTACGTACATTTTTGTGTTCATATGATCAAAAGACAAGTGATCTGATTATTCTTAAATGCATTCCCGAAGAGCCGGGATTAGAAGTTAAAATCCGAATACGCAGACACCATTGTCTATAGGACAGAATATCCTCTGGATATTGAAATGCCAAGAATAATATGGCTCATGCCTGATTATTTCAACATCCGGCTTCCATGGATGCCGGGAACCGCAGCCTTTTGAGAAGAAAAATCCCCTCCGTCAGCACAGTTCCGCCGCAATGGCGTCCACGAGCAGTCGGCCGCGGCCTTTCAGGATGAGCCTTTGTTCCGGGGAAATGTCCGCCAGGCCCAGTTCCCGGTATTGTTCCAGCAGGGGGCGGGATTCCGGAAGGATATATTTCAATGGCAGCCCTTCATCCGTCCGGAGCATCAGGGCAATGCGTTCCAGGCGGTAGTCTTCCGCGGTGACGGGTTCCTGTTCGGAGAGGGGGAGGCCGTTTTCCAGCGTGCTGCGTATGTAGGCGTCCGTGTCCCGCGTGTTGGAGTACCGTATGCCGTTGATGGTGCTGACTGCGCCGGGGCCTATGCCCACGTAGTCCTCACCCTTCCAGTACGCCATGTTGTGGGGGGAGCGGCAGCCCTCCCGGGCGTAGTTGGAGGTTTCATAGTGTTGCATGCCTGCCGCTTCCAGCATGTGTTCCGCCAGTTCAAAGTAGGCTGCGTCTTCGTCCGGATCCTGCCTTTTTTCCCCCCGCAGCAGGCTCCGGAAGAATTCCGTGTCTTCCTCATAGGTGAGGTTGTAGGCGGAGACATGGTCCGTTCCGGCACGGACGGCTTCCCTGAGGGTGGCTTCCCAGGTGGAGAGGGTTTGCCCCGGAATGGCGAACATGAGGTCCATGTTGATATGGGGCATTCCCGCGTTTTTCAGCATTTCCACGGAGTGCAGGGCCTGTTCCGGGGTGTGTTCGCGTCCCAGCAGATGCAGAATGCCGGGGTCCAGGGATTGCACGCCCAGGGAGACGCGGTTCATGCCCAGGCTACGCCAGAAGCGCACTTTTTTTTCCGTAAAGGTGGCGGGGTTGGCCTCAAAGGAGAATTCGTCCAGCCTGTCTACGGGCACGAGCCGGTCCAGGGTTTCCATGAGGCGTCCCAGGTGCGTGTCCGAGAGCATGGAAGGCGTTCCCCCCCCAAAGTAGAGCGTGGCCGTTTCCCCCCCGCGGTCCGTGGACAGGGCGGCGGCGCGGGATTCCACCTCCCGCCCCAGCGCACGGATGAAGAGCTTCATGTCCGTGGAGGCCGGCGTGTGCTTGAAGAAGGCGCAGTACGGGCAGATGCGGTGGCAGAAGGGGATGTGGACGTAAAGATGCACGGGGTGCGGCGGGAATCAGCGTCTCCGGCGGCGTCCGGAGGTTCCTTCCCCGTCGCCCTTCTTGTTCTGGGAGAGTTCCAGAATCCTGGCGGAAGAGTCCTTCATCTCCTTCTTGACGCGGGATTTTTCCGTACCGTCGGCCAGGGACATGTAGTTCTTCGTCAGGGCACTGTAGAAGGGGTGAATTTTCGTTTCCTTCTTGTTCTTGGGCTTGTACCTGAACCCGTCCGGGCAGGTGTCCACCATGTTTTTCATCCAGGGGATCAGTTCCTCCTTGGGCAGGGCCAGGCACAGGGCGTCCAGGGAGAAGGACATTTCCTCCTGATCCACGTCCTTGGGAGCGTTCAGGGCATTGTTTTCATCCCGGTAGAAGTTGAGGGCTTTCTTGAAGCCCCTGTCCACGGTCCTCTTGAGCCTGTCCGTGCCCTGGGCCTTGGCATAGGCTATCTGGTAGGCGGCCTGGGGTTCCGGGTAGGAGTTGCGCTTGGACTCGGACTTGAGCCAGGACATGAGGTCCGCCCACTGGAAGGTCTTGTAGTCATGTTCCTGCTTCAGGGCGTTTTCCAGAATCACGGAGCAGAGCACATTGACGTATTCCTTGGCGTGGTTGGCCAGCATTTCCTTGCCGTTTTTGTCCCCGCGGCCTACGGAAGAGACGTATTTGCGCGTTTTCCAGAGCTTTCTGATGCCCATGCCGTCCGGAAGGGCCTCACGTACTTCATCCACCATCTTGGTGGCCCCCATGAGGTCCTGGGGAGCCTGCTTGAAGAGCGTGTACCAGGCTTCCGTGTAGAACGGGTTGGCCTTGAGAACGGTTCTCATGGCGGTCTGCGTGAATTCCCTGGGCAGCGTGCCGGAGGGGTCTTGAGCCTCTTCCGTGGAAGAGTTCGCGCCCGCGAGCTTGTAGATGTTCATGGCGAAGCGGCTGTCGATGAATTTCTCGTAGTCGATGTTCATGGACAGGGCCAGTCCGGACTGGTATTCCGCATTCCCGGTGCGCGGCGCCTTGGAGTCCCGGAAGTACCAGAATCCCGTGGTGGCTTTCAGGGTGTCTACGCTCTGGCCCACGCTCAGCCAGCAGCCGTTGCCGTTGAAGTTGGTGGTCATCAGGTTGCCGTGGCCGGGCTGTCCGGCAGGGGCGGCGGGGATGCCGCGGGCAATCTGGGAGTTGCGGGAGATGAGGGACATGGTGCCGCAAACGCCGCCTTCATGAAGCTTGCGTTCATTGGATTCCCGGGACCATTCCGGATCAGGGTCAAAGCTGAACAGGATGGGCGGCTCCTTGTCGTCATCCATGCGGTAGGGGCCGTACAGCCACAGGCGCGTCGGGCCGCGCTGGCCCATGTAGCGTTCCCACACGCTGTCGCATTCCCGCAGGGGGCGCGTTTCCGAGAGGGCCATCATGGCCGGCCAGGGCGTTCCTTCCAGGGACACGCCGGTCCATTCCACGCGCTTGTGGTCCACGTCCCGCAGCTTGCTGCAGTTTTCATATTTGTCCACCAGGTAGGTGAAGAATTCCACCGGGGTGGGGAACGGGTCCCTCTTGCGCCTCAGCTGGCCGTGGCGGTACAGGTATTCGTGCAGGAAGCCGGCCAGGTTGCCTTCCGTAATGGCGGTGTCCCCTATTTCCGAGACCGTGGGGTATTTGTTGATCCATGCCTGCTTGGGCGTGATTTTCTTGCGGTCCAGGTAGGCTTCCACCTTTTTGTAGCATTCTTCATCCACCGTGCGCGGAGCGTTTCCGTACCAGTTCACAGGGGGCTTGCCGGCGCAGTACAGGTCCGCGGGCGGAGGCATGACGCCGGAGGACCTCAAGCCGTTCAGTTTGCCCAGGGCGTCAATGTAGCGGCCCTGCTGGGTGAGGTCGAAGGCGCCCATGCCGAATTCGCGGCGTCCCACCGCAAAGGCCAGGACGAGCTGGTTGTATTTTTCCGTCATTTCCAGGCCCAGTTCATCAATCATGAAGGCCACATTGGTGGCGACGCTGGGGTCCGGCGGGAAGAACATGGCGAAGACTTCACGGTTGTTCTTAGTGTTTTTCAGCCATTTTTCAAAGTCCGGGGAGAAGGTGCCGCCGCGCTTTTTCACGTAGTCGCGCACGTAGGCTTCCGCGTAAAGGGGGTATTTAGCCAGAAGCTTTTCAGAAAATTTGCCCTTGGAGGCCATGGCTTCCTCCCGCAGCGCCTTTTCCATGGCGATGACTTGCGGGGAGGGGGAAAGATCGGGCGCGACCGGTTCTGGCTCAGGCTCAGGTTCCGGTTCAGGCGCCACGACGATGGGTTCCGGTTCCGGGGCAACCACCACAGGTTCCGGCTTGGGCGGAGCGGGCTTGGGTTTGGGCTTGGGCGGAACCACTACCGGGGGCGCCACGGTTTTGGCGACGGGTTCCTTTTTGTCCTTGAGGATCTGGTAGCCCAGGAAGCCGAAGAGGGCGAGCATTCCGGTAACGATGACCGTGATGACGGGGAAGCCGCCGGAACGCTTTACCTTGGGCAGCGGCGCGCCGGGCGTGACGGCGCCGATTACCGGCTTCCGGAGCTGGGGCTGCTGCGGCTTTTTGGCCGGGCGCAGGGCCTGGGCGTGGGCAACGGCCGGCTGGGGCTGTGCCGGAGCTTGAGCCTGCGGCTGTGCCAGCGGGTAAAGGAAGAGCACGGTACCGAAGCCCCTCAGCTTGCCTTCCGCATTGGCGGAGTACTGGGTTTCAAAGGCTTCCTGCGCCTGGGAGAATTGAGCCCGGTTTTCCGGGGCCGCGGACAATTCCCCGGTAGCCAGGTCACGGGTGACGAGGCCCTGGGGGCAGAATTCACGTATCAGGACGGCCTGGCCTTCCGGGGAGATGGCCTGGTACAGGTTATAATCCGGACCGCTTTCTACAAGCGCCGTGATTCTATAGCCGCCTATGTTGAAATGGGACGGAAGGGCAGGGGTTTGAGGTACTGTCATGACGAATCAAAAGATCAAAGACTCATTTATTTAAGGAGGTCCGGAGCCTTTTGTCAATTCCGGAGTGCGGAAGCTGTGCCATGGCGTCCGCATAGCGCGGGCACCCGTCTGGAAGAAGGGGAAAACCTCGTTTCAAGGAAGCCGGAAGAGGGCCTTTTTCTCCCTGCGAGCAGGGAGCCGCCGGGAAGGGCTAGCGGATGGTGACCTTGGTTCCGAGAGGTGTGTGTTCAAAGAACGTCTTGGCCATGTCTGCCGGGAGACGCACGCAACCGTGGCTGACCGGGTATCCGGTGACAAAGCCCACGTGCATGCCGTAGCCGCCCGTAATCCGCATCCAGTAGGGCATGGGGGCGGGGTCGAAGTAGGTTCCTGCGGGCGCGCCGCCGGCCCTGGCGTTATAGTCCCCGTTGACGACGGCACCGGTGGATTTGCTGCGCAGAACGCCGTACGTGCCGGATTTGTAGTTGGCGTCCTTCTGGATAATCTTGTAGGTTCCCCTGGGCGTGCCGAAGCCTTCCTTGCCGGAGGACATGGGAGAGACGCCCACCAGCGTGGCCCCTACGTAGTAGAAGACTTTCTGCTGCTTGAGGTCAATAATGATGTGCTTTTCCCCCTGAATGCCCGAAGGCAGGTCCCAGTATCCCTGGCCCAGGCGGGCTTCCGGCGGCAGGTCCGTGTTCACGCCGGAGGTGGCGCCCACGCCGGACAGGTAGCTGTCCTGGCTGGACGCGCCCTGGATTTTCCCGGCGATTTTATCAAACAGGGGGGGCCTTCCATATGGATTGCAGGAAACGAGAATGGAACTGATAGAAGCTAATGCCAGTATGCCGGGTTTCATGGGAACGGGAGAATGACAGGCAGGTTATGGAGCCTGTCCGCCCTTTTGTCAAGATTTGCATGCTGTTATCCGTTGCTTATTCCGGGGGTATCTGTTATACACGGCGCAACCACCTCATCCATCCATATCTCCATGAGTGAACAATACGACCTTCTGAAAAGCATTCTTCTGGAAAAATCCGTGCGCACGGGAACCTTTACGCTGGCTTCCGGCAAGGTGTCAGACCTGTATGTGGACTGCCGCATGACCGCCCTGGACCCCGTGGGGGCCACGCTGGTGGGCGCGCTGGGCTGGAAGCTGGTGCAGGAGGAGATTCTGCCCCGTTTCCCGGAGGTGGCGGCCATTGGCGGAATGACCATGGGCGCAGACCCCATTTCCCTGGCCGTCGGCATGACCAGCGCTCTGGAAGGGGCTGAAAAGAAGCTCCAGGTGTTTACCGTGCGCAAGGAGCCGAAGGACCATGGCCGGGGACGCCGCATTGAGGGCAATTTCCAGGCCGGGGATACCGTGGTGGTGGTGGATGACGTCATTACGACGGGCGGCTCCACCCTGAAGGCGATTGACGCCATTGAGGCGGAAGGGGGCAAGGTAGCCGCCGCCCTGGTGCTGCTGGACCGCGAGGAAGGCGGCCGCCAGGCGATTGAGGAACGCGGCATTCCCGTTTATCCCCTGTACACCAGGACGTCCCTGCTGGGCAAATAATTTTTTTCCGTTCATGCTCCCCGCCCTGATCGGCATAAGCGGCCATGAAGTGGGCGCGGAAGAGGAGGCGGCCATCCTGCGTTTGCAGCCGGCCGGCTTCATCCTGTTTTCCCGGAATGTGGATTCCGTGGAGCAGGTGCGCAGCCTGACGGAAACGTTGCGGAAGCTCTGCCGCCACCATCCCGTCATTGCCGTGGACCAGGAGGGGGGCAGGGTTGTGCGCACCGCTTCCCTGGGCCTGAATTTGCCTTCTCCCGCTTCTCTGGCGCGGAGCGGCGGTTTTAACGGCATTGTGGAACTGGGCGCGGTGACGGCGATGGCGCTCCGGTACCTGGGGGTGAACCTGAATTTTGCCCCGGTACTGGATATTTGCCATGACCCGTCCGCGGCCAATGCGCTGCCCGGCCGCTGCTGGGGAGACAATCCCCAGGACGTGATTTCGCGCGGAGGCGTTTATTCCTCCAACCTGCGCCGGGGCGGCGTGCAAAGCTGCGGCAAGCATTTTCCCGGCATGGGGCGCGCCCAGGCGGACCCCCATTTCAGCCTTCCCGTGGTTGACCTGGATGAACGTGAGTTGTTCAAGACGGACCTGCTGCCCTTTCTGGCCCTGTGTCCGGAGCTTTCCTCCATCATGTCCGCCCATATCATGCTGCCGCAGATTGATCCCGATTATCCCGCCACCCTGTCCGAACGGGTGATCAGGGGGCTTCTGCGGGACAGGCTCGGCTTCCGGGGAGTGGTGTTTACGGATGATTTGTGCATGGGGGCGATTGCGGCGCGGCATGCTCCGGATGAAGCCGCCCTGCTTTCCCTGAAGGCCGGGTGCGATCTTCCCCTGATTTGCCATGACCCCCTCTCCTGGCTGGACGGCGTGGCTTCCCGCCTGGAAGGCCTGGACGCCTATGACCGGGATGATTCCTTCAAGCGGGTGGAGAAGCTGAGCGATTCCCTGTGCTTCCCGTTCCCGGAAAAGGCAGGACTGTGGGATTCCTGCCTGCGCCGCGCGGAGGCCTTGTGCCGCCTGGCGGAAGGGGAGGCGGATGAAGAGTCGCCTTCCTCTCCGGTTCAGAAGTATTGACGCGAATGCCGATGACGGCCTTATGCCGAAAGTGCGCCGGGAATGAAGCCGGGAGCTTTATCCCCGTGACAGGGGGAGGAAGGGAGTGTTTAAAGTCTGCTCCTTTTGCGGCGAGTCAACAGGATGGCCGTTCCAACCAGGCTCAGCGCGGCTGTAGCCGGTTCCGGCACGAGGTGGTTGTATTTGCTTGATGAATAGACTTTGACGTAGTCGATGTCGAACGCGGCTCCGGAGTTGGCCAGCGTATTCTGGTCAATTCCTTTATTAACCCCTGCATTTTCTACCCAGTTGCCTCCGATCTGCTGGTCGATGATCAGGTAAAATTCGTTTCCGTCTTTGTCAAAAGGCCAGTTTGCATTATTGGGCTTTTTAAAGGAGCCGGTTTCCTTTCCGTCCACATAAAAGGTGATGCCTTCTTCCGTCCATTCCATTCCGTAGGTGTGCCAGTTTGTTTTTTCAGCGCCGTCGCTCCAGCCGGGGGTGACCCCCTGGGATTTGTCTTGGTTTGGAACGCCGTTTTCAGACCAGTGGATCGTCTGGTAGACACGTCCTTCGTAATTCAAATGTTCCATGATGTCAATTTCCCCTCCTGCCGGCCATCCGATGCTGTCGGATTTGGGCATCATCCAGATAGCAGGCCAGACGCCCTGCACGCAATCGAATCTGGCGCGAACTTCTACGTAGCCGTATTGGAATTGGAAGGTTTTCAGAGAGTACACTCCTCCGCAGGCATAGGTCTGGGCTGGGGCGGTCTGATTGGTCTGGGTGGTGTAGTCTCCGTATTTTCCCCACAGGGTCATGGCGGAATTGCCGTCCTGTTCCCGGAATTCCACAAGGCTTTCGTCCTGGGATTGGTATTTGCGCCAATCCGGGGCGTTATGGTTTACGTAATCGATACGGCTCCAGTTGCGGGCATTCAGGGAGGGGCCGTCAAAGTCGTCTTCAAAAACAAGTTCCCAGTCTTTGCCGGAGACCCACGGGGTTGCCGCCAGGGCAGGCGGCCCGGCAAGGGAAACGATGGGGAAAAGAAGAAGGAGCGTTGTTCTGATGGACATAACAGGGAGGGGTGGGACAGGAGGAAGAGGCGTCAATGGCCAAGAACCGGGCCTGCAGCCCGAATATCGTGTAAGGGGGCTTTTCCTCGCTGGAGAGGTAGAGCCCCTTTTCTTCACAGGGGCATGCCCCTGTGAAGATTTCTTTATGGCAAGGATTGGTTTGTCATTGCAAGTTGGTTGTGGAAGGCTGCCCAATGTTAACGCGCAACGTTTCTGGCGGAATCCGCCTTGTACACGTGCAGTTCCGCCAGGCGGACCTTGCCCCCCTTCTGGAAGAGCTTGACGCGCAGCCTGTTGGTGGTGATAGGCTCAAACGTCCTCATGCACTTGATAAAGCCGTTGCCGGGGAGCTGGAGCATGCGCAGCACCTCTGGCTCATTGGCGTACATGGCTTTCTGCGCATCGCTGACGCCGGCGGTAGCGGCTCCCAGGGAACCCCAGTGGATGGGAATCCACTTGCCGCCCTTGTTGGCTTCAATGACGAGGCGGTTGTACCCCTTTTCAATCTTGATGTCCACGGCGCGCAGGGAGGCGGCGTTTTTCAGGGAGAGTTCCAGCACCAGGGGATCGTCTTCCGTGGGGGAGGCGTCCAGTTCCTCGATGGTGGTGGCGTCCCGGTCCAGCAGCTTGGCGGTGTCCACATGGCCTCCGGTGGAGGCTTTCAGCTTGTAGTCCGTGACTTCCTCCGTGGCGCTGCCCAGCAGCTTCAGTTCTCGCACGCGGCATTCCAGGCCGTGCCAGTCCGTGGAAACGCGGAACAGGCAGCGGGAGCCTTGCGTCAGGCAAGAGTCGTTCGGGGAGACCCAGGTTTTCTCCTTCTTCTTGTCGGTTTCATCGTACACCTCTATCTGGTTGCCCTGGGAGGCTGCGGAGATGTAGGTGCCGTCCGGCAGGTGGAAGGAGCAGCCCCAGTTGCCGTGGTCGCGGATCAGGATGCCCGGCACCCACAGGTGGTTGCAGTTGGTGACCGGGTGGGCTTTTTCCCCGCAGCCCACTTCAAAGCCGCCTACGGCGATGGGGCGGTCATATTCCACGTCCAGGTCGTTCACGCGCCATTTGATTTTGGCGCTCATTTTCTGCACGCCCGGCTGGGTGGGGCCGCTGAGCTCCTTCTTGTAGGAGTACACGTTCCACTGGCCGCCGAATTTGGAGTCGGGGGTCCAGGAAATGGTTTCCATGGGGGAGAAGGTGGTGGCGTCACTGAATTGGACGGTGCCGGCAAAGTCGTACTTGTAGGCGGAATTGGCCTTTCCTTCCAGTTCCTTGTCGCGGTGAAGGCCCAGGGCGCGGCCCCCCAGCGGCTGCTGGACGTCCACGTTCAGGGAGTATTCCCCGGGCTGGGGCTTGTCGTCCTTCCGCTTGGGTTCAAAGAAGATGCGCACGTCCATGCCCAGGATCATTTCCGCACAGGTGGCCTTGGTGAGCTGGTCCAGGCCGGGAATGGCCATGATGGCCTTGGCGACGGGAAGGGCCCGGGCATTGACGACGCTCATGAGCTTGAAGCGGCAGCCCTGTTCCACGGGGATGTTTTTCAGTTCCCGGATGGCGGATTTCAGGGAGCCGGGAGCCTTGGCGCCCAGCGCGGCGCTGACCATGGACCAGTTGCGCACATAGGTGTTCAGGAAGCGGGATTCCGTGTCAATGATGGGGGGAACCTTCCGGAAGGATTTGGCCTGGAATTCCGGCTTGCCCGTGATCGCCAGGTTCTGGCGTTCCGCGCACAGCGCCGTGATCCAGACGCTGGTGCGGATGTAGGTGCCGATGACCGGGTCTGCCGTCATCAGTTCCAGGCGGTTGGGGTTTTGCATCATGCCGCCGTCAAACGGGCGCAGGAGCGTCAGCTTCCAGCGGAACGCCTCCATGTTCTTGTAGTAGACTTCCGGGTTCGTCCGCCAGTAGGCGGGAAGGGCCCACATGATGGAGAGCGTCTCGGAGGAGTGGCCCTGGTCGCAGCCGCCGATGGGGCCTTCCCCGTACATGATGCGGCTGTTTTTAGTGTAGAGTTCCGGTCCCCCGCAGATGAGGGAGGCGATGTAGTACGGGCCGTGGCGGCCGGAGTAGGTGCCCCCGCATTCGCGGTTGGGTTCAAAGGTGAAGGCCTCCGTCATGCGGCCGTACGGGCCCATGCCGGTGGGGCAGATGGACTGGGCGTGGTCCATCATCTTGTCCAGCACGTCGTCTTCCGTGCGCGCCGGGGTCTTGCTGGCCAGCGCCAGGAACAGGCACATGTGGGAGCCGCCGATGCTGACGCCCGTGCCCGCATAGCCGGGGTGGATGCCGTGGCCGGTGACGAAGTCCCCGTAAAGAACCTCGTTTTTCATGCGCTGCACGCCGTTGCGGATGGCCGGCAGAACGGAGTTGTCCCGGTAGCGCAGCCAGTATTCGCACAGGAAGATGCCCGCGGAGGCCTGGGGGACGGCCC
Source organism: Akkermansia massiliensis (assembly GCF_023516715.1). Classification (NCBI taxonomy): domain Bacteria; kingdom Pseudomonadati; phylum Verrucomicrobiota; class Verrucomicrobiia; order Verrucomicrobiales; family Akkermansiaceae; genus Akkermansia; species Akkermansia massiliensis. The sequence goes on along the minus strand of NZ_JAMGSI010000001.1, from coordinate 1,344,838 downwards.
ACCAGCACTGGGAGCCGGAGAAGGCGATGTACTGAGCCGCCTTTTTAATGACGGGATCATATTTCGGGTTGCCCGTGGCCATCAGGGCCAGCCCGGCCCAGCCCGTGTCGTAGTGGTTGCCGCAGTAGCCGCCCGGGCGTTCCCAGGAGCCGTCCTCGCGCTGCTGGGCCGCCAGCCATTCGCTCATCATGTGGACCACGGCCTTGCTCTTGGCGCAGTTTTTCGGGAAGCCGAGAGCGTAGCTTCCCAGCTGGGGAATCTTGAACGTGACGTTTTTCACGTATTTCTTCACGGAGTCCGGCAGGGTGGCGGAACCGCCCACATGGACAGCCACACCTACGGAGGCCGCCCCTCCGGGCGTTCCGGTGCCTTTCAGCTTCCAGTCTCCCTTGGGAATGTCAAAGACCAGGGAGGAGACGGCGTGAGCCAGCCACACCTTGCGCTCGGGGTCATATTTGGCCGCGCCGTAGCCCACGCTGTATTGCAGGGGCTTGAGCTTGGTCAGCGGAACGGGGCCGCCGGGGCCTTCCAGCCTCAGGTCCGACCATTCGAAGCCGTCGCTGCCGATGCCGTTGCCGCCGTCATCCACATGAAGGCGCACCTGCTGGCCTCCCTTCACCGGAATGGAGAGGGAGACGGGCTTTTTGGCCCGTTCCTCCCGGAAGACTTCCTTCCAGAGCGGCTGGATGCCCTGGATTTTCTCCACATTTTCCGCAGGAATGAGGTTCAGGGTGATTTTTCCGGCGCCTTCCGCCTTGTCCACCAGCAGGCCCGCGTGCATGTCCAGGCCGCGCCTGTCCTGGTGCTGGTAGGGACCGTAAAGCACATCCAGGCTTTGGGCCGTCTTGAAGGGCTGGCCGTCAATGCCCAGGATCAGGTCGCCCTCCTTCACGTATTTTTCAGCAGGGGAGCCTTCAATCACCTGGGTGACCATGTAGAGGTTCGCCACGGGTTCCCCATTGGGGTCCAGCAGGGTTTTTGGGAAAAAGCCCCGGAAGTTCGTGTCCGGCCAGGAGGCGTCCAGGCCGCGGGCGCGGAAGCCCAGAGGGCCGAAGGTGGTGATCCAGCCCTTGGCCACTTCCTCGGAGTTGCCGAACCAGCTCGTGTACAGGTTGGCGTACTGCTTCCTCCACTGGTTCAGCGTCATGGCCTTGGCGAATTTTTTCACGTAGGCGTTGACGTCCCCCATGTTGGTGGTCTGCCTGGCGGCTTTTCCGCGCGGACGGCCGGGGGAGGCGGGTTTGACGGCAGCTTGTGCCGCCAGGGCCGGAGCATCCTTCTGTTTGGTGGGAGTTTCCGGTTCCGGCTGTTCCGCAGACGTGGCGTCGTCTGCCGGAGCGTCCGCCTCTCCGGCAGGCTGTTCAGGTTCGGGAGCAGGTTCTTCCGCGGGAGTGGCGGAGCCGTCTTCGTCCTGTTCCTCAGGGGCACTGGCGGACGGCGTTTCTTCCGGCTGTTCCGCTGCTCCACCCGGGGGGGCCTCCGCGGCGGCGCTTTCCTGTTCAAAGGGGTCTTCCACTTCCGCAGCAGGCAGGGCGGCTTTCTTTTCCGGTTTGGGTGCTTCCTTCTTCTCTTTTTTGGGCTGCGTACTGGACGGTTCCTGCGGGGCGGCGGAGTCCTCCGCAGGCTTCTGCGTGTAGTAATAAGCGGCGCAGGCGCCTCCCAGCAGAATCAGGATAAGGATCCAGATGCCGGCGGAGCTTTTCTTTTTCCGGGGCTGGGAAAGGGGTACCGCATGGACGGGGGGCGCTCCTGCTGCGGGAGTGGCCAGGGTTCTCTGGTCGCGCTGGAGGGGCTCCACGGGAGTAGCCGGAAGCGGGGACTGCTCCGCGGCGGGATGAACGCCGGGCAGGGCATAAACCAGGTACATGGTGCCCAGGGCGGGAATTTCCCCCAGGGAGCCGGTGCGGAACTGGGCTTCAAAATCGTTTTTCAGCGGAAGGACTTCCTGTTCGATGTCCGTAGTTTCCGGATAACGCAGTTTTCCGCTTTCCGGATCGCGCACGGCAAGGCCCTGCGGACAGAATTCACGGACCAGGTATTGCACGTGGTTGGCGTCCGACGCGTAATAGACATGGCAGAGGGCATCCGTCTGCTTCAGTGACTGGATAAGGTAGCCGTTGATATTAAATCCGGAAGGCAGTGGGGGAGTGGTTTCCATGGTCAGGAGGCAATTGATAATCCAGCTACTTATTACCACATCCGGAGAGCTCTTTCAATGTAAAAGGGCGCTTTCCGGCTGCGGCGTGTGACGCGATTAATTGATTATTTACTTGAATACATGGCTATTATGTGGTGCAAGCAAGGCTCGATTTTTTGTTTTTTTCATTACGATCATGAGTTCCGACATTAGATTAGATGCCTTGCAGTACCATTCCCAGCCCCGCCCCGGCAAGGTGGAAACGCTGCCCTGCAAGCCCTGCTTTTCGCAACGGGATTTGACGCTTGCCTATTCTCCGGGCGTAGCCGAACCCTGCCTCCGCATCAAGGAGGATCCTTCCCAGAGCGCCCTGTACACAGGACGCTCCAACCTGGTGGGCGTGGTGACCAACGGCACCGCCGTTCTGGGCCTGGGCAACATCGGTCCGGATGCGGCCAAGCCGGTGATGGAAGGCAAGGGCGTTCTGTTCAAGGTGTTCGCGGACATTGACGTTTTTGACATTGAATTGAACGTCAAGGAGCCGGAAAAACTGATCGAGGTTATCAAGACCATGGAGCCCACCTTCGGCGCCATCAACCTGGAAGACATCAAGGCCCCGGAATGCTTCATGGTGGAGGAACGCCTCCGCGAGGAAATGAACATCCCCGTGTTCCATGACGACCAGCACGGAACGGCCGTCATCTCCGGCGCCGCCCTGCTGAACGCCGCAGAACTGACGGGCCGCAAGCTGGAAGACATGAAGGTGGTCGTCGTAGGGGCCGGGGCCGCGGGCATTTCCTGCGCCAAGTTTTACATGACGCTGGGCGTCCGCCGCGAACATATCTACATGTTTGACTCCAAGGGGCTGATTCATACCGGGCGCATCGACCTGCACGCCACGAAGGCCCAGTTCTCCCAGTCGGAGGACTGCTCACTGGATGAAGCCCTCACCGGGGCGGACGTGTTCCTGGGGCTTTCCACCAAGGGGCTGCTCACGCAGGACATGGTGAAGCTCATGGCTCCTTCCCCCATCATCTTCGCCTGCGCTAATCCGGATCCGGAAATTACGTACCAGGACGCCAAGAAGGCGCGCCCGGACTGCATCATGGGTTCCGGCCGTTCCGACTGGCCCAACCAGGTGAACAACGTCTCCTGCTTCCCCTTCATTTTCCGCGCCGCCCTGGACGTGCACGCTTCCGTCATCAATGAACAGATGAAGATTGCCGCCGCCCGGGCGTTGGCGGATCTGGCGAAGGAACCCGTTCCGCAGGAGGTGGTTGACCTGTACGGGGGCGCTCCCCTCAGCTTCGGCATCGATTACGTGATTCCCAAGCCCATCGATCCCCGCATCATTGAATGGGAATGCCCGGCAGTGGCCCAGGCGGCCATGATTTCCGGCGTGGCCCAGTCCCCCATCCGAGACATGGAGGCTTACACGCTTGAACTGCGCAAGCGCATTGCCGCCGCCCGGGAGCGCGTTTCCGGCGTAGTGCGCAGTTATTTGTAAACGGCTCCGGCGTAAAGCCGGAAAATCCATGCCGCCGTGGTACGCGCCCGGCGGCTGCATTTGGCCGGGGGAGGTCCGTTCCCCCGGTTTTTTATGCCGGGTAGCGGTGAGGCGGTGTTGAGCCCTTCATTTGGAAAGATGCCTTCAGGGGGGGAATGCCTCCGGCCTCTGCCGCTTCCGGATGAATAGGCGGTTGAAGGACGCACTGGCTTTTCCAATGTTCATTCGTCCGCGCTCCGTTTTTTCAGTTGCCGCAAGGGGTTGCGGCTCTCCATCCGGCTGATGGGAGGGAGGGGGGCGTTGGGCGGAACGGTTCAGTGCTTAGCCAGCGCGTTTCTGACCTGTTCCGTCTGTTCCCGGTCCGGGATGAGTTCCGCGAGAACCTGGCTGTTTTCCTCCAGGGCGTCAAGCTGGTCGAAATCTTCCGCCGTGCGGATGGCTAGGTAGCGCATGCCCCATTGTTCCGCAATGGCCTTGAAGGAGTAGGCGTGGGGCTGCACAAGCAGGTTACGCATGGCTTCCGAATGGCTGGCCGCTCCGGGCAGGGCGCGGAAGATGCCGCCCCCGCCGTTGTTGATGACGCCGAGCACGCGGGTTCCCGTGTCCAGCTGGGGAAGGAGGGCCAGGGCGTTGGAATCGTACATGGCGGTCAGGTCCCCCACGAGGGCCCAGGAACGGGAACACCGGGCGGAGACCCCCAGAAAGCCGGAGATTTGCCCGTCAATGCCGTTGGCCCCGCGGTTGGCGCGGACGTTTTCCGTGGGGACGGCCATCTGGGCGAAGCTGTTCCAGTACCGCACGGGCATGGAGTTGCCCAGGTAAATGCAGTCGCCGTCCGCGGCAAAGCAGGAGAAGGCGCGCACCATGGCCTGCTCGCTGTCCGGGCAGGTGATGAGCAGTTCCTCCATCAGGGCCTTTCTGCGCTTGTTCATGGCGCGCAGGCCGTTGACGTCCCCCACGGGGTCCACGTCGCCCAGAGCGTGCAGAATGGCTTCTAGGTCTCCGGTGACGACGGCGGAGGGCCGGGCCAGCCCGGAGAATCCGGTGCGGGTGACGGAGAAGACTTCCGTGGAAGGGATGTCCTCCAGGTCGCGCCAGAAGCGGGCCACGGGCACGTCCCCTATTCTGAGCAGGATGGCGGGCGGGTTTTCCCTCAGCAGGGCGTCCGCATCCGTCAGGGCCAGATGGGCCAGTTCCTCCCGGAGGCCGGAGGTGGCGTCCGCCACCACGGGGGCTTTCAGTTCATTCGCGAGCCACAGGGCAGGGGCCTGCTCCGTGGGGTCCAGTCCGCCGAGCATGACCACCAGCCCGCCGCGCGATTTGAAGCGCAGGGCTTGGGCCAGTTCCGCCAGGGAACCGCGGAATTCGCTGTCTTCCGGCGGTTCCGCCGGGTAAAGGTCGCAGTTGCCGGGATTCCAGGCGGGGTCCGGGTCCGGCAGGCAGACGTTGATGTGCAGGGGAGAGGCGTAATCCCAGTCTTCCAGAATGTCTTCCGGCAGGCTGTCCGGCGTTTCCAGATCAATCGTGGGCGCGTAAATGCCGAACAGGTCCGCCTGTTCGATGGCCTGCGGAGCGGCGGAGCCGCGGTAGTCCGCCGGGCGGTCCGCGGTGAGCAGGAGCAGGGGCCGGCGCTGGTAGTAAGCCTCCACCACGGCGGGGAGCAGTTCCGCCGCCGCCGTGCCGGACGTGGTGACCACGGCTACGGGAAGCCCCATGTCCTGAATGCGTCCCAGGGCAAAGAACGCGGCGGACCGTTCGTCAAAGTGGGTCCATTTCACCAGGTCCTCCGCGGCGGCCAGCACCTGGAGCAGCGCCATGTTGCGCGCGCCGGGGCAGACCACCCATTCACAGATGCCGCCCAGGCAGCACTGGGCCAGCAGGGATTTGACGAAGGATGCGGAGGCACTCACGGGAATCAGCCTTGTTTTTTGGCCGTCCTGGCCGCTTTTTCAGCCAGTTTGGCCTTTTCCTCTTCCGAGAGAATGCGGGGGAAGACGGGGGCCGGGTTATTGATGCGGTGCCCGGAGGGGAGGATTCCCCAGGCCAGCGTATCCGGCGTGCGGCCCCGGAACAGGTCCGCGGCGTTGAGCTGGTCCAGGATGCGGGCGGAAGCGTCCGGCAGGACGCAGCCGATGAGGTAGCCCGTCTGGGCGCAGCATTCCAGCAGGTGGCGCAGCACGCAGCGGAGGCGCGGCGCGGCGGCCTCATCCTTGGCAAGCTGCCAGGGCTGCTGCTGTTCAATGTACGCGTTGCAGGCGGAAACCTGGGCGTTCAGGGCCGCCAGGGCGTCGGAGACCATGTTGTCGTCCATGTATTTGGAGAACAGGGTGACGGCCTGGTCCATGGTGACGCGCAGGGCCTTGGAGGCTTCGTCATCGTATTCCTCCGCATCGGAGATGACGGAATCGCAGTAGCGGCGCGTCATGTTGATGGAACGGTTGCACAGGTTGCCGAGGTCATTGGCCAGCTCCGTGTTGTACAGCATGACCAGGCGGTCCGCGTCAAAGTTGGCGTCCTTTCCGGTGGTGATGTCTCGCACCAGGTAATAGCGCACGGGTTCCGGGCCGAACTGTTCCGCCAGCAGGTTGGGGTCCACCACGTTGCCGATGGATTTGGACATTTTTTCCCCGTTGATGTTCCACCAGCCGTGGACGAGCAGGGTGGGCATTTCCTCGTCGGAGAAGCCCATGGCATGCAGCATGGCGGGCCAGTACACGCCGTGGGCGGGCACCAGGATGTCCTTGCCGATCACTTCGCAGTCCGCGGGCCAGAGCTTGGAGAATTCCGGCAGCCCGCTGTCCGGTTCCGCCAGGTAACCGGCGAAGGAGACGTAGTTGATGAGAGCGTCAAACCAGACGTAAGTCACGAATTCCGGGTCAAACGGAAGTTCTATTCCCCAGGAAAGGCGGCTCTTGGGGCGGGAAATGCAGAGGTCCGAGTCAAAGTCAATGGCATTGAGCACCTCCGCCTTGCGGAAGGCCGGAAGAACGAAGCCGCTGCTCTTTTCCACGAACTTCTTCATCCACTCCACATGGTCGGTCAGGCGGAAGTACCAGTTTTCTTCCTCCAGTTCCACCACTTCCCCCCATTCCGGGCCGAAGCTGCCTTCCGCGTCCCTCTCCTTGTCCGTCAGGAATTGTTCCTGGCGCACGGAGTAGAATCCCTTGTAGGATTTTTTGTAAAGCTGTCCCCTGTCCTTCAGGTTCGTCAGGATTTTCTGCACGCAGGCCTTGTGGCGCGGGTCCGTGGTGGAGGCCCACCCGTCATTGCTGATGCCCAGGCGTTCCCACAGGGCCAGGAATTTGGCTGTGATGTTGTCCACATGCTCCTGCGGCGTAATGCCCAGTTTTTCCGCCGTCTGCTGTACTTTTTGCCCATGCTGGTCCACCCCGGTCAGGAAATAGACTTCCTCCCCCTTCATCCGGTGCCAGCGCGCGAGAACGTCCGCAAGGACTTTTTCATAGGCGTGCCCGATGTGGGGCGGTCCGTTGGTGTAGTCAATGGCCGTGGTGATATAGTACATGCGGGGAACGATACTCCTTTCCTTCCGTTTTGCAAGCAAAGTCATGGCGGCGTCCAGCGAGTATTTTTAAAAGCATGGAATGGTAGAATAAGGAGTTGCAATGAAGGAAGAAGGCGCACGGAAGTTCCTTTCCATGGAGTCCGGCGGCCTCTTTCTTTCTTGACATCCTGCATTCCGGACAGCGTGGAACGCGTCCCATGAAGATTCTGCGTCTTGGCGCTTTTCCCGGCGACGCATTCATGAGCGCTTGAATGGCATTGACCAGATGCAGCTGGAGGTCTGGATGAAGCGGATGACGATTCTTCCGCACTAGTTGGCCACCCAGGGAATGGCTGCATTTTCCCCATGGAACGTAGCCGGAAGCCCAATGAGCCTGAATGTCCGTGGTGTTTTACAGGGTAAGCGCCTCCTTCTCACATTTTTCTGGAAGGTCAGTCTTGTTGATTATAGAAAACATGTCGTTGATCATGTGATGATAGAGGGCTGCATTTTGGCGTATGATAGGGATAATGATCGTATGCAGCCCTTGGCAGGATTCCGGAGATGACGGTTCATAGATGTAGTGTTTGCAAAGATATGAATTAAGTCTTTCCGTACATTCCCTGTCGTGGTTCCAGTTCGGCGAACTTCCATAAAATGCAAATCCGCGAACTTTCAATGACAAGCGGCTGATTTCCTCGAAAATATCCGCAGGATCGCCCCATCGCAACAGAACGCTGCTATAAGGCGGCAGGTTGCACGTTTCTATGTTTTCCCAGGACCATAACGGCCCTTTTCTAAGGTCGGCTGTTTTGCGATTCGCCACCCAAGGGCATCCCCATACTCCAAATGATAGCTCAGGGAATTTTTTAGATAAGCGAAAGGCCAAATACACGGCTGCCAGGCAATCTTTACACAATCCCGCAAGAAGGACTGATTTCAGGCATGGCATCTGCCTGATACGCTCAGACACATCCTGATACATTTCCTGAAAATGAAGAAGCATGTCCCATTGCAGGTAACGGATGTTTATGGTCGGTCTGTGGTCATCCGTTAAGAGAAAGTGTTTTCCCGGACGGTCGAATGGGTTGATAATAAGTTCTTCTGCATTTACGTTTTCTGGGGTGATGGAATCCGTGCACTCGTAGAAGGTAAAATGATAAATATCGGCGGAACGCCGGATAAACCGTTCCTTTCCCCAATCATCCCATTTCAGTACCAGTTTTTCTCCATCGTGGTAGAGTACGGTCGCGTGGTCCTTGCGGTGAAGCCGGCATCCGCGGCTATGGGTGATCCGGAATTCGTCGTTCCATTGGGGATGGCTGATCGTGATGGTCCTCCCCGGTTGGGAAAGGACTGGGACGTTATTGTAGATAATGTTTCCGGAACCGGGAGGGCGTCCCTCATTGCACATGTTCTTGCAGGATGGAATTCGGAGAGGCGTTCCCGTTCCCGGCCCTTCTTGCAACACGGAACATGCTGCGGCAGGTGTTTGATGGGGTGATGCGTTCATCATAAAATGAATAGGTAATTTCATTATGAAGAAATAATCAATAACACCCCCTTTCTTCATTCAGCAACAGATAATTTTGGAAGTAAAACCCATGCAATACATGCCACCTGAAAAGGATAGCGCAGCGTTTTGCTCCTCAAATTATTTTTAAAAGAGATAATACCGGCTTTCAATAGAGTTCCAGGCACGGTGATTCCTGTTTTTCCCTTTTATTTCTTAGCGCACGGAAGAACCGTTTTTTATCATCCCGGCGTTTATTCCTCCACAGGGTATCCATGGATTCCCTCCCCCTTTCTTTTTAACAGGGCGGCTCCGGGGTGAGGGTCCATTCCTCCTGTGGTGGAAAATGATCTTGCTGCTTTCCGGGAAGACTTCAGGAGGAAATATTTCAAGGAGAGAGGAACGCTCCGGGGCAGGAGAACCGGCGAGCTACGGCAAAGTTCATCAGTACCTGTTTCCAGGCAGGAAACATGCACCGCAGGAAAACAAAAAATGTTTTGATCCTATGCCTGATGCTGATGGAAGCCACGGTTCTTATAAGCCGCTTCCAGCTGGTTGAGCGCCCGTTCCAGGATGGAGCGCGGGCAGCCCGCGTTCAGGCGCATGAAGCCTTCCCCTTCCTTGCCGAAGATGGATCCGTCATTCAGGGCCAGGCGCGCTCCGTCCACAAAGAATTCCGCCAGTTCCTTCTGAGGCAGGTTCAGTTCCCGGCAGTCCAGGAAAACCAGGTAGGAGGCGTCCGGAAGCATGGCCTTGATTTTAGGCATGCGGCGGCGCAGTTCCCGGTCAATGTAGCGGATGTTTTCCTGGATGTAGTCCAGTGCCTGCTTGAGCCATTCCTCCCCTTCCGGGCCGGAGTAGGCGCTGATGAACCCTTCGTAGGCAAAGACATGGCCTTCCGCCAGTTCCCTGCCGCTGACGAAGCTCTGGTATTTCCCGAAGAGGGCCGGATTCTGGCAGATCAGGTAGGAGCTTCCCAGTCCGGGCACGTTGAAGGCCTTGCTGGGCGCCATGTACGTGACGGAGTTCATGCGCGCCTGTTCGGAGACGGTGGCGAATACGGTGTGCCTGTGGCCAGGAAGGGCCAGGTCCGCATGGATTTCGTCAGAGACGACCAGCGTGCCGCTTTCCGCGCAGATTTCCGCCACGCGGCGCAGTTCCTCCGGGCTCCACACGCGGCCGCCGGGGTTGTGGGGGTTGCACAGGATGAACATGCGGCAGCCGCGCACGGCCTCCCGCATGTGGTCAACGTCCATGCGGTAGCGCCCATTTTCCAGAAGGAGGGGGTTGTTCACGATTTCCCGTCCGTTTTCCCGGATAATCATGGCAAAGGGATGGTACACCGGAGGCTGGATCATGATTTTATCCCCCGGTTCCGTGAAGCACTGGATGGCGCTGGAAATGCCGGGAACAATGCCCGGGGCAAAGCCGATTTCCGAGGCGCGCACCTCCCAGCCGTGGCGGCGGCCCACCCAGTTCCGGATGGCGTCAAAGAAGGCGCGGGGCTTGACGGTATAGCCCAGTATTTCATGTTCGCAGCGGCGGCGGATGGCCTCCATGATGAAGGGGGGCGTTTTGAAGTCCATGTCCGCCACCCACAGGGGGATCAGGTCATCCCGGCCCCAGCGGGGCAGCAGGGCTTCATATTTCAGGGCGCCGGTGCCGCGGCGGTCGATTATTTCGTCAAAGTCGTACTGCATGGAATGGTCTGTCTGCGCGGGCAAAGGTCAGGAAAGCGGGGTAACGCCCTTTTTCAGGATGATGTTGCCGTATTTGGCGGTTTCACCGGTAATGACGACGGCATAGGCCTTTTTGGCGCGTTCATAGAAGGCGTAGCGCTCCATTTGTTCAATGTCCCCGTCATAGTTCAGCGCCTTGCGGTATTTGGCCTCCACCGCCGGGTCCAGGGAGTCTCCCGGCACCGGGGCCATCATGATGACGGGCGTGGCGTAGGCGTCCAGTTCAAAGAGGGGGATGACGGCGCCCAGCAGGGCGTCCGCCCCCAGTCCGTCCGCCCTCAGCACCGTGGGGTTGAAGGTGTGGCCGGGAAAGTGGGCGTCGGAAAAGACGATTTCATCGCCATGCCCCATTTCCGCAAGAATTTTCAGCAGGGAAGGGCTGATGAGGGGAGAGATGTTTTTTAACATGGTCCGCAGTATAGCACCTTCCCGCGTTCCGGTACTACCATAAAAGTTGAAGGAGCGCGGATGATTCTCCCTCAGCCGTTAACGGCATGAAAGCATTTACGGATGCATTCTTCCATTTCAGGCATCTGCTGTTCCATGCTTTCCACCAGCTTGAGCTGGGTGCGCGCCCGGTGCAGGTTGTGGCGCTCCCTTTCCGTTTTAAAGTAGACGTCCCCTTCCAGGTAGTCCGTCAGGAAGCGGATGCCGGTTTCCAGCGTGATGAGCAGCCCGGAAAAGGCGAGTTTGGAGATTTCCTGCGGTGTGATGAAGTCTTTGACGGCGTCCAGGTAGCCCTTGACGACGGCTTCAAACATGGGCATGCGCAGGTAGGTTTTGTCCAGGTCTTCCTCATCTTCCGCCGCAGGAGAGGTCATGGTGCGCACCATGTCCCCGAAGTCGTACAGGATGCTGCCGGGCATGACGGTGTCCAGGTCAATGACGCAGACGGCCTTGTCCGTTTCCCTGTCCAGCATCACGTTGTTGATCTTGGTGTCGTTGTGGACGATTCTGACGGGGAGTTCCCCCCGTTCCTGAAGGTCCAGCAGCACGTCCACGTACCGTTCGCGGCGGCGGATGAAGTCCAGCTCCTTCCGGCAGGAGTCCAAACGCCCGCGGGAGTCCCTGGCGGCCGCTTTCTGCAACCGGTCAAAGCGCTTGCGGGTGTGGTGGAAGAACGGGATGGTTTCATGGATGTCCTCCGGGTTCATGTCGCACAGGAGCTGCTGGAAGGCGCCGAAGGCGCGGGCGGCCTCATACGCCTGGCGCGGATGTTCCGCCACGTCAAACGTGTGGGTGCTTTCAATGCAGTTGTAGCAGCGCCAGAAGCCGGAACCGGGGATTTCCAGGTACTTGCGGCCTCCACGGGCGGAGTACAGGTTCAGCGTCTGGCGGAAGGGCGTTTTCAGCACCCGGAGCATCTTCCAGCGGATGTGGTTGGTTACCTTTTCCACGTTGTGCATGACGTCCCTGGGGCACGGGAAAACGGCGTCATTCACGCGCTGGAAGATGTAGCGGTCCGTGGTGCCGTCCATTTTCCGGTAGGTGGCCCGGAAGGTCATGTTGATATGGCCGCTGTTGATGGTGTCGCAATGGAGGAATTCTCCGGCGATGGCGAAGGCGTCGCCCAGGGCGGCAACCTGTTCCTGGAGGGAATCAGTATGGAAAACGGCGGACAGAGGCATGAGCGGGGAAGGAAGAGGCTCCCGGCGCATGCGGGGAAGTGCCGGGAGCCGCGGGAGTAGGGATTGAAGGGCTTAGAAGGAGTAGGTGAGCCCCAGCCCCGCCACGAACGTGAAGTTGCGGTAAATTCTGGCGGGGATTCTGGAGGGGAAGCGGTCGGAAGGACCGCGGTAGTTGCCCGCCATGCCTCCGTTGCCCAGCCAGACGGTACTGACGAAGGGGGTGAGGACCAGGCGGTCCACCGCCTTGAAGGGCACGGCCACGGTCACGGAAATGCCCTGGGTTCCGTTGGCGTTGAGGGAGTCCCTGTCAAAGTAGCCGGCGGAGGCGTTCCAGGTTCCCGCTACAATCAGGGAGGAAGACGGGTTGAAGTCATATTTGTAGCCCAGCGTGTTGGTGAACCACCAGCCGGACATCCAGCGGAAGGTGTATTGCACGCGGCAGTCCCAGAAGAAGTTTTCCAGTCCTTTCCCGAAGTCGTGGTGGATGTCCAGTACAAAGCTGTGTTCTTCGGAACGGCTGTGTTCAAACGCCGGGAAGTCGCTGGAGGTCTGGCCCAGATGGACGTTCATCAGGCCCGGCAGGCCGCCGTTGACGAACTGGTAGCCCAGGGAGGCCATCGTATAGTCGCTGAATTTGCGGCTGACGCCCAGCAGGGCCGTTGCCTCGTCGGAAATGCCCGTGCTGTTGTGCGTCAGGTCATTCTGGGTCAGCCACTGATATTTCACGCCGGCCAGGATGGAGTATTTTTTGTTGAGGTCGTAAGCGCCTATGGCTTCCACGGGAACCACATGGTCGCTGCCGGACTGCTGGAAAGCCAGTCCGCGGCTGACGTACTTGGTAGCGTAGCCCGTTCCCAGCAGGGCGGAAAACGGACGGGACGCGTCATAAGTGGAATTCAGCACCCGGAGGGGAACTTGAATATCGGCGGAAGCCATTCCTGAGAGAGCGAAGGCCGCCGTGCATGCCGCAGCGGTAATAGTTGTATATTGCATGGTTTGCCGACATAGTAATGGCGCCGTTCAATTCCGCAAGACAATCTTTATAAATTCGAAAGAATTTTCAGTTAAATTACAGGGGGAAGTTATAATGGAATGAGCCGGAGAATCCATTCCTTCAATTTTAACAGGGTTCCTTCCAATTTAAGGGACAGTTCGCGGATGTGCAGCAGCCGGAACAGGCCGCTCCGCACGTAGTCGATCAGGGAGCAGGCGAGGTAGATGCCCAGGCTGGCTCCCAGCGCCCCGGCGGCCGTGAAGTACCAGGGGCAGGCCTGCAATTCCGCAAACCGCGCCTTGATGATGTTTTGCCAGATGAGGGGATTGTTATGGATGAGGTAAACGGCAAAGGAAAGCGGGGCGAAGAAGGAAATGAGGCGGATGGCGGTTCCGCTGCTGATGCGCATGCGCGCGCAGGCCATGAGCAGGAAGAAGGAGGACAGGCAGCAGAACGGCGCCGTATAAGAGACAAAGAGTTTTTCCGCAATGCCCGGATTGAGGGGAAGATACCCCAACGCGATTACTCCGGCGGTGGGGAGGATGCAGCACAGGACGTAGTAAAGCGCGGGCCGCTTTAACGTGCTCCAGAGCTGGAAGTGCCCCAGGCAGCCGCCGACGACGTACAGGCAGACCAGCCAGATGGCGCTGTAGCCGCCCTGGCTGAGCCAGTTCCCGTAGCCGGATATGGTGGAAAAGAGGGAGAAGACAATCAGGACCAGCAGGCAGAGCCACCTGGCGGATTCCCTGCTGAGGGAACGGATGGCCGGATTAAGGAAGGGAATAAAGCAGAACAGGACGGCATAAGCCGTAAAGTACCAGTAGGCCAGGCGCAGCACGGGAAAGAATGCCTGGATCATTCCCTTAAAGCTTACACTGCCCGGCACGAGCCATTTAAATAAAAAGGTTATTCCAGCGGTGTAAAAGAAGACCTGAAACCATAAGTTGATAAAACGGGAAATCCGGTACGGCACATTGACGCCCACGTAGCCTGTGATAAGGGCAAAGCAGTTGACGGCGCAGTAGGCGCTGAGTTCAAGATACCAGGAGACGGCGTAATTGGGCGTTCCGAGGAAGCTGTTGTCCAGGTTGCCGCCCTCCCCCCATTTGAGCACATGAAGAAGGACGACGAAGAACATGGACAGGCACCGGAGAAGGTCAATGCCGTGATTTCTGGAATGGGCCGGGGCTGCCATGAGAAATGCCAAGGAAAAGGTGATGCTGCTGGGATCTTACGCCGGGACTGCCGCCATTGCCTGCAAACGCTTCATGATTTTATTTTTCTTCCTCAACGTTCTTCGCGGCTCCCTCCACGGCCCGCGCCATGAATTCCTCCAGCGTGAGGTTTTTCCGGACGGCGGCTTTCATGGCAAGATTGATGATCCGGTTTTTCAGGGGAACCGTGATGAGGGAAGATACCTCATTGGAGGCGGCCAGGGCTTCCTGGCCGTCCATGAACCGCTTGATGAGGATTTGGGCATGCCGGGAGAGCTTTTTTCTGACAAAGTAGTTGTCGATGGCGCTTCTGTTCATGCCAATGGCCGAAGCCAGCGTGGAGCGGCTGATATGATTTTCAGCCATCCAACGCCCCAGCTCCAGAATATCCACAAGAGGTTCTTCCATGTGGGGTACTTTGCTCATTGTAATGATGAATCAAAGATTTTGAGCGGAGTATGATTGATAATCGCTCAATGAATGTCCTTGTTGAACACAATAAAGGGTGGTTGCCATCAATGAGTGTTGTGGATTCCCCGGAGAGCCGGGTAATTTTTGGAGGGAGGCATATGCCTTCCTTTCTTTTCTGGATACTTCATCCATTGGTCAGAAATGAATAAAAAATCATCGGCGGCGTTCTTGCCGCGGCCCGTAATCCTTGTTGATTCCGTTAGGGACATTCTCCATTCTCCGGAATCTTATTGTTTGAATTAAAGTTTCCTTGCCCTTTCTTAAATTCTGCCCTGCCGCATTTGCAGGGGCCGGAACTTGGCGAATGCATCCGGGACAGGCGGCCATGGAAGATAACAAGGCGGTCCCGGAGGGACATGGACGGACAGCTCATCAATTCATGGAGATGCATGCAGCCGAAGGGATGAGGGCACATTCTTTTTCTGCGTAAGGAATGTGTTTTATCCCAGGCAGAAACTGGCGGAAGCTTCCCCCATGTGGCTTGGGCGGCATTTCTCCGGCTGTGACCGGGTATCCTTTCCCGGTGGACGGGGCGGATGTCTTTAATGGGTCTTTGCCCTTTAAGCCGACGGCTTTCCTGACGGCCGTTTAACATGGGCCAGATACGGCAGCAGGAAAGGGGTGAAACGTTTCAAGGCAAAATAGAACAGCACAATAGCCGTGAATGCCAGCAGCGGGGTGAACAGGGAGAAGGCACCAAATTTCATGGAGTAAGGAAGGCATTCGTAAATGGGCAGGTGCAGCATGAAGGTCAGAAAACAGGCGGGAGCCAGCAGGGCTATTCTGGCGGCAACGCCGGGCAGACGCTTTTCCATCCAGATGCCTGCGTACATAATCAGCATGACTCCCAGCAGCATGCCCGCGACCGTTTCCGTCCACAGGGAAAGGATTCCGGCGGAGTGCAGCAGAACCATCGCGGAGGAAACGAGAATGCTCACGCAGAAGACGACGCCGAATTTTTTGTTCAGCACCAGATGGATGTCGTCAATCCGGCGGGAACTGAGCACGACGCCCAGCAGGTAGAAGGCGCAGGACCCCACGGAGAGCGTCACCAGGGGATCGGGAGCCATGTTGCAGAAGGAGAAAAAGAGGAGCAGCGCGGGCAGCAGCAGTATTTTAATGCGGGCCAGCAGCGGCGTCAGCAGGGTAAGAATGATGATGTCCCGCAGAAACCAGGAGGGGCCGATGGGGGGAACGTCGGGGGACTCGCTCCCAAAGGAGAAGAGGTCCATGCCCGGCAGGAAGACGTCCCGGATGCCGGCCAGGTCCGCAAGCTGGAAGGAGCTGCCGGCAGGGAAGGAGAGAAGGAACAGGTACAGCACGTTCCAGATCATGTACGGGATGAACAGCCATAAAGCCCGGTCAACTGCCTTGTTCCAGGTGATGTTTCTTGCCAGAAAGTAGCCGGCCAGCACCAGGAAGAAGGGAACCCTGCCGTTGTAGAAGAGGTGGATGCCCGTTGTCTTGAGCAAGGGGGAGGACAGGTGCACGTACATGATCAGGAGCGCTGCAAGCACCCGCGACACGTCAATCCATGCGACACGTTTTTTAGGGATTTCCATGGGAAGGGAGTTTTTCTGCGGCATGAGCCGGATATTGAGTTGGCAGAGGGTTGAAGTTAATGAAGGGCGGAAGGTAGGGAACCGTCCGGGCGTCATGATCTGCGGATGCGGTGGTACGCCCGTGCCAGGAGTTTTCTTCCTTTTTTCCTGAGCCGCCCCCACCGGGACGGCGGTCTCCTGGTCAGTTTTTTCTCCGTCAGGCGGCTGTATTCTTCCAGGGTGGCATCCCTTTCCCCGGAGAACGCCTGCTGAAGCCATTCCCGGGATTGCGAGATTTTCTGTTCCAGCAGTTCATTGACGGGAGCGTAGTCCATCGTGAGCGGGACGTTCTCCGGCAGGGCTTCCGCGTCTTCGGGCAGCATGCGGTCCTGAAGCCGGAGAAGGTTCAGCAGGGAGTGGAAGCGCCCGGAGCCGCGCATGGGATTGTTGATGCACAAGAACGGCTTGTTGAAGATCAGGGCGAAGCAGACGCCGTGGAAGGAGTCCGTAATGAAAAACTCGCAGTGGAGGATGTTGCCGAGCCATTCATATAACGTGGCTTCCTTCATGGTATTGGGCAGGTTCAGCCTGCCGAGGTTGTCCACCTCCTTTTTCTGGATGTCCACCATGTTCAGCAGGGGGAGCCCGAGTTTGGAGGAGGCGTCCAGCAGGAGCTTCCTTTTTTCCGCCGCCGGGTCCAGGATGTAGGAGACGATGCGGCCTTTGGCCGCCGGAGGCGCCTGCCGTGCCAGCTCCTCCCAGCGTTCCCTACCCAGCAGGAAGACGGGGTCCATCACCCAGGCGCTTTCACGCCCATAGTGCCGCTTGAGGTGCTCCACCATCGGTTTTTCCCGGACGGAAACGGCATCGAACCGTTTGAGCAGCATGGCCGTTTTTTTAAGATATTTCCCGGAAGGTTCCGTCAACTGCCCCATGGACGGCCCGTAGGCGATTTTCCGTTTCTCCCCCCTGGCGAAGTCCAGGAAGAAGAAGTGCCCCATGAAACCCTGGTTCCACACCTGGTCGGAGCCTACCATGAACGTGTCAAACTGGTCGTTTAAGTGGTAGGCGTAGTCCAGGGAGTGCAGCGGCGTTGTGGAAATGCGCTCCCGGACCAGGAATTTTCTGAATACCGTCGCAGGGTCTTTCTGCCGCTCCGTGAAGGAAAAATCAATCAGGGAAACGCTTTTTCCCATTTGCTCCAGCAGCCGGTAAAGGGCGAAGGAGGTGAGCACGGCTCCATAGTTGCACGTCATCCAGACGCCCAGCAGGCCCACCTCCGCCCGGGGTTTGAAGCGGGCCGTGTGCTGCGCCACCGCTTCCGTGAAGGGTTTCTGCCGGAGGTCCCGGAGGAAGTTCCGGCGCGCCAGCCGGGAGGGGAAGGCAGGCTGCCGCCGGATGCCCCTGTTGGTGTGTTTGACGGCCTGCCAGTTCTCCCGGTGCAGAAAGAGCTCCTTCCCGCATTGGTTTAAAAGTTCTTCCCCGCGGGAGGTGTTTGCCAGAACCAGGGAGATTCCCCTGGAGTCATCCCACTTGGGATGGAAGTATCCCGCGCCCCAGAAGTCGGCCAGGGTCAGGTCACTGGTGCGGGGGCCGGAAGCATGCGGGCAGTTGTAGCATGCTTCCCCCAGGCAGATGTCTGACAGGTACGCCTGCATGAAAAGGTCTTCCGTATAAATGCGCGCGCCGGAACCGGAGCCGTCCCGGTGGAATTTCATCACGGAGTAGTGGTTCCATCCGTGGGTTTTGTCCCGGAAGTTGATGCAGCTTATCTGCCGGTCCGTGCTCCGTTCGTAATCCTGTCGGTACGCGTCAAAAAGGTTTTTGGAGGGTACGCCGTGGCAGGCGATGTCAATGATGAAGAGGCTGTCCCAGGGCTTTTTCAGATAGGCTCTCAGGGCCGCCGCCTGGCAGGGCGTGCCGGAAAACAGGACCGTTTTTCCCTCTTTCAGGTCCTTCTTGATGTCCCGGTAGGCGTGGCCGGGGTCCGCCTGAAGGTATTTGCTGCCGTTCAGGAGCTTGAGCTCCGGCAGGGAGTCCAGGCGCACATGGCGGACGGAAAGTTCCCCGTCCGTGTTCCACGCCACGCCGTAGACCACGCCTCCCTGTGCAAGAATATGCCGGGCCAGGATGGTGAATACGCCTCCGCTGGAGGAGTTCAGGCGCACGGCCTCGTCCAGCGCCCAGGCCGCGTATGCCCTGGGCTCGTCAAACGCCTGGGGGGGCCGTGCGGGCGGATTCAGGTCCGGGCAGGTTTTGGTGCAGAGGCCGCAGTGGACGCACGCTTCCAGATTAACCGCGGGCGTTAAGAAGCCGGAGGGGCTCCAGTTCATGGAAATAGCGTCCCTGGGGCAGATGTTGGCGCAGGCGGAGCAGCCCGTGCACAGGGTGGAGAGCTCAGGCGGGGCGTCAGTTTTTATCATGGCGGGAAGGAATCAGTTTTTGCAGGGGGCCGAGAAACATGTCCCGTTCATCCCGGTTGAGGTAGAAGAACCAGATGGTTCCCACGGCCAGGAGGCCGTAGCAGAAGGCGAAGGCCAGGAAGGAGAACCAGTTGTCCAGCGTTAGCAGGGCAACCGCTCCCAGCCCCGCCAGGATCATGACGGCGGAGGGCAGCAGCAGGGGCCCGTAGGTGCGGCGGAAGAAGCGCCTCATGTCCAGACCGGCGGTGCGGGCGTAGTAGCGGTTGATCATCAGCACCTGGCCGATGAACAGGGAAATGGCGGTGCCGATGAACATTCCGATGGTGCCGTAGTACAGGGAGATGAAGTAGCCCAGGATGACGCAGAGCAGGGAGGAGTAAAAGAGGATGATGGCCCTCCCCTTGTGGATGTTGAGGGCCTGGAGGATGGCGAGGCCCGTGTTTTGAGTCAGCGGAACCAGCAGGGGGAGCAGCACGATGACGGCCCCCACCCAGACCGTGCCTGTCTGGTCCCCGATGGTTTTCCCCACCCACAGGTGCAGGAAGTCGTGGCCGCAGCTGATGAAGGAAACCAGGATGACGCTCAGCAGGGCCAGTTGAAGGCGCCCCACCCGTATCATCATGCGGGTGAGCTGCTCCTTGGTGGAATCCAGGGCCACCATCTGCATGATTTTGGGGGCAATGACTCCGGAAATGGCGGTGGAAGCCGTCATGAAGTACTGGGAGAACGAGATTCCCAGCGTGAACAGGGTGACCGCCTGGGCCCCCGCCGTCCTTGCCAGGATGGGAGTGCCCGCCCGCCAGTAGAACAGGTCCATGAGCTGGTTCAGCAGAATCCAGAAGGAAAAGGTGAACATCTCCCGGTACAGCTTCCAGTCAGGCTTGCGGAAAATGATGCGCACGCCCAGGCAGCGGATGGTGTAATACGTTCCCCACGCCAGGCTGGCTACGCCGATGCCCACGCCCAGGACGGTGAGGGCGATCGCCTTGTACCCCCACACCAGAAGCAGAACAGTAAGAAGCGTATTGAAGAGGGAGAGGCCCAGGCTGACCAGCCCGGGAACGATGAATTTCATGTAGGACCCAGGCACGCAGGACAGCGGCCGCAGGGGAAAGGCCAGGATGATGTTGCCCAGCGTCAGCAGGTACAGGATTTTCAGGGTGTCAAGCTCCGGCCCGGACAGATTGGGGAACAGGGCGCCCAGGTTTACATAGCAGATCATGCCCGCCGCGAAGGTGAGCAGCCCCAGGAAGGAGAACAGCATCATGGCCTGTCCCAGGAAATGGGCCTCCCGGTCGTTCTCCTTTTTCGCGTGATAGGTGGCGATGTATTTGTTGACGGTCACCCCCAGGCCGAAGTCCGTCAGGGACAGCCACGCAATCACGGAATTGCTGAGCATGAAAATGCCGTATTCATTTTCTCCCAGACTGGACAGGGTAAACGGGGTCAGAAAGAACTGCGTCGCCAGCCTGACGATGATGGATATGTAATTAATGCAGGCCCCCGTCTTGATTTCATTCATGTGGAATTTATTTCTTGTTGGCCAGCAGGTTCCCGAGCAGGTGCCCGTAATTTGATTTGAGGGAAAAGTAAAGTATCCGCGGCAGGTTGGC
Source organism: Akkermansia massiliensis (assembly GCF_023516715.1). Classification (NCBI taxonomy): domain Bacteria; kingdom Pseudomonadati; phylum Verrucomicrobiota; class Verrucomicrobiia; order Verrucomicrobiales; family Akkermansiaceae; genus Akkermansia; species Akkermansia massiliensis. The sequence continues at coordinate 1,324,556 of NZ_JAMGSI010000001.1, read as the reverse complement.
AAGCGTCACATATTTTTTTAAGGCGGAAAAAGCTTCTTTCCGTATGGCCTTTTCCCGGTCGGGGTAAAGGCTTTTTATTCTATCCGCAAGAAGTTTATAGTTGGCATAGCAAAGCCTGAACAGGACCAGGAGGCTCCGGCTCCGCTGGAAATAGTTGCTGCTGTACGGGGAACGCCCGTCAATGCAGTTGCTCAAGTCCAGGATGGCGCGAAGGGCGTTCATGTAATCCTCCAGAGGCCTTTTCCGGTTGAAGAAATTGCTGGTAACCCCTGTTTCCCCGTCGGCGGAATATTGATAAAAAGGCTTGTTGATGACGGTTACGGAGCTGCAATGGCAGAAACATTGAGCCGTGAAATAAAGATCTTCCGCAAATTTGACGTTTTCCGGGAATTTAATTTTATTTTTAACCAGAATTTCCTTTTTATATATCTTGGCCCAGCAGGCCGGAATGTTGTTGTTTTCCACAAACGGTGTTCCCGCGTGGAAAACAGCCGTGGAATCCGGAGGCAGGGAGCGGATGGAAGGGGACATGAAGCCCGTCCATTCCGCCGCGCAGGAAACGAGGCTTGCGCCGAAGACGACCATGTCCGCTGCGGTCTCCCGCATCGTTTCATGGCAGGCCTGGAGCGTTTCCGGGAGGAGCCGGTCGTCCGCGTCCACAAACGCCAGATGCGGGGCATGCGCCAGGCTTATCCCCAGGTTGCGCGCCGCGGACACCCCTTCATTCCGCTTGTGGATGACGCGGAAGCGCGCGTCCTTCCGGGCGTATTCATCCAGAATCGCGCCGCTGCCGTCCGTAGAGCCGTCGTCAATGCAGAGGCATTCCCAGTCCGCCAGGGTCTGGTTCCTGACGGAGTCCAGGCAGGCCGCAAGCTGCTTTTCATTCCGGTACACCGGGATGATGATGCTGAACAGGGGGGTGTACGCGTCCGGGGTCATGAAGGGAAAGTCAGGGGGGCGGCGGGTTCAACGGAAAGGGCGAGGGGGGAGTACATCTTCTTTTTGAGGAACAGGAACCTGCTCCAGCCCAGGGCATCGCATAATCTGGTGACTCCCAGGCAGGCCGCCAGCACCAGCGCCACGGACAGGGCGGCAAAGCAGATTCTGCTGGAATCAAAGGCCAGCACCGGGACCAGCGGCTTGCACAGGAGCGTGAAGGCGGGGGAAAAGATGACGATGGACAGGGAATTCCTGCCCAGGTAGGCGAACAGTTCCCGGATGGCCCTGCCTGCGGAATCGCAGGTTTTTACCAGAAAGCTGAGCGTGAGCATGCAGAGGCAGAGCCCCAGCATGCTGTCCCGGGAGGGGAGGGGGAAAAGGAGGCAGAGCGCGGCGGCGGGGACAGCCGCCCACAGGGTGGGGAAGAAGCATTTCAGGATGGGGAGCCCGGTCATCCGGAAGAAAGCCCCCAGGAGAAAGTAAGCGGCGTGAATCATTTGGAACGCCGGATTGAACCAGGAGACGGCGGCCAGGAGGGCGGCGCATACGGCCAGCCGGGCCGGAGGGGACAGGCGCGGAATGCGGGAGACGGCATAGTAAACGGGCAGGCATACGGCCAGCAGGTAGAGGTACCAGTACGTTCCGGCGGGGGCCAGCAGCAGCGCCTTCCAGAAGGCGGGGAACGCCGGGTCCAGCCGGTTGCTGGCGGGAACGGAGGCGGGCAGATGGGACAGGGCCAGGTAGTACAGCGATTCAAAGACCAGGTACGGCGCCAGAATGCCCAGCCACGTTTTCAGGAACTGGCCCGGAGTCTTGCCGGTATTGGCGAAGAAGCCGGAAAGGATGATGAAGCCGGACATGTGGAAGACGTACACGTACCGCGTGACGTCCAGGTAGTGCGTGGAGAACCAGGACAGGTGGAAAAGGACCATCAGGGTGATGAGAATTCCCTTGAGGTAGTCCACTTGCGGAATCCGGCCCCTGCCGAGCGCGGCTGCGGGCGGGGGAATGGCGCTGTCAATGGCTGCTTGCATGGCTGGAAAATGGGCGGCGGAAAAAAACGGTTGAGTGGCGCATGAGGCGTTAAAGATGCCTTGTTTTCAGCAGGAGATGGGCCATGCGGTACCTGCGTGCGGCCAGCAGGCGGCAGACCAGGTGGAAGTAGGGGCCGCACAGGCGCAGGTCAGCTCCGCGCGCGGCCAGTCCGCTGGAGAGGAAGTCCCGGAACACCGCCTTGCGGGCGGCGTAGGGCTGCTGCTGGAGGGCGTGGAAGATCACGTTGATTTTTTGCAGGATGTAGCCTTTGACCACGGGAACGTCTTCCTGCGGGAGGGCCAGCGTGTCCGTCCACGCCAGGAATTTGGCTGCCAGCATGTCTATGTCCTGCACGAGGTTGAAGCGGCTGCGCTTGGCCGCGCCGTTTTCCTCCTCCCGCACCCGGTAGTGGTAGAAGGCCCTTTTCACCAGGCTGATGCCCGGAGCGCAGGCGGAGAGGTAGTCCAGGACGAACTGGAAGTCCTCAAACACCACCGCGGAGGCGTTGAAGCGGATGCCGTTTTTTTCCAGAAGCTCCGTGCGGAACAGTTTGTTGCAGGAGGATTCCATGTCCAAGCTGGTCAGCAGGTAGCGCAGGAAGGCGCCCGTTTCTTCCGCGGGAATGTACTGGTCCCGGCTGGGCAGCGCGGTTTCCGTGCGGGTAAGGCGGCAGCCCGTGTGGAAGTCCTTGCTGATTCCGTAGCAGTGGAGCGCGGCTTCCGGCGTGCGGAGGGCGGCGTCATGAAGGCAGGCCAGCATGTCCGGCTCCACGGAGTCGTCCCCGTCCACGAAGGCGGTCCAGGTTCCCCGCGCCCGGGAAAGGCCCGCGTTGCGGGCGGCGCTCACGCCGCGGTTTTCCTGGTGGATGGCAGTGAAGCGCGCGTCCTTCCGGGCGTATTCGTCCAGAATGGCGCCGCTCCCGTCCGGAGAGCCGTCATTGATGCAGATGCATTCCCAGTCCGTCATGGCCTGGTTCCTGACGGAATCCAGGCAATCCCGGAGAAAGGGGCCGGAACGGTAAACGGGAATGATGATGGAAAAGAAGGGATTCATGGAAAAGCGGGAAGAAATGGGGGTCAGCGCGCCGTCTTGCCGGAGCCTTTTTTCTGTTTCTCAAATTGCCGGGCGTCCACGAGGGTTCTGTACCACCAGCCCTGCATGAAATGCCACAAAAATCCTTCCCGTCCGTCCAGAAAACCCAGCTTGAGGAAGTAGCGGTAGCAGAAGTAGGCGAAGGAGCGCCAGAAGAGAGGCTGCCGGGCGTAGCGTTCCTTCATGGCGCGCTTCCTTTCCGCCTGCCCGTTGATGCCGGAGTCCGCCGCAGCGGAGGAAAGAATGTCTTCCAGGTCAGCCAGCTCCCGGGCGGAGTAGTCCACGTGCTTGTGCGCCCACCAGCCCAGTCCGTTCAGGTTCTCGTCCACGAAGTCGTGCTCGAATTCCACGGCGCGCCCGCGGCTGAGCTCCATGTGCTCGTCCATATGGCGCTGTTCGCATCTGGCCGCTCCGTGCCGGAACAGGCGCAGCAGCTTGACCGGGTAAACGCCGTGCTTCATCCACCGGCCCAGGAAGATGTGCCTGCGCTTGTGGATGACTCCGGTGACGTCCGGGGGAAGGGCGGGCAATTTTTCCTTCAGCTCCTCCAGGGCTTCCGGCATGAACCACTCGTCCGCGTCCAGGCGCAGAACCCAGGCGGTGGTGATGGGGCAGTGGTCCAGCGCCCAGTTGAATTGCGGGGCGTAGAGGCCGGGCCATTCGTGCTGGAGGACCTGCACGCGGGGGTATTCCCGGCAGATGGCGGCGGTGTTGTCCGTGGAAAAGCAGTCGATGACGAAAACTTCTTTGGCCGCCGGAAGGATGTTCTCCAGGCAGCGGCGGATGTGAAGTTCCTCATTCTTGGCAAGGATGATGACGGAAAGGTCGAGCATGGTTCAGCGGAGCGTGCGTTGTTTGATGAACTTGGCCGGATTCCCTCCCACTACCGTCCAGGGGGCCACGTCCCTGAAGACGGTGCTGCGGGCTCCTACCACGGCTCCCGTGCCTATTGTCACCCCCATGCCCACGAAGGCCTGCGCCGCCACCCAGGCCCGGTCTTCCACGGTGATGGGGGCGGTGACGAGGGCGTGGCCGGGGTCTGAAATGTCATGAGAGGCCGTGCAGAGGAAGGTTCCCTGGGAGATGACGGCGTGGCTGCCGATGGAGATGGGGGCCTTGTTGTAGATTTCCGTATCCGGGCCGATGCAGGCGTATTCCCCCATGGAGAGGTTCCACGGCGCCCATATCCTGCTGCTGGGGTACACGAGGGAGACGAGCGGTATTTTTGCCCCGAACAGGCGCAGCAGCAGATTCCGGGGCACCTTCATGGCGTTGGTGGCCATCATCCGGAAGAGGGTCCGGTTGATGACGTACCAGCCGTACCGTTTGAGGCGGTGGCTGAGGGAGTAGTGTTCCTGGTAACGGGACAGGTTCATGGCGGGAGGATGTCGTTTGAATGGTGAAAGGCGTTCAGGGCCGGGAGGCCGGAGCGGCGGAAGGTTCCGCGTCTGTTCTCATTCCGGTGGAGAAGGGGCGCAGGGGGCCGTCCGCGGATTCCCCTGCTTTCTGGAAATAGGCGGCCCGGAAGGCGGCTCCCTCTCCGCTGCCCCATAGCGGGGCGTTCCAGGGATGCTCCGGGTGGTGGAGGTGGCCCTCCCACAGACGCTGCATGTTGGCAAGTCGCGCGGATTCCGTGAAGGCGAGCGTGGGCGCGGCCTTGGCGAAGACGGAGAGGCTGGGCAGGGCCGCCAGCGCCAGATAGCAGACGCACCATGCGCGCCACGGGCGGGTGCCCACCGGCTCCGCAAAGATGCGGGTGAAAAGGAGGGCCAGGCAGAAGAAGCTGACGCTTGAGGCCTTGTAGCAGAACTCATTGTAGCCGCCCACGGAACCTATGTAAATGAAGTAGGTGAGGGTCAGAACGGCCAGCGCGGTCCAGAAGAGGTCGTCTTTTTTAAACCGGCGGAACAGGAGGACCGCCGGAGCGCCGACCGTCAGCAGCCAGGACCCGGCCAGCGCGCCCCAGAATTTCCAGCCGCCGTGCCGGAGCAGGTCAAAGGGGGAGTCCTCCCAGGTCAGGCGGATGCGGTTGTTCCCGTTGCTGCTCGTGAAGTAGATTCCGGCCAGCAGGACGAGCGCGCCGCCCGCCAGCACCGTCCAGGAGGAGAAGTACTGCCTGGCGGGAATGCGGCGGACCAGCGCGCGGACGGCAATGAAGACCAGCAGGCCCAGCGAACCGATGGGGGAGGCCAGCAGGCACAGGGAGGCCAGGAAGAGCTGGTGCCGGGGCGGTATGTCCCAGGCAACCGCCATGGCGAGGAACAGCCACAGCAGCGTGGTGTGGTGAAAGGTGTAATGGAGCTGCATGGTGGGGGCCACGCCGCCGAAGAAGGCCAGCACCGTCAGGTAAAGTTCATGGGCCGTCTGCCCCTGCGGGTTGAATAAATGAACGCTCCATCTGACCACGCCGTCCAGCGGGCCCTGGAAGATGAGCAGGACCAGGAAGAGCAGGGTGGCCATGCGGAATTTGCCCCAGAGGACCGTGAGCGCCAGCGCCAGGCCCAGTTCAATCCAGGCGGTCAGGACATAGTTGACGATGAAGACGTCCGACCAGGAGAAGCATTTGCATATCAGGGCCGGAGGCAGCCAGAAGGCGAGGTAGTAGATGAAGTGCCTGCCGTCCGCTTCCGCCAGCGGCCAGTCGCACCGGATGAGTGTTTCGTAAATGGGGTTGCGGACCACGAAGTCCGCGTGCTGGAGGGCCACCCCCGTTATTCCTCCCGCCAGCAGCCACAGGAGGGAAAGAAGAAGGGCGCAGAGGTAAACGGCCAGCTGCCGCCTGGTGAAGTGAAGCGTGGGGACCGGGAGCTTCACGCACAGCAGGACGGAAGCCGCCGCCACGGCCATGGCCGCCGGAACGGAGAACAGGGGCCTGACCCAGCCCAGCAGGAAGAGGATGGTGGGCAGAGCCATATAGGCCACGGCGCAGGAAGCCAGGAGCCTGCCGCTGATGGTGAACGCTGTGTCCGTGTTTTTCCGTGTCTGTTCCATGAGGTGGCTGAATGAAGTTCTGCTAGGGGGTGGGCGTATTATTGCGGAAGACTTCCTCCCACTGGCGGACGACGTGTTCCCGCGTGAATTTCCGGCTTTTGGCGGCGGCTTCCCGCGCCATGGCGTGCAGGGCGGCGGGGGACTGCATCAGCCCGGCGGCCATGTCAGCCATCTGCCGCGCCTGGAACCCGCCGGACGCCGGCAGGATGCAGCCGTTCTGCCCGTGGTCCACCAGGTCATACGCGGAAGAGAAGCTTCCATAGAGAAGAGGCACGGCGCCGAAGGACATGCCCTCCACCACGACGAGCGGCAGTCCCTCGTATTCCGAGGCCAGAAGGAGCAGGGAGGCCTGTTCGTAATACGGGGCCGGGTTCCGGAAGCCCTCAAAGGAGACACGTTCCAGGCGGCGCTCCGCGCAGAATGCCTGAAGGGCCTCCTTTTCCGGGCCGTCCCCCACCAGGCGGAGGGTCCAGTCCGGGAAGCGGGGTTCCAGCAGGGCCCACGTTTCCAGCACGCGGGAGACTCTCTTCTGGTTGGGTTCCAGCCGCCCCACAAAAAGAAGCTCCTTCTTCTTGAAGGCCGGATCATAGCGGAATTCCCGGTTTTCCACGGTGACGGGGTTGGGAATCGTCAGGAGTTTCCCGGTATTCTTCAGTCCGGTGATGTTCCGGAAGGCCCGGTGGAAGCTGTCGGAAAGGAGGATGTAACGGTCGCTATGGGCATAAACGTAGCGCAGGCTGGCCCCGGTAGCCATGGCGCAGCCTTTCAGCAGGAGGCGCAGGAAGGCCCTGTTTACCGGATTCCCCGCCCGGGCCATGCGCATTCTGAGGCCTTCCAGCCGCGCGTTGCAGTCCGGGGCGTTGTGGTGCACGGCCAGCAGGCGGCAGGAGAGGCCCCGCATGGCCTTCCGGCACAGCCGGGTGACGTGGAAGGGCAGGCACCACTGGTTGATGACGATGTCAATGCGGCGGGAGGAGAGGAGGTCCCGGAGGGCGGCGAGATTGGCCTGGCTGGAGACAGGATAGCCCAGCCGGTGCAGGGTGACGCGGCTGTCCAGCGCGGGGGAGGGCGTCTCCGTCACTTGTTCAAAGGAGACCACATGCACCTCATGGCCCCGTGCGGAGAATTCATTCGCCAGAATGGCGGTGACGGTTTCCACGCCGCCTATGGAGGGGAATTTCCCAAGCAGAAAGAGGAGGTTCATGAAAGGTCGACGAATTCCGGTTTGGGTTCCTGCCCCAGCAGGTAACGGTACAGGCGTTTCATGCTGGCGGCCACCTGGGGCGAGGCGTAGGTTTCCATGATGAGGCTGCGCCCGCGGTCCCCCATGGCGCGGCTTTCCTCCGGCGTGAGGTTGAAGGCTTCTTCCAGCGCGGCGGCCAGGGCGGCGGGGCTGTTGTCCCGCCACCAGCCGCATCGGCGGGTATCCAGCTCCTCCCACGGCGTTCCTTTACTGGCGATGACGGGCGTTCCCGCCAGCAGCCCTTCCGCAATGCTCATGCCGAAGTTTTCCTGATGGCTGGGAGCGCAGAGGACGTTGAGCGAGGCGAGCAGTTCGTATTTCTCCCTCCCCGCGGCGAAGCCCGTAAAGCGGATGCCGGGGCCGCCCACTTCCGCCGCCAGCCGTTTCAACTGCGCTGCGTAGTCCTCCGGGCCGTCCCCGATGAGAAGGAGCTCCGCGTCCCGGAGGTTGAGGCTGCCCCAGGCCCGGATGAGGCTTTCCAGATTTTTAATGGGGTGGAAACGGCCCAGGAACCCGGCGCGGAAACGCTCTCCCTCTCTCCGCCGGATCTGGTCAATCCATGAAGGCACGGCCACCGGATTGGGGATGACCGCCACGGGGTTGGCAAAGCCCAGTTCGCGCAGGTGCCGCGCTTCCTCCCGGCAGGTGGCGTGAAGGCAGTCCGCCTGCGCCAGGTCCCGGCGGTGGCCCAGCGCCAGCATGAGCTTTTTCCTCCACGGCTTGATGGCCAGCGCCTGCGGGTAAAGCATGCCGTGGGGGGAGGCCACGCAGGGCTTGCGCGTTTTCCGGGCTTGCGCGCAGGTGGCGTGGTTGACGTCCAGCCACAGGCCGTTGGTGTGGTAAAGGTCGTAGTCCCGCCAGGCCCCGAGCCGGCGGCGCAGATTCATGGAAATGCCCAGAGGGGTGCGGAGGTCGTTGGGGACGGCGTGGATGAAGGAGCTTTCCTCTTCCGCGGGATTCCCGGCCTTGTCCTCCACAGTGAGGATGTCCGTAGCGCAGCCGAGGTCGTTCAGGGTCTGCACCAGTTCGCGGGTGCAGGCCGTGGTTCCCCCGGACTGGGAGGCCATGGAGGCGATGGTGTGCAGGATCTTCATGATGCCGTTTCCTTGAGTGGAGCCCAGGGAGCTGCGGGGCGGTTTTCTTCCCGGCCTTCCGTATAATGAACGATATGGACCAGATAGCGGGCCGCCGCGGCTCCGCTGATGGTTTGTTCCGCCCACGCGGCGATGGCGTTCCGTTCCGCGGGGGAGAGGCGGCCCTTGTCCAGCCATTCCCGCAGGGCGCGGCGCAGGCTTTCCGGACGGTCCGGGTCAAAGGAGCCGCCGCGCTGGCGGCCGTCAAGCAGGCTGGCGGCTCCGCACGCCGTGGAGCACAGCACCCTCATGCCGGCCTGGAGGGCCTCATTCACCACGGCTCCCCACCCGTCAAACAGGCTGGGCAGGACGAGCAGGTCGCACTGCCGCATCAGGCGGCGCGTTTCTTCATTCCCCTGCGTGCCCAGCAGGGAAATCTGCGCGCAGCCCTGCGCCTCCAGGGCGGCCTGTTCCCGCAGCGGGCCGTCCCCCACCACGAGGCAGCGGCGGAAGGCGCCGCGGCATTGCCGGGCCGCGCGGAGGAAGGGCAGGAGGTTCTTCCGGGGGATGAGCTGGCCCACGAACAGGAGATCGGGCTTTTCCCCGGGAGCGGGGGGAGACATGGCGGGAGTTTCCGCGCCAGCCGCGGATGCGGCTGATTCCGTGAAATAGCCCCATTCAAAGACGGAGTCCGCCGGGAATCCGGCGCGGCGGTAGCATTCCACGCCCAGCCGCCCCGTCGCCAGCAGGGCCGCGATCTTTTTCCCGTACCGCAGGCGGAGAAAGCGGTACTTGACGCTCCTGAGCAAGCCGCGCCAGCCCTGGCGGCGGTAGGGTTCCGCGTACACCATGGTTTTCAGGCCGCGGCGGACGGCCTGCTTGAACGCCGCGTAAACCATCGGGTAGGTGCTGATGCCGGAAAAGACGTGGACGGCCGCGGGATGGGCGCGCAGGGTTTCCTCCACCGTCCGGGCGTCCGGGGAGATGAGGATGCGGGCGTTCCCCATGTCCGGCACCGTCCAGCCGCTGGATTCCCTCTCCCCTTCAAAGTCCGTCTGGACCGCCAGCAGGACGCCGTGCTCCCGGGCCAGCGCCTTGATGAGGGCTGACTGGTGGATGCTGATCATGTTTTGCCAGAAGACGAATTGCATGGTGTTATTTTCCTCCATTGGGCAGGTTGCGGTACGCATGGGCCCCCCCGATGACGGCCCAGAAGACGGCGGAAAGTCCGGAACCGGCTGCAAAGACGTACCCTTCCGCAATCATGTGGACGGCGAAGAGGGCCAGGGCCGCCTGCGCCGGGGAAACGGGCGGAGAGCCCGGCGCGCGGAACGGGCGTTTGAGCAGGTTGCCGAACAGGATGAAGAGGAAGGGAATTCCCCCCAGCAGTCCTGTCATGGCGAACACGGCCCCGTAGGACGTGCCCGGTTCAATGATGCCGGTCACCAGGGATTGCTTGAATGAAATGATTTTCTGTGAGGCGAACCCCACGCCGTACAGGGGGGAGGAAAGGAACTCCGTTGCGCGGTCTTCCCACAACTGGGTGCGGGAGGACATGGCGCTCCCCATGCTCAGGTTGGCCTGCTGCTTGGCAAGCGTGTTGGCGCCGAAGTGCTGGACAAAGGGCACCAGCAGAATGCCCAGGAAGAACAGGGCGAGCAGCGCCCGGAAAAGCTTTTTGGGGGCATGCCTGAAGTACATGAAGAAGACGTACCCCACCCCCATCAGGGTGGCTACCAGGGCGGAGCGGGAGGCGGAAAGCAGGATGGAGCCCAGGCACGCGACCATCAGGCCCAGGCGGAGTTTGGTCTCCTTCCTGCCGGAATCCCGGTTTTCCAGATGGAGGACGGTCAGATAAACCAGCCCCAGCCCGGCGAGCAGGCCCAGCGTGATGGATTGCCAGACCAGCCCCCCGAAGAGGCCCGCCACATTGATCATCTCACTGGTATTGTAGCGCATGTAGTTGATGCCCAGGAAGTAGCCGATGAAGGAGCCGGCCCCGATGAAGACGCAGAAGCGCATGAGCCAGAGGAACAGGTTCAGGCGGAACGCGTTCAACAGGCGGGAGGAAGTCAGCGGGGTAAGCGCCAGCAGGAGGAGAAGGAAATAGGCCAGGCGGTACCAGGGCTTGAAAATGGCGGGCGGATGGTTGAACGCCAGGCTGAGGACGCATGCCGCCGCCATGATGACCAGGGGCATGCTGGTCTTCTTCATTTTCGTCACGCACACCGCAGCGGCCACCGCCAGCATCACCGGATACAGGGGGGCAAGAAAGGAGATGGCGCCCGTCATGGTGGAGGCGATCGCCGCCATTACCAGGAATGACCAGGTTCCGTGTTTCTTGATGTATTGCAGAAGGGATGCCATGCTGTTCAGGGGAAATTCATGCGGACGGGGAAGGCGTTCCTATCCGGTAGCCCAGGCGTTCCAGCTGCGGGAGCAGGGAGGCTATCCGCGCTTCCCAGGGAGCGTGCTCGCAGGCCGCCCGGTAGTTTTTATCCACCAGGTCCTGATAGGAGGAAATGTTCGTTAAAAGGTTCGTGATTTGTTCATGGGCGTTCCGTTCGCTTATTTCAACGACGGGATTGTACCCCAGCAGGTTGACCAGTTCCTGCGGGGCCCTGCCTGCCGGGAGCGTGCGGGACAGCATGCATTCCCAGTAGCGCTGGGTCAGGGTTTCCACCTCTCCGGCCATGGCCGGGTGCGTATCGCAGCGGGGGTAGGAGACGGTGATTTTTGCGGAGGCCAGCCCCTCGCAGAGGGAGCGGAAGTCCGGGAACAGGAGGGGACCCTCCGCGGCGGGGAACAGATGAACCCATTCGGGATGTTCCCGGCAGGCCCGGACGGCGGCGCGGTGGAAGAAGGGCATCTGCCTGCCGAGCTCCAGAATATCGGCGGGCCTTTCCCGGAGGTCCTTTCCGGGCAGGTAGCCCGCCGGGTCAATGCCTTCCGGAACGTGGACGGTCCGGATACGGGGCAGTTCCTTCCGGACGTGTTCGCAGACCTGGGAGGAGGTGCACAGGAAGGTGCGGACGCGGTGGCGCTTCAGGGAGGAGATGAGGCGCGGCCAGTACCGCGGCCAGACGTCCCACAGCATGGGGATGATTTCATGCGTGTAGGCATGCGGCCATGCGAAGGAGTCCGGATAGCCCGCGCCGGGGACCAGCAGGGCGTTCCGGCGGGAGGAAAGCGGAGGCAGGTTGGCGGACAGCTTCAGCCGGGCCACGGCCAGCAGCGCGGGCCAGGGAAGGGGGCGCCTGCGCTTGATGCCGCCCCCACAGGCCTGCCACGCCCGGGCAAACCAGTCCATGAAGAACTGGTGGTTCCCCTTTTTGCGGACAGGTTCCAGCAGAAGAAGCTTTTTCATGGGTTCACCTCCTTGAGCATGCCGTTCCATTCGCGGATAATCCGTTCCAGCGTGAAAAATTGTTCCTGCGCGCGCGCCTTCCGCGCGTACAGTGCCAGGTCTTCCCCGGCCATGGAGTGCATGGCTCCGCACAGGGCGCGGCTGTCCCCGGCGGGGAACAGGCGCCCCGCTCCGCTGTCCCGTATGAGTTCCCGGCAGATGGGGATGTCTGCGGCGATGACGGGGAGGCCGCAGCTCATGGCCTCAATCTGCACGAGGCCGAAGCCCTCGCACCGGGAGGGGAAGAGCAGAATGGCGTGTTTGGGGTATTCCCGCTCCATGGCTGTGTGGCTGCCGTGCAGGCGAACGCGGGATTGCAGGCCGTGTTCCCGGATGAATTCCTCCATCCACGGGCGCAGGGGGCCGTCTCCGTACACGTGCAGGTTCCATTCCCCGTTATTCCTGCTGAATTCCCCGAATGCCACCAGGGCCAGGTCCGCCCCCTTGTGGGAGGACAGGGAGCCCGCGAAGACGAACGTTTTTGACGTCAGCGCGGAATGCCGTTCCGCCGTGAAGCTGGCCGGGTTGTAGATGCGCCGCGTTGCCAGGTGCTGGCGCGTTTCAAAGTTCCGCCTGTCGTGGTCCGACAGGACGACGATTTGGTCGAAGCGGTGGTAGAACCGCTTGAGCGCATGGCGGAAGTAACGGGAGAAATGGGGGCCCTTGAACCCGAAGTAGTCTTCATAGGCCGCGTGGGACCAGGAGATGATTCTGGTGCGGGGGGAAAGCCGCGGCCGGAGCAGGGCGAGCAGCAGGGAGTCCTCAAAGCCGGACCCGAAGACGACGGCGTCATATTGGTGGCGGTTGATGTGGCTGGTGAGGCGCTTTTTAAAGGAATGCGTGTACCGCAGGAAAGCGTACGCGCGGGCGCCTGCGGAGGAGGAGAACAGGGGAGTCCGGGTGACGAGCCTGTCCATCACGGAACGCCTCATTTTCTCGTAAACGTTCATTTCATGGTGGAAAAAGCGGATGTTCTCCAGGTCCAGCCCGTACGCGTTTTCCAGCGGTGGGCGCCGCAGGCAGTACACGCTGATTTCATGCTCCCGGCACAGCGCATTCATGATGCGCGTCAGGACGCGGGAGACTCCCCCCACGCCGAAATGTTCCCAGGCGATGAAACAGATATTCATGAGTAAACGGAAAGGGTTCGGTTCATCTGGGCTTTTCCGCCAGCTTGGAGAGCAGGTTTTCCCACAGTCCGGCGATGCGGGATTTGCCGAATTTCCCGCTGCTCCGGAAGCAGGCCGCGGACATGGCTTCCCTCTTCCCTCCGTCCCTCATCAGGTCCAGGAGCCGGGCGGCGTACTGCTCCAGGTCAAAGGGAGGGACCAGGATTCCGGTCCGGTCCGGTTCAATGATGTCCCGCACGGCGGTAAAGGATTCAAAGGCCATCGGGATGCAGCCGTGCTGCATGCCTTCAATCAGGACCATGCCGAAGCCCTCAAAGGTGGACGTCATGCACAGGATTCCGGCTTTGCGGTAGTATTCTTCCGGATGGTCCGTGGCTCCTTCAAAGGAATAGTTGGTGCAGCCGCATTCCTCCGCCAGCGCGGCCAGGTATTCCCGGTCCGGTCCGTCCCCCACGATGCGCAGGAACCAGCCGGGTTCCCGGCGGCAGACCATGCTCCATATCTTCAGCAGGCGGTCCACCCCCTTCACTGGATTGTCCAGCCTCCCCACGAACAGGACTTCCCTGGCCTTTCCGGAAGGGATGCTCCCGTTCTCAAAGGAATTCATGTTGGGGATGGCGGTGATTTTTTCCTTCCGGACTCCCGGCAGAAAGTCGTAAAAGTCCTGTTTGAAGGACTCTGACAGGACGACGAAGGCGTCCGCCTGCGAGATGCGGAGATAGAAATTCCTGCGCCACGTGACGTTGTAATACATCCTTTTCAGGAAAGGCGCGCGGAGGCGGCCGCGGATGTCCGAGTGGTGCATGTCGACAATGGCGGGAGTTTTCCCGGAAAAGGCTTCCAGAAGGCGCTTCCTGCCTGCCGGACCGGGGAACAGGGCTCCCGCCCCCAGCAGTTCCCCGTCATGAATGATGATATCCGGCTGCCGTTCCTCCAGGGCCTGCCTGAAAGCCGCCTGCCGCTCCTCCCTTATCCGGGAGGAAGGAGTGGGCAGGATTTTCTGAATCCCGGAAAAGGGCTCGTAGGGGGTGTTCCGGTACCAGCTCACGATGGCGCATTCATGCCCATGGGCCTGCAATTCATGAATCAGATTGCACATGGTGCGCTCCACCCCGCCGCAGGATGGATTGAGCGTGCCCATGAAACAAAAGAGAATCTTCATTGAAAGGTGGACGGTTAGTGCTGAAGCAGGGAGTTCCATTCCCGCACGACGTTCGCCGGGGAGAAAAGGGCGGCATGCTGCGGGCCTGCCTGCGCCATGGCGGAGCGGAGGGGGTCGTCCTGCATCAGGCGGAGGAGCTGGCGCGCGTATTCCTCCTCGTCAAAGGGGGGGGCCAGGATGCCGGTTTCACCGGGGATGACGAGGTCGCGCACGGCGGCGTAGCTGTTGAAGGCCATGGGAACGCAGCCGTGCTGCATGGCTTCCGGCAGAACCAGCCCGAAGCCCTCAAACGTGGAGGTCATGCAGAAGATGGAGGCCCGCCGGTAATAGGGGGCCGGGTTCCGGAAGCCTTCAAAGGAAACGTTGGAAAGTCGCAGGCGTTCCGCTAGTTCTTTCAGGGCGGCGGCGTCCGGGCCGTCTCCCACAATGTCCAGGTGCCAGTCCGGCAGGGATTTTCCGGCGCGCGCCCATATCCTCAGCAGTCTGTCCACGCCCTTGACGGAGTTGTCCAGCCTGCCGACGAAGAGGACGCGTTGTTCCTTTTCCTGCGGCAGGGGCGGCGCTTCAATCGGCGGGACGGGGTTGGGAATGGCCGCCAGTTTTTCCGCAGGCGTGCCGGGAGCCAGCAGCCGGAATTCCTCCATGCCGCCGCGGGAAAGAGTGACGATGCGGTCATAATTGGCCGCCAGTTCCCGGAACAGGCTTTTTTGCAGCCGCCGCGCCCGGAGCCGCTTCACGGGGAGCGCCAGTGCGTTGAACAGGAAGTCCCTGCATTTTCCGGAGAAGGAGGCGGCGCCCCGGCGCTTGTGGACAAGATGGTAATAACGCAGGGCGGAGTATTGGGAGCTGTGCTGCACGGCGACCAGCTTCACGGGAGCCTCCTCCATCTGGGTGCGCGTGCGGAAGATGCCCCAGCGGCCCGTGACGCCCCCCTCCGTCTGGTCAATAAGCACGTCCGTCTTTTCCTCCCGCAGCAGTTTCAGCAGGTAGTCCCTCTCTCCGCTGCGGGAAAGGCCGGAAGGAAGGAAGGCGAGGGGAACGGGCGCAAAGTACGTTTCCCCCAGCCTGTTTTTCTCACGGCAGAGCAGCAGAACCCTGTGTCCGGCGTCCCGCAGCATTTCAGCCAGGCCATGGGTGGCGCGCTCCATGCCGCCCTGCTTGCCCAGAGGCTCGTAAGGGAGATAGATGACGATGTTGCTCATGGTTGTTCTTGCAGGCATTCCATCCAGAGGGGAATCACTTTTTCCGGTTGATAATTGGTTAATACCCTGGTGCTGGGCGGCACGTAGGGGCCGCTCATCAGCTCATCCAGCTCCCGGGCGAAGAGGCGCAGGCTGAAGGGCGGAATGAGCCGCCCCGTCTCCCGGTCCGGCAGCATATCTTCAGCAGCGTGGAAGCTGTTGAAGGCGATGGGGGTGCAGCCGTAGGAAAGGGCCTCGTTAATCACCATGGGCATGCCTTCGTGCGTGGAGGTGAGGCAGAGTATCCGGGCCTTCCGGTAGTAGGGCGCGGGGTCCTGCACTCCTTCAAAATGGACGTTTTCCAGGTTCAGCCGTGCCGCCAGCCGTTCCAGGTTGCCGCGTTCCGGGCCGTCCCCGACCAGGTACAGGCGCCAGTCCGGATGCAGGGGCTGCACCCTTTTCCAGACCTTCAGCAGGCGGTCCGCCTTCTTGGGGGAATCCACCAGCCTCCCCACGTAAAGAACGGCGTTTTCCTTCCCGGAAAGGCCGGGCTGCACGGGATCATAGGTCAGCAGGTTGGGGATGGCGTACAGGCGCGCCCTTTCCGGTTCGCCCGCCAGTTGAAGGGCGTCTTCCGTGTAGCGGGGGGAAAGGAACACCACCTTGTCCGAGCCGCGGAACATGTCCCTGTATTTCCTCCTCTTGTTGCTGACGGCCACATGCTTTTTGTACGGCAGGAGCGCCCGGCGCAGCAGCGTTTTCACGGTGTTGCCCCAGGTGCTGAAATCCTTCCGGAGCAGGGCGGAAAAGTAATCCAGCCCGGTATGGACGTCAAAGGAGATCCAGGAGACGATGGACGCCTGGACGGAAAGGCGCTCATGGCTGAAAAAGAAGGAGTCGTCCTGGTTGGCTCCGCAGTTGATGATGCAGTCCGTCTGCTGCCCGGCGCACAGGGTTTCCACGTACTCCCTGTTTTCCGCGCAGGAGAGCGTGCCTGTGCGGGGAAGGAGGAAATAAGGCGGTTCCGCAGGCAGTGAATCCGCGCCCCGGAGGGACAGGAAGGAAACCCGGTGGCCGTGCCGTGACAGGGCCTGCGCCAGAAGATACGCCGCCCGTTCCGTTCCGCCCGCATGGGGCAGGATGGGATGGTCAAAATAGAAGAGCAGGTTCATGGAAGGCAAATGGGACAGTGAAAGGGGATATTACCGGGTTTGGAAAAAGTAGCGGACGGGATTGCCCGTGGTGCCCGCCTTGGACAGCAGCCGGGTGACGCCGTAGTGCCACGGGCACGGAAGGCTGTTTTTCCTGAAGGCCTGCCTGTTCTGGCGCGTATTGCGCAGGATGGCCCGCAATCCCGCCGTGCTGGAACCGCCGGTGCGCATGAAGACCATGTTGCGGTCGATATAGGCTGTGGAGACGCGGTTCTTTTCAATAAAGCGGAGCATCAGCTCAAAATCCGCCGCGCTGCCGATGGAGGGGTCAAAGCCGCCATAGCGGGTGAAGCAGTCCTTTTTGCAGTAGAACGTGGGGTGCGCCGGGCACCATCCGCGCTGGAAGGAGCCGGGCTTGTAGTCCGTTCCGCGCCATGTCCGGACGACTTTCCGGGCCGCATTGATGTAATGCAGGTTGCCGTGAACGGCGTCCGTCCCGTGCTGCGCGAAGGCTCCGGCAATGGTTTCCAGAACGCCGTTGTCCTGGTAATAGTCGTCCGCGTTCAGAAAGCCGACGACGTCTCCGGAACTCATGCGGACACCCTTGTTCATGGCGTCGTAAATGCCGTTGTCCGGTTCGGAAATCCATTTCAGCCGCCCGTGGAAGCGCTCTTCAACGTCCTGAAGCATTTCCAGGGTGCCGTCCGTGCTGCCGCCGTCCACGACCAGGTATTCATAGCCGGTCCAGGACTGCGCCAGCACGCTTTCCAGGGTGTCCTGGAGAGTGGCGGCGCTGTTGCGGCAAACGGTGATGACGGTGATTTTCATGGCGGCGGATGCAGGGAAAAAGCGGGCGTCCCGCCCTTCCCGGCGGGGAAGGTGTTACAGGCGGAGTTTGGTGAGCATGTTGGCATTGTGGGCGTCTGTTCCCCACCACAGGTACAGGTTTTCCTTCTGGAATTTCCGGGCGGCCGCCTGGCAGGATTTCCCGTAAAGCCCGAACAGGGAGCCTATGTTCCCCTGGAAGCTGATTCCCTGTGAGGCCAGGGCAGCCAGTTCCTCCGGAGGCATGATCTTCCCGTAGCGTTCCGGATGGGCCAGGACGGGAACGAAGCCTTTCTCCTGGACCAGTTGGAGCCTGTCCCTCCAGGCGCTGGGAAGGCGGAACTGGGGAAGCTCCACGAGCAGGTGGCTGCCGTCGTGGCTGAGCGGCTCTTCCTCCTCAAGCGCCTGTTCAAAATGGTGGTCCAGCATGTATTCCGCCGCCAGGCGCAGGTCGAAATCCCGGTCCGGCAGTGCATCCAGAAGCTGCTGGAAGCGGGCCTTCAGGCGGGCGGGCGTGTTGGAGGGATAGCGGCTGCTGATGTGGGGGGTGCAATAGGCTCCCCTGAATCCTTTTTCTTTCAATCGGGAAATGATTTCCAGACTGTCCCGGAGGATGTGCGCTCCGTCGTCCACGCCCCACAGCAAATGGCAGTGCATATCCATTCCGTCCGGACAGAGCGCAGCGGTTTTAAACCTGGGTTGAAAGAGGGAGGAAAACAAGGCCGGGAATCAGGAGGGGTTGTTCTTGGAGGTGTTGCCGTAGTGGTAGCCGTAGCCGTAATAGCTGTAGCTGCTGGATTTGAAATCCACGGCGTTGATGACGAAGCCCATGTTGGGAAGCTGGCCGGATTCCGCAAGCTGCTGGACGGTGGCGATGTGCCGCTTGTCTATCCTGTTGCTGCGGATGACGTACAGGGAAATATCCGCGTGGCTGGCGAGGATGGCCGTGTCTGCCAGGATGCCGTACGGCGGGGAGTCAATGATGACGGCGTCATAGCGTTCCTTGAAGAGGCGGATGAGCTCCTCCATTTCCGGCAGGGAAAGGAGGGTGACCGGGTTGGGAACCTGGGGCCCGGCGTACAGGATGTCCACTCCGGGATGTTCCGGCAGGGTGCGGATGACGGAGAACGGGTCTTCCACCTTGCGGAGAAGGATGGTGCTCAGCCCCTTGCGGCCCTTGCCGTCAAGCTGCTTGGACAGGGAGGCCTTGCGCAGGTCCCCGTCAATGACCAGGACGCGCTTGCCGATGTTGGCAAAGGACATGGCGAGGTTGGCGGAGATGAACGTTTTCCCTTCCCCCTGCATGGTGGAGGTGAGGAGGATGACGTGCCCCTGGTTCCGGGTGACGGGGAGCATGGAGTCCGCATTGTGGCACAGGATCTGGAAATACTCAGAAATGACGGAGTGTTCATCCGTGAACATGCGGGCCACCTGCCGCTGCTCCTTCTTGGTCATGGCCGGAAGCTCCGCGACCACGGGAAGGTGCGTGACGGCGTTCAGGTCCTTCCTGTTCTTTATCTTGTTGTTGAGCAGGGCCAGCCCCAGGAAGCCGAGGATGCAGACGATGGCGCCCCCCGCCGCCGCGGTCAGCACGGATTTTCTGGTGTTGGGAGAGATGGGGTAATCCGTGCCGTGGGCGGATTCCAGCACGCGCGCGGAGGATTCCGTCAGGGCCAGCGTCAGGTCGTTTTCCAGCTCCTTGCTTAAAAGCGTCAGGTAAAGTTCCTCCTTCACCCGGTGTTCACGGTCCAGGGGGGTCAGCTCCCGGGCCTTTCCGGAGGTGGCCGTCAGCCGCTTGGCGATGTCCTGCCTCTTCCTGGTGAGTTCCTGGAGTTTCAGCTCCAGATTGTTGCGGAGATTGTCCAGGGACCTGGACGCCGCGCTGCGGGTGGCGTCCATCCTCTTCGTGAGGGTGACGACAATGGGGTTCTGCCCCCCGGCGCTTCCGGCGACCTTCTGGTATTCCAGATAGGCGGCGTTGTAGGCTTCAATCTGGCGGGAAACCCCGGAATCCGCAATGCCGGTATCCAGGGAAATGAGACCCGCCTTGTGGCCCAGGGCGTCCAGGTTTTCCTTCAGGCCGTCCGCCAGCTTCATCTGCGTCTGGAGCTCAAAGATGGAATTGTCCAGGGTTTGGGCCGCGTTGAAGTCTGCGGAGATGGACGCTTCCGTGTCTGCGATGATGTCGTTTTTGATTTTGATATCATCCATTTTCTGGTCCACTTCCTTCAGGTCCGCGCCGATCTGGCCGCGCTGCCGCCGGATGAAATCCTTCGTCTTCACCGCCTTCGTGCGGCGTTCCTCCGTGGAGTGGTCATTGTAAACCGCGATCAGCTTGTTCAGCGTGTCCGCGGCCTTGTCCGGATTGGTGGAGGTCAGCGTCATTTGCAGGATGCTGGATTCCTTGGCGTCCGGACGCGTGACCGTAAAATTGGCAAGGAGCTGGTCCGCAGCGGCGTTCACGGGAATGCGGCGCACGGTGATGGTGGTCCCGGAAACGGTTTCCGGCATGTTGGAGGTGGGGTAAACCGTGACGGTGGCGAAGGGGAGGGAAATGGGGGCGTGGAGCTTCCCTTTCTCCTGGATGGGGTTGCCGGCGGCGTCATGGTACGTCAGCGTCACGGCGTTTTCCGGCTCCAGCGTAACGTCAAAGGTGCAGAAGCGGTTCTCCGCGATGTCGTCAAACGTCACGGTGATGGGGCTGTCCTTGTACAGGTCTATTTGGCGCAGGTCCTGCTGCTTCCAGTAGGAGACGTTCAGCGTCAGGTCCTCCACCGTGTTCCGCATCACTGTGCTTGAGCGGAGGATGAAGCTTTCATTGGCCAGGTTGGCGGCTCCGGAATCCATGCCCAGTTCCACCTTGATGCGGTCCGAGGAGGAGGAATCCTTGTTGGATTCCCGCATGATGACGCTGGCCGTTTTTTCAAAAATGTAATTCTGCTTGCCGGTCACGTAATAGGCTCCGGCGCCTCCGAGAAGGGCGAAGAGCAAAATCCAGTACCAGCGTCTCAGAAGGATGCTGGTGATGACATCCAGTGACAGGGAAGATTCCGGTTCCTCGGCGGGAGGGGCTGCGGGGGGAGCAGGAGTATCTGGCATAAAAAGGAATCAATCAAAGAAGGCTCCGCCTTTCCGGAGGACGGAAAGGCGGGAAATGGGGGGATGTGCGCTTACAGGGCGCACAGGGCAACGATGCCGATAATCAGGCCGAGGCCGGAAGCCGTCCAGCCGATGTATTGGACGGTATCGCTGCGGGTGTTGATCTTGCGTTCGGCAGGCGTCACGTAAATGGTGTCGTTCTGCTGAATGTAATAATAGGGGGACTGGAAGAGGTCCTTGCTGCGGAGGTCCACGGTGGCGATCTGGCGGCGTCCGTTGGTTTCACGGATCAGGGTGATGTCCCGGTTGCCGTCGATGTTCAGGTCTCCGGCGCGGCTGAGGGCTTCCAGAATCGTCAGGCGCTGGCCGTCCACGTTGTAGGTGCCCGGGGAGGCCACTTCACCCAGGACGGAGAACTTGAAGTTGGTGATCTGGACGTTGACGGAGGCGTCGCTGATGTAGTCCCTGTTCCGCAGGGTGGCGGCAATTTCATCCCCCAGCCGGGAGCAGGTCTTGCCGGCCGCCTTGATCTTTCCGATGACCGGCAGGACGATGTAGCCGTTGGCGTCCACCAGGTAACCCTTTCGTGAGCTGGTGCCCTGGCTGCTGGACCCTATTTCGGAGACGGCAAAGGGGGCGGCCAGTTCAGGCTGCTTGCTGCTGACGGTGATGGATAACTGGTCGTCCTTCTGGATGACGGTCTGGTAATTCCCCTTGATCTTTTCATTGGTCTGTCCGGAGACGTCCTGGATATACAGGACTTCCTTGGGGCTGACGCAGGAGGGCAGGAGGGAGGAAGCGGCCAGCGCTGCGGAGCAGAGGGCGGCTTTGCTGATTAGGTTGTTGATGTTCATTGGTTGGAGAGAGGTTGGATGGAGGTATTCAGAATGATCTTCTGGGAAGGGGGGGAGGAGGGCAGGGAAAGGTCGTTATGAACGAGGGTCTGCCCCAGCTTGCTCTGGAACGCCTCGTTGCACTGCTGGATTCCTTCACGGATGACGACCGTGCGGGCCGTCTGGAAAAGGAGGGAGAGATCCATTCTCAGATTGACGTTCTGGACGTAGATCAGGTCATAGCAAAGGCGGCGGCAGAAGGGGATGCCATTGCGGCCGTGGATCTGGGCCATGCCGGTGATGCCGGGACGCACGGAGCAGCGCTTCCGGCAGTAGTTGGGCGGGAACGCGGCCATTTGGGACGGAATCCAGGGACGGGGGCCCACAAAAGCCATGTCACCCTTCAGGATGTTGATGAGCTGGGGAAGTTCGTCCAGGGAGGAGCTGCGGAGGAAGCGCCCCAGCGGGAACAGCCTCTGCTCATCGGGCAGGAGCTGCCCGTTTTCATCCTTCCGGTCGTTCATCGTTTTGAATTTGATGATCTTGAACAGTCTTCCCCTGTACCCTACGCGCGTTTGAAGAAAAAACGGGGATTTCCCTGTAGAAAGTACAAGAAGTACCGAAACGGTCAGCAGCAGCGGAATGAGGATGATGAGAGCTATTCCGGCAAGGAGGCTTCCAAGAAACGGTTTGCAGATATGTATGTACATAAGCGGCGCGGCAGAGTTACCGGATTGCAAATCCGATGTCAATAGTAATCATTAAAGAAAAAATACTTATTTATCATTCCCGCGCCTTAAAAAACTAAAAAAATTTAACTCAAACTATTGTTTTCTGTATATAAATATATGTAATTAAGTGTGTTATGATGGAATTTATCGTACCCTATTATTTTGATAGGATTTGCAATCCGCTGGATATTTTATTACAGGTGCCCAAGTATTGAATAACATGTCTTTTTATAATAGAAATATGGTTGAATTAGTGTAATCAATAAGATAGGAAGGTTGAATTGGTTATTGCTGTATTTGTGTTGGTTTGAAGGGGAATGAAGCCGTTTGCGCAGGTAAGGGAAGGACTATGCATGACGCTGTTCGGTGGAGTCCGGAAAGGAGGCTCTTCCGGGTTTTTCCTTCCTGAAATCTGTCATTTCCACCGTAATCGGGAGAAACCTGCGGCCTTCCGGACCCCCTCCTTTTGTTTAGCCTTGAGTTGGGGGCGCGGAGTTGTTAGGATAGAAGGCAGGTATGGCATTGGATGTGCAGGAGCATCATGCATTTGAGCGTGAAGAGGGGCGTCCCCCTGTTTGGATAGGAATGGCGTGGGGCGTCGTGTCCCTGCTGGGCGGGGCTGCGCTGCTTGCGGCCATGCTGACGTTTGACGTGCGGGAAATAGGCTGGAGTTATTTAAATGATTCCGGTCAGGTGATTCCGGGCACCTCCAATGTGCTGGGCGTGGCGGGATTGTACGGCGCGGGGATTCTTTATTGGGCGCTGGGCGGCATGGCCTGGATGCTGGTCATTCTGTTGGAATGGTGGGGGCTTTACCGTCTGCTGCACCGTGGAAGTCTGCCCCGCAGCGTGGTGTACGGCGGCCTTTTCCTGCTGTTGTTCGGCTGCCTGTTCCTGACGGCCGGGCATGTGCCGGGTGACGCATGGGTGGCGCGCCACCAGATTCAGGGCGCCGGCGGCCTGGCGGGACATCTGCTGGGAACGGGGCTGCTTCTTCCGTTGACCGGCACGTCCGCCGTGCTGGTTCTTTCCGGGCTGGGCTATCTGCTGGCCCTGGTTTATGCCGCGGGAATGCATCCCCGCCCGCTGTTCCGCGCCATGCTGCGGGAGTGGCGCGCCTGGCGCATGAACAGGAAGGAGAAAAGAATGGCGCGCCAGTCCGCGCAGCTTGCCAGGGAGGCGGCGCGCGTGAGGGCCAGCATGGAAGATGCGGCCCTGTCCGCCCCCAGGCCGGCCGGAAAGGGCAGGGCATCCTCTCCCCGCCTGCAGCGCACCGGGGACGACCTGGAAGGCTTATATAATGAAGTGGCCGCGGCTTCCCCTGCCAGGTCCGCAGACCCCGCTCCCGCCCCCCGCGCACCGCGTACGCAGGGGCATCTTCCGCTGACGCCGCGCCCCAGGATTACCGTGGCGAAGCCGGCGGAAATCAAGCCCGCTCCCAGGGAGCAGCCTTTCTCCAAACTGTCCACGCCGCCTACGGAGGAATTCCGGGATTACGAGCTTCCTCCGTTTGAGCTGCTGCATTATGAAGAAAAGCCGGAAGGCCCTACGGAAGAGGACAAGGATGAAATGCTGGAAATCCAGCAGAAGATCATTGATACCCTGACGACGTTCCGCGTGGACGTGACGCCGGGGGACATTACCCGCGGCCCGACCATCACCCGCTATGAAGTTTACCCCGCGCGCGGCGTGCGCGTGAACACCTTTGACCAGTATGCGAAGGACATCGCGCTGGCGACGAAGGCGGAGAGCGTGAACATCGTGGCGCCCATTCCGGGCAAGGACACGGTGGGCATTGAAATCGTCAACCGCAACAAGGTGGCCGTGCCATTGCGGGAACTCTTGCAGGACCCCGGCTTCTGCTCCCCCAAGAAGAAAATACCGCTGGCCCTGGGGAAGGACGTGTATGGCCGCACCGTGATCGGGGACCTGGCATCCATGCCGCACCTGCTGGTGGCCGGGGCCACCGGGTCCGGCAAATCCGTGTGCATCAACAGCATTATCTCCTCCATGCTCCTGAAATTCCGGCCGGATGAGCTCAGGCTCATCCTGGTGGACCCGAAGGTGGTGGAAATGCAGCCTTATTCCAAGCTGCCGCACCTGATTGTGCCGGTGGTGACGGACCCCAAGAAAGTGCCCAATGCCCTGCGCTGGTGCGTGAATGAAATGGAGCACCGCTACCACTGCTTTGCCAAGGTGGGCGTGCGCAACTTTGAAGCCTTCAACAAGCGGCCGCCGGACGCGCCTGCGGAAGAGGCGGAGGAACCGGAAGACGGGGAGGTGGATGAAGCCCTGGCGGAATCCATTGCCCGTGACCTGGAATCCCAGGGGGAATGGCCCGCGGAAGAGGATGATGAACTGGACCTGGAGGACGACGGCGTCATCCCTGAACGCTTCCCCTACATCGTCATCATCATTGACGAACTTGCGGACCTGATGCAGACGGTGGGCGCGGACATTGAAACGAACATCGGCCGCCTGACCCAGAAAGCCCGCGCCGCGGGCATCCACCTCATTGTGGCGACGCAGACGCCCAGAAGGCAGGTGGTGACGGGGACGATCAAGGCCAATATTCCCACGCGCATCGCCTTCCAGGTGGCCAGCGGCACGGACAGCCGCGTGATTCTGGACAGGCAGGGCGCGGAAAAACTGGTGGGCAAGGGCGATCTGCTGTACCTGCCGCCGGGTTCCGCCCAGGTGGAGCGGGCGCAGGGCGCCTTTATTTCCGATGACGAAGTGGAAGCCCTGGTAGCCCACTGCGCCTCCCAGGCCAGGCAGAAATTCCATGAAGAGGTTCAGAAATCCCTGGACGAACCCTCCCGCGGAGGGGCGGACAGCCCGCTGGACGACGCGGAGGAGGAATGCTACGCCAAATGCCTGGAAGTGGCTGTCATTGAGCGCAAGGTGAGCACGTCCCTGCTGCAGCGGCGTTTGAGCATCGGGTACGGACGCGCGGCGCGCATGATGGATTTGCTGGAATCCCGCGGCATCATTGCCCCGGCGGACAATACCAACCGTCCGCGCAAGGTGCTGGTGGAATGAAACGACGAGAAAAGCCCCTCCCCATGAAACGAATCCTTTCCCTGCCTGCTCTGGCGGCGTTCGCGCTGCTGGGCGCCTCCTGCTCCCAGCAGGTGCGGCCCGTCAAAAAGACCGCCCGGCCTCCCGTGTACGTGGGGAAGGTGGAGCAGGTGTACCCCAGCCACAACTATGTGCTCATTGCGCTGGCCGGGAACGTTTACGAGCCGGGAACCGTGCTCATTTCCCAGTCTCCGGGCAGGGAGGAAAACCGCAGGGTCGCGAACCTGATCGTGACGGAGGAACGTATGGGCCGGGCGCGCATTCCGGCGGACATACGCAGCGGAGCCGTGGAGGCAGGGGACCTGGTGTTCCTGTACCGGAACCTGGCCGCTCCGGAAAGCTCCGGAAAAAAGGATAACCCGGACCCGGACAATCCGGAACCGGGGACGGATGAAGACGGCAAGGAGGTCACCCCGCCGATTTCCCCGGACGGCGGCAAAACGCCGGACGGGCTGCTGCCGGTGCCCGGGGAGGCCCCCGCGCCGGACCCCGCGGACCAGGAGCGCATTTCCCGTGAGCGGGAGAAAATCCTCCGGGAGCTGGAAAGCGTTCCGGGCAAGCTGGATGACCCGTGGCGCGAGGCTTTTTCCGGAAAATCGGCAGGAAAATGATTTTTTAGATTCATTCAATAAAAGCTTGTTTTTCGGCAAGCCCGGATTAGGATAATCCCGCTTACGCAACCAGATGACTAATTTATGAAATCCATCAAAGGAACAGAAACAGAAAAGAACCTTCTCAAGGCTTTTGCCGGAGAATCCGAAGCGCGCAACCGCTACACCTACTTTGCCGGCGTGGCCAAGAAAGCCGGTTATGAGCAGATTGCCGCCATCTTCCTGGAAACCGCCGACAATGAAAAGGAACATGCCAAGGTGTTCTTCAAGCTGTTGAAGGACGCCTGCGTTGAAGTAACGCACACCGTTTGCACGGCCCCCCTGGAATCTACGGAGGAATGCCTGCTGGCCGCCGCTGCCGGCGAGCGCGACGAATGGTCCGAAATGTACCCCACGTTTGCCGAGGTGGCTGACCGTGAAGGCTTCCCCGCCATTGCGGAAACCTTCCGCCAGATTGCCACTGTGGAACAGCACCATGAGGCGCGCTACCTCAAGCTGGCTGAAAACGTGCGCGAAGGCAAGGTATTTGCCAAGGAAAAGGAAATCCAGTGGAAGTGCCGCAACTGCGGTTACGTGCACACCGGCTCCACCGCCCCCAAGGTGTGCCCGGCCTGCGTGCATCCCCAGGCGTTCTTTGAAGAACTGGCGGACAACTTCTAATCGTCCTTTCTCCAGAAACATGATTGGGGCCGGTTTCACGAGCTGATCGTGTGATCGGCCCTCTTTTTACTTACGGACGCCTTACGCTGATGGACTGGAAACGCACGGATGCGGTGTGGATGAAATATGGGCGCAGCCTCTGGAAATTCGCCGGAAGCTACGGGCTGGGCATCGCTCTGATGCTGATCCTGCTGGTGCTGACGTTTGCCGGAACGCTGCATCAGGTGCGGCTGTCTTCCTCCATGGGGCCGGAGGCGGCCATAGAATCCTTCTTCGGCGCGCCGTATGTGCTGATGCCGCTGGGCGGGGAAAACTCCCTGGTTTCCCTGCCGCTGCCCGGCATGGGCATTACCTGCGCCCTGCTGTTTGCCAACCTGCTCATAGGCGGGATGTTCCGCGTCCGGTGGACCTGGAGGCACGCGGGCGTGCTGGTGGCCCACGGCGGCATTCTGCTGCTGCTGGCCGGCATCATGCTGGGCAATAAAATGACGGTGGCCGTGGACCAGGTGGAACTGCCCCAGGGCGACCGGGTGCACGAGCAGTCCCTGCCGTTTGACCTCCGCCTGAACCGTTTCGTGCCGGAATTTTATCCCGGCACCTCCAAGCCCAAATCCTATGAATCCCAGGTAACCGTCTTTCCGGAATCCGGCGGCCAGTATGATGCCGTCATCCGCATGAACGAGCCTCTCCGCCTTTCCGGCTGGACGCTGTACCAGATGAGCTGGGGGCAGGACTCCCTGCATCCGGGCAGGCTCATCTCCGTCCTCCGCGCTTCCCACAATCCCCTGGAGCAAATGCCCAAATGGTCTTCCTACATCATTGCCGCGGGACTGCTGTGGCACTTTGCCTGCGTCTTCGGAAGGTACCTGCGCCGCAAACCCGGCCAGGCTCCCGCCGGAGCGGAGGCGGCGGACGACCATCTGGAGCCGCCCGCTCCCGGCGGCAAGCGCCGCCTGCGACTGATAGGCATTTGCGTGCTGGTGGCGGCAATCTTCGGCGTCGGCATGCTGGCGGCCCGGCCTGCCTCTCATCCGGTCCGGGTGGAGCATTACGTGCCCTGGTCCTCCTTCCTGGTGGAACGGGCCGGGGCAATGGCCGTCCAGGACGGCGGCCGCCTGAAGCCCGTCTCCACGTACGCGGGCTTCCATCTGCTCCGGACCCTGGGCAAAAGAAGCTTTGCCATGGAGACGCCGGAGGGGAAAAGGAAACTCTCTCCGGTGGAATGGATGCTGGACTGCATGTTCCGCCCGGAATTCGCGGAACAATACCCCGTTTTCCTGGTTAACCGGGAGGAAGTGGTCAGGCGTCTGCACCTGCCGGACCAGGCGGACAAGCGGAAAAAATACTCCTACGCGCAGATTGCGGAACACTGGGAGGAAATGACCCGCGCCGTCCGGGAAATCCGGCTGCTGGGAGAAACGGATTTGACGGAAGCCCAGAAGGAAATCCTGGCCCTTTCCCGCAACTTTGACGTGGTGCGCGGCTGGATGCTCGGCTCCCGTATCATGCTGGAAGACCCCTCCGCCATGGAACGGATGGAATTCCCCCGCTGGTTCCCCTCTGCGGGCCAGAATGGGGAGCGTCTCTGGACGGCTGCCCCGGACAAAGCCACCGGAGCCTTTCTGGCAATGGCCTCCCTGCTGGAACGCAAGGCCATCGGCATGGAAGGCGCGGAAGCCTCCGGACTGCGGATGAAGGCGGAAGGACTGCTGCTGGAAAAACTGGCGCAGCCCAATGAAGCCGCCTCCGCCGGGGAACGGCACAGCCTGGAAAGGGAAATCTTCTACTACCGCCTGGACCCGCTCTATGCCTCCCTGGCCGTCTTTGTGGCGGCGTTCGTGTGCCTGCTGCTCTGCGCCCTCTTCCGTCCTGCCGCCAACGCTCCCCTCTGGCGCCGTTTTCTGCGGCCCGGCGGGTTCAGCCCTGCGTGGCTGCTGGGTGCGGCGGGGACCGGCGTGCTGGCGGCGGCCCTGGTCATCCGCGTGCTCATCACCATGAGGTCCCCGGTGGGCAACACGTATGAAACCATCGCCTTCATCGCGTGCATGGGCGTGCTCTGCGCGCTGGTGGCGGAGCTGTTCAGCAAAAAGGGCATCGTGCTGGCGGCGGGGCTTCTGCTGGGGGCCTTCTCCTGCCAGATGGGCATTCTGTACGAATCCTCCCAGGCCGTGGACCACATGGACCCCCTGGTAGCCATCCTGCGCTCCAACTTCCTGCTCTCCACCCATGTCATCACCATTGTGCTGGGGTACGCGGCCGGGTTGCTGGCGGCGGTGCTCTCCCATGTGTACCTGCTGGCCTCCCCCCTGCGCCTGATCGGCAGGAAAACGGAACAATCCCTGGACCGCATGGCTTACGGCATCCTGTGCTTCTCCCTGGTATTCACGCTGGTGGGAACGGTCTTCGGCGGCATCTGGGGCAATGAATCCTGGGGGCGCTTCTGGGGCTGGGATCCCAAGGAAAACGGGGCCCTGATGATTGTGCTGTGGCAATTGACCGTGCTGCACGCGCGGAAAGCCGGGTGGCTGTCCCCCTGGCTGCTCCACTTCAGCAACGTGGTGGGCGGCGTCATCATCGCCTTTGCCTGGTGGGGCGTCAACATGCTGGGCGTGGGCCTGCACTCTTACGGCTTCACCTCCGGCCGTGACGCCCTGGACATTTTCTACTGGTCTGAAGCCGTCCTGTGCGTCCTCTTCGTCATTCTGCATTACCGCGCGCTCCGGCGCGTGGACATCAGGTAGGGGGAGAAGGACGCATTTTTCTCATTTTCTCCTTGCCGGTCCGGGTTCTCCGGTATATATTCCCGCCACCTCATGCACGGATAGCTCAGTGGTAGAGCGGCTGTCTTACACACAGTTGGTCGGGGGTTCGAATCCCTCTCCGTGTACCATTAATAACCCCCGCAAGCTTAATGGCTTGCGGGGTTTTCTTTTATAGGTGGTTTACCAGGCGGATACACTCTGGCCTTGGTCGGGTGCGATATTTATTTTTGAGTTTGGTGTTCGAGATTGGAAAGGCGTAAATTAATTTCGGTAAGGGTGCGGGTTTGTTCATTGATGAACGTCCGCATGTCGGCATACATGATTGCAGCGGCAGCAAAGCCTACAATCATGACAATCTCGGCCTTGTACTCTCTCAGGAGCGTCAGGTAAGCGCGGGTTCTGGTGCACATGATTACTTGCTTGCATGTTGCTGCATAACGGACGGCATGTCCGTTCCCGGCTGTGCCCGGGAATAGGGAATATGCCTTGATTCCCGGAGCAGGGCGGCGGCATGGCAGCTTGCCGTGTATTCCGCCCCCGCATCCCCGGAATGTCTAACGTATCCACTGGCGCCCGATGCTGCCATGGTTGCCGCCATCAGGTATTTGACCCGCCTCCCCCAGCGGCCAGACTCCGCCTGTTTATCTTTTTTAGTATCTTGTTTGTTGATGTTCAATCTATTATTTAGTAAAATGCTTGAAAAAATCTACAGCGGCGGAGTTCATGAGCACAAAATCCGGATAATGGACGGAGGTGAATCTCCGGTGTCCTCCGCTTTCATTGACGGCGTCAACCGTCAGGACCACACCCTCCGTCATCTCAATAGGACTTTCCTGCTCTCCTTCCGGAACCTTGGAAATGAACTGCTCCACTCTCGCCCACACCTGTTGGACCTGCCAGGGCGCGCCCATGGAGACAAGGGCTTCCACCACAGCTTCCAGGGCCGGAGCATGAGAAGGAGGAATGTCGTTCTCCGTGTAAATGCGGGACTCTATAAAACCTCCGGAAGAGGGAAAAACGGCAGTCATGTTCAATTTGTCCCATTCTCCCAACAATGGGAATTGTATTTGTATTTGTGCTTTCATCATGATTTAACTTCCATCATTTCACACCATTCCGCCACTACGGATTTTTCCCCGTAAAGGCCTGTGTAAGTTTTTAACGGCTCCACTCCGACCTCCAGCGCTTCTCTATCACATAATAGCCTTATATTTTGCATGTTGACACAATTGTGATAGGATGAGGTGAGCCATGTGTTTTCACAAATGCGGTAGGCCTCCAGCCGGCCTGCCGTCTTTTCGTTGGTTCCCACAACCCATATACCCCCATTACCGTCATTTCCCCATCCTATCGCAATCCCCCGCAGCCTGAAATTGTCAGGCAGCAGCGCCGTCTTGCTCAACAGCTCTACCTGTTTGGTGTTGTGATTAAATCTGCAAAGCCTCCCGCGCGCGGGAATTTTGTTGTCCTGGTCCGCGAGCTGGTCTCCAAAATAAACATCCCACCACATGGATACACCTTCCGTAGGGCTGGAAAACGGATAATCGTCAGGTCCGGACCACTCCTCATTAAGCGTGACATTCAACAATCCGCCAGCGACAACCTGGAACATGCGCTGATATCCCAAACCGGTAGTCAGTGGTAAAAAAACTCCGGTCACAGCGGTATAAGACCCCCCACGATCGCTTTCCTGCCCAAAAGGCGCGCATCGGAAATTAAAATCCACCCAGCCATTTTCCGTTGCCGGTTTAGGCCAATAGGTAGCCAGCCAGGAAAACGGCGAGAGCAATTTACCAAACGGAGGCGTGGAAAAATTGAAATAATTCCGAGCGGCTCCATTGGAAATCTCGTTAAGTACCCTGACCTCATGTTTTCGCGCCGCGTCCGTTTCCGTGACAGGATCAACCGGAATATTGATGCCGCCGTTGGCGTTGTAGGTCCCTGCCGTCGTCAGGCTTCCTGCAAGCGTCATATTGCCACTCTCATCCAAGTGGGGAGCGGTATTCCATCGGTTGCGCTCCTCTTCCGTGATATGGACTGACGCGTCCGCTTTGTGGGCATCGAATGTTTCCGTGCTTACTTTGGAATTAACTTCAGATGCTTCAGCCTTGGAGTTCCAGGCCGTTCGTTCATCCTCTGTGATGTGAACGGAATTATTTTTTTCATGCTCATAAAAATCATTATGGGCCGTCAGTAAAATTCCGTTGATGGAGGTAATTTTATCCATGATTTTTGTTTATTATTGGTTGTAGTGAGGTAGTTGAACAACTTTGGCGCCTCCTTATCCATGATGAACTCCGGCTCATCCGGCATGGAAGGCCTGCACATTCCATGCGGGCTGGCTTCTTCAACGGTCAGGGCAACTCTGGACGGGATTCATGAGAATCTACCCTTCCTTCGGTTGCGGATGGGCTGAAATTTGATCCAGCGGCGCCCTGGCTTGAAGTGCCTTACATTCCCCGGATAAAATGGAAACGGTTGAAACCCACTTCGGAAAAAATCTACGGCTGTCCCGGAGAAAGGTCATCCCGCATGGAACGTTAAGACTGCATGAATGCTGCTTTTGCCTGGAGCATCATTTGGACGTCTGCCGTTATGGATAAAAAAGCTGCCGCACCTTTCGGTGCGGCAGCCCCTGTTTAATGATGTATTGAATCGGTTTCTGAATGGGAATGAATCAGGCGCCGAAATCCAGCGCCTTGGGTTCGCGGGCCCAGACGCGGTGTTGTTTCATGGCCGTGATGAAAGGTTTCATCAGGGCCTTGGTGTCTTTCGGCGTGAGCAGCCCGGCGTCGTCCATATCCCGGGGCAGGTCCGTTGCTTCCAGCATTTCACTGGCGTCGCCGGGCAGGCCGATGGCTTTCAGGTGCCGGTATGCCTGGCGCAGGTGGTACTTGGCGTCTCCGTTCATCAGGAGCGTTTTAATGCTCTGCTCTCCTTCCGGCACGATGACGGCGTCAAACACGACGGAGGGGTTGCCGGACAGGGTGCCGTCCACAAGCAGGTCTTTCCCTTCCTCCGTATTCACGCTTCCCATGTGCGGGGCAAGAATCTGGGGGTGCACGCCTTCCTTGTGCAGGGCGCTGCAGATTTCCTCCACGGATTTCAGGCTGACGCCGTCCGCCGCCAGCAGGGAGACGCGCATGCCCTTGAGGTTGCCGTCCGGGTTGGCGTACAGGCTCAGCGCCGGGTCTTTTTCCAGGCCGCAGACCGGTTTGGGCAGTTCCCGGTTAAGCTGTTCCTCCGTGAGTTCAATGCCCAGGTTTTTAGCTACTCCGGCTGCCAGGTTTGGGTCAATGCGCGTCAGCAGGTCCACTACCCGTTCCCGGATGTACGGGCGCGTCACCTTACCTACTTCAAAGCTGAAGGCGTCAATGATGTGCCTTTGCTCCACGGGAGTCTGGCTCATCCAGAACAGGCGGGGCTGGGCATAGTATTCCGCGAAGGAGGGGCTCCTGAGACGTTCCTTGACGCCGCTCACCGGCTGGGGGGCGGTGGAGAAACCGCCTTCTTCCGGGGGCGTTTCACGCGGCCAGTTGTCCCCGATGGAGTTGGGATCGTAGTTGGCCGGAGCGGTGTCTATCTGCATGCGGTGGAAGCCGTCCCTCTGGTTATTGTGGAAGGGGCAGACGGGCCGGTTGATGGGGATTTCCGTAAAGTTGGCTCCGCCCAGGCGGTGCCGCTGGGTGTCGCTGTAGGAGAAGATGCGGCCCTGAAGTAGCGGGTCGTCGGAAAAATCGATGCCCGGCACGATGTTGGCGGGGCAGAAGGCGACCTGTTCCGTTTCCGTAAAGAAGTTGTCCGGGTTGCGGTCCAGCACCATCTTGCCGACGATTTCCACGGGAACCAGCGCTTCCGGAATGAGCTTGGTGGCGTCCAGAATATCGAAGTCGAATTTGTCTGCGTCCTCTTCCGGAATGAGCTGCAAACCGAGTTCGAATTCCGGATAATCCCCGGCTTCAATAGATTGCCAGAGATCCTTGCGGTGGAAGTCCGGATCGCGTCCTGTCAACGCCTGGGACTCATCCCAGATCAGGGATTTTTTACCATACGCCGGTTTCCAGTGGAAGCGGACGAAGGTGCTTTTCCCTTCTTCATTGACCAGCTTGTACGTGTGAATGCCGAAGCCTTCAATGGTCCGGTAACTCCGGGGAATGCCGCGGTCGGACATGAGCCACATGACGTTGTGCAGGGTTTCAGGCTGAAGGGAAACATAATCCCAGAAGGAGTCGTGGGCCGTCTGCCCCTGAGGCATTTCATTGTGGGGCTCCGGCTTGACGGCATGGACGAAATCCGGGAATTTGATGGCGTCCTGAATGAAAAAGACGGGCGTGTCGTTGCCCACCAGGTCATAGTTGCCTTCCTTGGTATAGAACTTGGTGGCGAAGCCGCGGATGTCCCTCACCGTATCCGGAGATCCTCGGAAGCCCTGCACGTTGGAAAAACGCACAAAGACCGGGGTCTTTTCTCCCGGATCCTGCAGAAAGCCCGCCTTGGTGTACTTGGAAAGGGACTTGTATACCTGAAAATAGCCATGTGCCCCGGAACCTCTTGCGTGAACCACGCGTTCCGGTATCCGCTCCTGGTCAAAATGAGCCATTTTTTCCAGAAAGTGGAAGTCTTCAAGCAGAGAGGGGCCTCTGCTTCCGGCTTTAAGTGTATTTTGGTCATTGGCTATTTTAACTCCCAGGTTGCTTGTGAGCGGCTGGTCCATGCCGTTGGAGCGCATGGTGTCCAGATCCTTGATTTTTTCCGTGGTATTGTCCGGCATTTTCATGGAGCCGGGAGCGGAGGGTTCCGCATTGGGCGGCGTAGGCTTCGGAGTGGGCTTGATCAGCTCCGGATCAATCGTATCCGTGTAATGGGGTTCCGCTTCCTTTCCGTCGGTGAAAGGAGCGAGGCTGTCTTCCATGGGCGGCGTCTTTTTTTTCATTTGCTTGTTCATGATGGGACCGAATTTCTTCTATACGGGTAAGGGTTCGACTTCTCTTTTTCCGGTGATGTTCTGTCATGTTTTGTCAGCAGCCTCCGTTCAGGGATGATGGAGATTCGTTGAAAAGAACTCGACTTGAAACGTTTATATGATAGAGAATGGCATCTATGGAAAAGGCTTGTTTGATTGGCATGGCTTTTCTGCCTGTGGTCCATGCTTCATTCGCAGCAGGGCAGCAGGCGGAAGACCGCGGGGATGTAGCCGTGGACACGCGGACGGCGTTCGGGAAGCCTCCGCGTTCCCTGCATCTGGAACCGGTGGAGAGCCTCTCAGTGCCGAAAAATCCGGATATTCCCTACGGCATGATTAGCCGCGTGCATCTCTATGCCGACCGCTCCCATGGCTCGGGTGAAGATTCAATTTATCTGGTGGCGGAAATGAATTTCTGCGGGGAAGACGGGGACCAGCCCCATATTGTGGGAATCTTTGCCGGTTCTCCCGCAGGGGAACCGTGCATGAGGCTGGTGGACCTGGACAGGGACGGCATTCCTGAACTGGTTCTGGTTCATGAAGCGGGAGCAGGAGCTTCATATATGCGCATTTTCCGCATTTCCCAAGAACCGAATGTCTCCGACGATAAGAGCTGCATCTCCGCCTCTGCCATGCTGAAGCAGGTGGGCTGCTGCCGCACGGGAATGGGAACCGTCAGGCTGGAGGATGACGGAACGGTGGTGGTAAAGACTTATCCGGAAGGAGGAAAAATTCCGGCATCCGTGAAAAAATACCGTCTGGAACAGGGGGCGGACGGAATGAAGGAGGTGGAATAAACAGGAGCGGAGCAGGGGAAGCCGGAATAGGAGGGAGCAGCGCAGCGGCGTTTCCGGCGCAGCGGGACGGGGGTACGCTGCGTACATGAAATGGGACGGAACTTCCACAAATTTTCATAGACGCGGGGAATAAATAGGTTATGATTTTTATGTCAATCGGGTATTGGAAAAAAGGCTCATGCCGTTATGGCGCGGGGCGGCTTTTCCGGTATGGAACCATTTTCCTATTGAATTAAAGTGATGACGGTGCAAGAAATAGCTGAACAGAGTTTGAAGAGCCTTCTGGCCTCCCTGGGTTTTTCCGCGGATATTGAAGTAACGGAGGCGGACGGCATCGTGTGCCTGAATATTTCCTCCCCGGATTCCCAGTACATCATCGGGGGAGACGGGGACAGACTGGACGACCTCCAGTACCTGGTCAACCGCATGATCCAGCGCAAGATGGAGGATGCACCCCGCGTGAAGGTGGATTGCGATCACTACCGGGAACGCAACGAGGCCCGCCTGCTGGAAAAGGCCCGTTCCCTGGCCGAACGCGTGCAGGAGAGCGGCAAGCCGATGAAGATGCAGCCGCTGAACGCCTACCACCGCCGCCTGGTGCACAATGCCCTTCAATCCATGGAAGGCATTGCGACGGAATCCGAGGAAGGCGACGGCCGTTACAAGCGCATTACCATCCGGCGCGCCTGAAGCCGGCAGTTTTCATGAAGGTTGCAGCGGTTATTGCGTCTGTTTGCCTGGCGCTGGTGACGGCGGTTCCGGGCCGTGCGGAAGCGGAGGATTCCCCCGCTTCCTGCGCCCCGCCTCCTTCTCCGCCGCCTCCCGTGCTGGTGGTGTACGGTTCTGCGGAGCCCGGCGCGGCGGAAGCCCGCTGGCTGAAGGCGCTCCGTCCAGGAACGGAAGAACGCCGTGCGCTGGATGAACATGTCCGTGACGTGCAGTTTGTCACAGTGCCCAAACGTCCCTCCGTGAAGGATTGGGAAGAAGGCGGCAGCCTGTCCCGTGCGGCGGAGCATGGCGTGCGCGTGCTGCCTGCGGTGGTTTTGCTTGATTCCAGGGGGCGTGTATTTGACTTGGTGGAAGGGGGAGCGCATGCCGCATCCCTGCGGGAAAAGGCGGCCCTGCTGGCGGACAAGGCCCGGCGCGTGCGCCCGGTGACTTTGGTGAATGACGTTCCGAAGGGTGGAGACCCTGCGGAGGAGGCCGCCGCCATTTGCCGGGCGTTGGAACCGGTGCCGGCGGAAGCCTGGTTCCGGGATTATCCGGGAACGATGAAACGCCTGGAAAAACTGAATTGCACGGTTCCGGCCTTTCTGAACGCCCGCGCGGCAGCCCGCCGCCTGGAGAAAAACCGGGAAACGGCGGCGCTCCTCTGCGAATCCTTCCAGGCCTGTGATGCCCCTTCCATCCGGAAATGCCTGGAAGCGTGGCGGAAAAGGGCGGATGATCCCTCCCTTCCCCTGGAAGAACGCCAGTTGATCCTGCTCTCCATGGTGCATCCCCTCTGGGTCCGGCTGGAAGAAGCGCTGTACCGGGACGCCCACACGGCGGAGAGTGAGGAGGCTTTCAACCGGGCGGTTGCCGTTCTGGAGGAAGTGCGGGACATGGACCGCGCCAGCGTTTGCGGCAGGCGCGCGCACCAGCTCCGGGAAGAGCTGAGGAGGGCTCGCCTGGCTGCCGCGCGGTATGATTGATGCGGTTTTCCGGAGCTTCCGGAAACGGACAGGAAGGGTTCCCGGTTGCCGTCACGGAATCAAGGGACGCGTTTTTTCTTCGTGATTCCCTTCTCCACAGGAAGGGCCCGGCAAATTGGCTTGATTTTGCCCCTGTCCGGGGCTAGTCTTCGGACCGTTATGACAGACTCATCCATCCCGGACATGATGGCGGCGGCGCGCCGTGACAAATGGACTGACCAGCAACTGGCCGCCAAGGCTGTGGAACTGGCGGAATCCATTCTGAAACAGTCGAATGCCGGGATGCGCAGGAAGGAGAAAAAGCAGGCGGAGCAGATGGAGCGCATGATGAACGACCCTGCGGGCAAGGCCTTTACGCTGGCGTTGGCGGACCGCGTGTTCCGCCCTTCCTCGCCGGCGCGGGGCGCGGAGCTGTTCCGCTACCTGCTGGACGGCTACGGTATTCCCCGTTATTTGTCCGCCGCGGACCGGTTCGCCATGAAGCTGGGGGACAAATTCTCCGTACAATTTCCCGGCGTAGTGATGCCCATGATTACCAGCCAGTTGCGGAAGGAGAGCTCCAACGTGATTCTTCCGGCGGAGGATGGAAAACTGCGCTCCCACCTGCGCCGCAGGCGCAAGGCCGGCATCCGGATGAACATCAACCAGCTGGGAGAGGCCATTCTGGGTGAAAGCGAGGCCCACCACCGCCTCCAGCAGGTCGTGGACCGCCTGGCGGACAAGGACTGCGACTATATTTCCGTCAAGATTTCAGCCATTTTCAGCCAGATTCATCTGGTGGCCTTTGAAGAAACCGTGCAGCTGATTCAGGAGCGCCTGCGCATCCTGTACCGGGCGGCCATCACGAATGCGGTGACACTGCCGGACGGCTCCAAAAGACCCAAATTCGTGAATCTGGACATGGAGGAATACCGTGACCTCCACCTGACGGCGGAAGCGTTCAAGCGCACGCTGATGGAGGATGAATTCATGCAGATGGAAGCCGGGATTGTGCTCCAGGCTTATTTGCCGGACTCCTGGGAGGAACAAATGAAGCTGTGCGCCTGGGCGAAGGAGCGGGTGGAGAAGGGCGGCGCGCGCATCAAGATACGCCTGGTGAAAGGCGCCAACCTGGCGATGGAGAAAGTGGAGGCCTCCATGCATGACTGGGCGCAGGCCCCATACGGCACGAAGGCCCAGGTGGACGCCAACTACAAGAGAATGCTCCATTACGGCTGCATGCCGGAGAACGCTAGATATGTGCAGTTCGGCGTTGCCTCCCACAACCTGTTTGACTTGTGTTATGCCATGCTGCTGCGTGAGCGGGAAGGCGTCCGGGACCATGTGGAATTTGAAATGCTGGAGGGGATGGCGAACCATCAGGCGCGCGTCATCCGCCAGGCGGCGGACGGCCTGCTGCTGTATGCCCCTGTGGTGCTGAAGGAAGACTTCCACAGCGCGATTGCCTACCTGGTGCGGCGGCTGGATGAAAACACCAGTGAGGAAAACTTCCTGCATGACCTCTTCGGCATGACGCCGGGCTCCCGGAGCTGGGAGGCGCAAAAAAAGCGGTTCTTAAAAGCCTGCCAGGAGAAGGACGACGTGAAATACGGCCCCAACCGTACGCAGAACCGCGCTACGGACCCCGTGCAGCCCACGCATTACCGGGACGCCTTTGCCAATGAGCGTGATACGGACTGGTCCCTGCGGCAGAATGCGGAATGGATCAACGGCCTGATTGCCGCGGAAAAGGAAAAATCCGGCGAGGAAATTCCCCTGGTCATCAACGGTGAGGAAATCACGACCAACCTGTGGGGCGTGGGGCGCGACCCGTCCCGCCACAATGAAGTCTCCTACAAATTCGCGTATGCGGACTTTGACCAGATTGAACACGCGCTGGACACGGCGGACAAGGCCCGCGCCTCCTGGGCGTCCAAGAGCGTTGGCGAACGCGCTGAAATCCTGCACCAGGCGGCGCAGGAGCTGTCCAGAATCCGGGGGGAGGCCATTGCAGCCATGGTGAGGGACGCCGGAAAGGTGCCCACGGAGGCGGACGTGGAAGTGAGTGAGGCCATAGACTTCTGCCGCTATTATGCGGAAGGGCTGGACCGCGATGGCATGAACGACGGCGTGGAAATGACACCGCTGGGTACCGTTTGCGTGATGTCTCCCTGGAACTTTCCCTTCGCCATTCCCACGGGCGGGGTGGCCGCCGCGCTGATGGCGGGGAACACGGTGGTGTTCAAGCCGTCCGAGCTGGCCGTTTATACGGCCTGGCAGATCGTCCAGGCGTTCTGGCGCGCCGGGGTACCTAAGAGCGTGCTTCAATTCGTGCCGATGCCGCGCAATGAAATTTCCCACAAATTCCTGATGGATCCGCGCCTGAACGGCATCATCATGACGGGCTCCTACCGCACCGGGAAAATGCTGCGTGAACTGCGGCCGGACCTGCATGTGCTGGCTGAAACCAGCGGGAAGGACGCCATGGTCATCACCGCCACGGCGGACCCGGACCAGGCCGTGAAAGATTTGGTAAAAAGCGCCTTCGGCCATTCCGGGCAGAAATGCTCCGCCGCCAGCGTGGCTATTGTGGAGGCCTCCGTCTATGACAACCCGGCCTTCTTGCGCCAGTTGAAGGATGCCGCAGCCAGCCTGAAGGTGGGGGGCTCCTGGGAGGTCAGCTCCGTGGTGACGCCGCTCATCAAGGAACCGGAAGGCGACCTGCTCCGGGCGCTCACGCAACTGGAACCCGGGGAGGAATGGCTGCTCAAGCCGGAACCCTCGGAAGACAACCCGTGCCTCTGGTCGCCCGGCATCCGGTTGGGCGTGAAGCCTGGAAGCTGGTTCCATCAGACGGAATGCTTCGGCCCGGTGCTGGGCATCATCCGTGCGGAAAACCTGGAGGAAGCCATTGACATCCAGAACGACTCCGAATTCGGCCTCACCGGGGGACTTCAGTCCCTGGATGAACGGGAAATCGCCCTGTGGAAAAGCAAGGTGCAGGTGGGCAATGCGTACATCAACCGCGTCATCACCGGCGCCATCGTGCGCCGCCAGCCGTTCGGCGGGTGGAACCACTCCTCCATGGGGCCCGGCTCCAAGGCCGGCGGCCCCAACTACCTCACCATGCTGGGAAGCTGGGAGGAAAAGGCGCTCCCGCAGAAACTGCGCACGCCGGGGGAACGCATCACCGGGCTGGTGGAAAAGCTGTGCTCCGAACTGCCGGACTGCGCCAAGCGCATCCGTTCCGCGGCCGGTTCCCAGGCCAAGTGGTGGATGGAGGAATTCGGCGTGGAGCATGACCCTTCCCATATCTACGGGGAAAACAACACATTCCGTTACGTACCCGTGAAGGGGATACTGGCCCGTGTGGAAAACATGTCTGACGCTGACGCCGCCATCCTGCTGCTGGGCGCGAAACTGTGCGGAGCAGCCCTGCACCTGAGCGTGGAGGAAGGCCATCCCTGGATTCAGAAAATGAACGGTTACTATGCGTCCCTGACGGTGGAGACGGAAGCCGAACTCATCGACCGGATGCCGGAGGCAGCCCAGGGCGTGAAATTCCTGCGTGGAACGGGCATCTCCGAGGCTCTGGCGAATGCCGCACGCGCCCGGGATGTGGAAGTGCTGGACCGGCCCGTGCTTGCCAACGGACGCCTGGAACTGCTGGGCTATTTCCGGGAACAAGCCGTTTCCGAAACCGTTCACCGCTACGGCAACATCATCCCGCCTCCGGGCAGTTTCAAGACGGCCGGGGCGTGAGGGGAGCCTTGAACCCTGGCTCCCAGGCGGCGTGATTATGAGTATAAAGACAGCGCAGGAAAATGCCCCCGCAGTCCAAACGGAAAACGCCCTCCTGGGAATGAAGGCCGGGCGGCCTTCATTGGATGAACTGCCGCCGAAGCCCTGCGGAGGGATTTTTCTTGCAAGGGCGGGAAAACCGGGCTTACCCGGTTGGGTAAAAGATAAACTCTGCCGGATACAAGAAATTCCCTCCGGCAAACGGTGAAAAGTTAAAGTAGCACGGAAGAGGGCCTGCGGCGTTTATTGCGCCCTTCGGGCGGCAAAAAAGTTGAAATCCACAGGAAACACGGCCTCTTCTGACTGGCTTGCCGCTGTTTTTAGCTTCTTCCCGGGCTTTCTTCCGCTCTCGTAGGCCTGTTCCTGGGCGCTTTTGTTTCTTTTCCCCATTTTGTGATAGAACGTTTCCGGGAAACGGGTATATTTCCTGGAACGTCCGCGACGATGCGGCAATTTTCCCTACCACACATCCATGAGCACCAACCAACCACTGACCTCCCACGGCACCCACATCGCCTGGGTTGACTTCCTGCGCATCCTGGCCTGTTTTCTCGTTGTAGTGGCCCATTGCTGCGATCCGTTCGTAGGCAGTTTTGACGGCACCTTCAACTTTAAATCCGCCGTCTTCTGGGGCAGTCTGGTGCGGCCGTGCGTGCCGCTGTTCGCCATGATCTCCGGCGTGCTGCTCTTTCCCGTCACCATGGAAATGGGCGCTTTTTACTCCAAGCGCCTCAAAAGGGTGCTGATTCCGCTCGTCGTCTGGTCCCTGGTGCTTCCCTTGCTCTACTTCGGCTACTTTGCCGCGGGCGTGCATACGGCCAGCCCCAACATCGTGATGGACAACTACACCTGGAGCGCCACCGTCGGCAAGCTTTACACCTTTCTCTTCAACTTCAACTATGACACCACGCCCCTGTGGTACGTATACATGCTGGTGGGTCTCTACCTCTTCATGCCCATCATGAGCGCGTGGCTGACGCAGGCCAAAAGGAAGGATGTGAAAATCTTCCTGGGCATCTGGGTATTCAGCATGACTCTCCCCTACCTCCAGATGCTTGCCCCGGCGCTGGGCTATGAAGGCAATTACGGCAACATGGGCATTCTGGGCGTTTGCGACTGGAACCCGTACGGCATGTTCTATAACTTTGCCGGCTTCCTGGGGTACATGGTGCTGGCCCATTACCTGGCCAAATACCCGCTGGCCTGGAGCTGGAAAAAGATGCTCGCCATCACTGTTCCCCTCTTCCTGGTCGGCTTTGCCGTCACGTTCTTCGGCTTCCTGGAAACGCAGAAGCACTTCCCCGGCCAATATTCCAAGCTTGAGGTACTCTGGTACTTCTCCGGCATCAACGTCTTCCTGATGACCTTTGCCATCTTTGCCATCGTCAGCAGGCTCAGGATCAAGCCCAGCCCGGTGCTGGGCAAGGTGGCGGCGCTCACCTTCGGCGTGTACCTGTGCCACTTCTTCTTTGTCCAGTGTTCCTATGACTTCGTGAACTTCATTGGAATGGGGGGGCTCCCCGCCGCCGTGAAAATACCGTTGCTGGCCTGCCTGGCCTCCGCCGTCTCCCTGGCGCTGGTATGGCTGTTGAGCCTGAACAGGTGGACGCGCAAAAGCATTATGTAAACCGCGGATATTTTCCGCAGGGCGCTTCGGGACCACGGCAGTCCCGGGGCGCCTTTTCTTTTGTGGAAAAGAGAATAAGGCGGTTTCCGGGGAGGGGCCTGCAAAATTCTGGACGGGAAAGAGGGAACAGGCTAGGATATTCCTGCATCGTGCACAGGCCCTGGTTGCCGGAGATGTGGGCTTTTTAACGCATGAAAAGCGCGTCTCCCGGTCTCCCTTCCGCCAACCCCAAGCTCACAGAAAATTCCCGGGACACCGGCGATTTACGTAATCCGTTGGGGTTCTAATCTTGACAACTATCATCTCTTTTTTACGGCCTGGAATATGTGTGCCTCCATGGGAGGTTGGCGCAAAACACCCGTTGCGCTGTTGATACTCAAGCCATAGGCGTCCAGGCCGTCGCACTCTCACGAGTGCGTGGATTGAAACCAGCAGGAGTACCGGAACCGGATACGCCAGGAGTGTCGCACTCTCACGAGTGCGTGGATTGAAACATGTAGTCCTCTTCAAAGGGGATGCGTTCTTCGTGGTCGCACTCTCACGAGTGCGTGGATTGAAACATGCCTTACGATAAACACACGTTAGAACTTACGCGTCGCACTCTCACGAGTGCGTGGATTGAAACCCCGGAATTGATATTGACCCGATAAATCTCCTGAGTCGCACTCTCACGAGTGCGTGGATTGAAACAAATGCTTCGGAATACCTACGTCGGAAAGCCGCGGTCGCACTCTCACGAGTGCGTGGATTGAAACGGTCAGCACGAAGTCATAGGAGGTACTAGCCGTGGTCGCACTCTCACGAGTGCGTGGATTGAAACTCATAGGGATCACGAATGTCAATGTGGCTCCGGGGTCGCACTCTCACGAGTGCGTGGATTGAAACTTGTTATGCCTGAATCGTGCTTCCGATTTTGCAGTCGCACTCTCACGAGTGCGTGGATTGAAACGCATTCTTCAGTCCTCATCGTTATCCTTCATAGTGTCGCACTCTCACGAGTGCGTGGATTGAAACACCAAGAATAGATTCCAAATGGAGCTTGGGAATCGTCGCACTCTCACGAGTGCGTGGATTGAAACTCCATCTTTTGTGAGGGAATATTTCCTGGGACGCGTCGCACTCTCACGAGTGCGTGGATTGAAACCAAATCCTACCCAAGCTGTAAAAAGGGCCGCGCGTCGCACTCTCACGAGTGCGTGGATTGAAACAGGTTGGTCCTCCAAACATCAACAAGCTCAATGGTCGCACTCTCACGAGTGCGTGGATTGAAACAATAATGGGTCGGCTGACGTAGAAGGACCAGTCTTGTCGCACTCTCACGAGTGCGTGGATTGAAACTTTATGGTGCACAACGCATTGCAAAAGTACCCGAGTCGCACTCTCACGAGTGCGTGGATTGAAACTTGTCAACAGCCGCGATCTCTTCATCGCTCATTCGTCGCACTCTCACGAGTGCGTGGATTGAAACCTGTTCTGTCAGTTTATTTGAATGGTAAAGCATGGTCGCACTCTCACGAGTGCGTGGATTGAAACATGATGATTTATGTTGAGGTTCTAACAAGTTCTAGTCGCACTCTCACGAGTGCGTGGATTGAAACGATGACTTGTAAACGTGTATGACAAAAATCTTTAGTCGCACTCTCACGAGTGCGTGGATTGAAACTGTTCCCCTTCCTCCGTGATTCAAAGTCTTATGGTCGCACTCTCACGAGTGCGTGGATTGAAACTATTTTAGGGACCACTATGAGCCCCTGTAAATTAGTCGCACTCTCACGAGTGCGTGGATTGAAACAAATCAGGAACCTTGACCGGAGTAACATCAATCCCGTCGCACTCTCACGAGTGCGTGGATTGAAACTTTTTCCTGCAGGTCTACTCT
Source organism: Akkermansia massiliensis (assembly GCF_023516715.1). Lineage (NCBI taxonomy): Bacteria > Pseudomonadati > Verrucomicrobiota > Verrucomicrobiia > Verrucomicrobiales > Akkermansiaceae > Akkermansia > Akkermansia massiliensis. The sequence goes on along the minus strand of NZ_JAMGSI010000001.1, from coordinate 1,280,811 downwards.
AGAGGACAAGTAGGTCGCACTCTCACGAGTGCGTGGATTGAAACGTTTATGTATCTGTAAGCCATCTTCTTTTATCAGGTCGCACTCTCACGAGTGCGTGGATTGAAACCTTCCACCTCCCGGGAATTTCCCCGGCCAATGGGGTCGCACTCTCACGAGTGCGTGGATTGAAACTGGTAGATGGTCCCGGCAGGATGGTAAATCCCCTGTCGCACTCTCACGAGTGCGTGGATTGAAACGACAGCGTGGGGCTGAGCAACGACTTGCTGAACGGTCGCACTCTCACGAGTGCGTGGATTGAAACCGTGGATACGTGCAGGAGATGTCTGACATTTACGTCGCACTCTCACGAGTGCGTGGATTGAAACGTGCAAGGCGACTACATAGCCGTTCCATTTCAGCGTCGCACTCTCACGAGTGCGTGGATTGAAACGGAGCAGAGGACAAGGCTCCCGTAGCCCTTGATGTCGCACTCTCACGAGTGCGTGGATTGAAACTGTATTACATTTGAGGGATGATGATTCTGGAGCGGGTCGCACTCTCACGAGTGCGTGGATTGAAACCCGTGAAGGGGTTGATGGTACTCAGAAACTTGTCGTCGCACTCTCACGAGTGCGTGGATTGAAACCGCCTGCTGTTGAGCCTGCCAGGACTGACGCATGGTCGCACTCTCACGAGTGCGTGGATTGAAACATCAGGGTCAGGGAGTCGGTTGTCATGCCACAGGGTCGCACTCTCACGAGTGCGTGGATTGAAACCTCTTCTACGTCACTCTCGAAATAGTCCTCCCCAGTCGCACTCTCACGAGTGCGTGGATTGAAACAATATATGTTTGAACAACTTGCAATTTCTTCTATTGGTCGCACTCTCACGAGTGCGTGGATTGAAACCTTTCTGATTCTGGCTTCTTCCATTGCCTGAATGTCGCACTCTCACGAGTGCGTGGATTGAAACCGTCCAATCAGCATCAAGGCGCACTTGCAACCCTGTCGCACTCTCACGAGTGCGTGGATTGAAACTTTGTAACCCCTGTTATTATGCTTTTTTTATTAAGTCGCACTCTCACGAGTGCGTGGATTGAAACCGCTTCAATTTCGCTGGGAATCATACCGGGGACGTCGCACTCTCACGAGTGCGTGGATTGAAACCTCTGCACTGATAGCCCGGTAAAGCACCCTCATGTCGCACTCTCACGAGTGCGTGGATTGAAACCCCCGAACGCCTTTCTTCTTTAACGGTATTTTTGGTCGCACTCTCACGAGTGCGTGGATTGAAACTCAAGACCTGCAACATTATCGACGAAACATATATGTCGCACTCTCACGAGTGCGTGGATTGAAACGAGGTTATCAATGCAGGATTTTACATCTTGCGGAAGTCGCACTCTCACGAGTGCGTGGATTGAAACCTGATAAATTGTGAAGTGCAGGCCCCCGGCGTTGGTCGCACTCTCACGAGTGCGTGGATTGAAACGATAAGCTTGTATTCCGCCAGGGTGATAGCCTGGTCGCACTCTCACGAGTGCGTGGATTGAAACCGAAAATGAAAGTCCCCTGGCTTATATGGCCTGGTCGCACTCTCACGAGTGCGTGGATTGAAACTTTTCATCACTTCCGCGTCGCCGGAATTGGTGATGTCGCACTCTCACGAGTGCGTGGATTGAAACGGTTCCGGCGGCCCTATCCGTGAAAGCATCTTTAGTCGCACTCTCACGAGTGCGTTAATTGAAAGTCCACATGTCTGCGCGGGGCGCAAGCCGCTCATGCACTGCTTCTTGAAAGAGGAGCAGATCAAAGCTTTATTTTCCGCAACCGTATCGTTTGGTGTTTGGTCTGTTCCCCTGTTATTTTAAGAAAGGACGGTAAGAATCCGTAGTGGAACGGGATGACGGCTCTCTTCCGTTTACCTCTCAGATTGGCATGGTTTGCAGCCTTTTAATGTCCGTCCGCGGCGGGTTGCCGAACATGCGCTTGTATTCCCGGTTGAATTGGGTAGGGCTTTCGTACCCAACGCGGAAGGAGGCGTTTCCTGCGTCCATGTTTTCCACAAGCATCAGGCGGCGGGCCTCATTGAGGCGGATGCGTTTCTGGAATTGAAGCGGGCTGATGGCCGTGAGGGTACGGAAGTGCTGGTGGAAGCTGGACGGGCTCATGCCGGCGCGGCTTGCCAGTTCCCCGATGCTCAACGGCTGGTCGAAGTGCTTTTTTATCCAGTCAATGGCTTTTGCTATCTGGCTGCTATGGCTTTCAGCCACGACGATCTGTCTCAGGCGCCCTCCCTGTTCGTCCATCAGGAGACGGTAATAGATTTCCTGCCGCACCAGGGGAAGGAAGACGGGGATGTCCGCGGGAGTTTCCAGCAGTTCCATCAGGCGTTCCACTGCATTGAGCAGGGCGGGAGTCATTTTGCTGATGCCGATGCCCCGGTCTGTGGGGCGTTCCGGACGCGTGGCCACGCTGTCGTGAAGCATCAGTTGGGAGATTTCCTGTAAATCCAGTTCCAGCGTCAATCCCAGGTAAGGTTTTTCCGGGCTGGCCTCCATGATTTTAGAGACGAGGGGAAGCTCCACGGAGGAAACAACAAAACTTTGCGCATCATATAGGTAGGCTTCGTCCCCCAGCAGGATCTGCTTGGTTCCTTGTGCGATCAGGCAAAGATGGGGGGAAAACATATAGCTGTGCGGTTCCGTGGGGGATTCCCAGCGGTGGAGCTCCAGCCCGGGAATGGCCGTGCTCACCTGGTGTTTCCCATACGTCCAGCCTGCAATCATTCCGGCAAGGCGCAGCGGTTTCCGTTGACGGCAAGCAGGAGTTGGCAGGGAGGCGGACGTTTCCCCCTGTTCCTTTTCTTTTTCCTTCATGAAGGCTTCATGTTATTCAAGGCAGGGTGCGGGAGCAACTTCATTTTGTTTCATTTTGCAGGATCAGGCAATAATGCAGGAGGACCGGGCTACCTGTTTTTTCCTCTGCCTGTTAATATTGGCAGGGTCCGGTGGGAACGCCGGAACAATAAAACAGGAAAGAACAACCAATGAATACGAAATTTATCATCACCCGTAACGCCGGAATTCTGGCGGCAACCGCGCTGGGCGCTTTTGCCGTGTCCGGCAGCATGGCTTCTCCGGCGGACAAGCCCTCGGACGCGGACAATTTTTACAAGAGCGGCCGGGTCTCCCAGCAGGAGGTTAAGTTCAATAACCAGTATCGCATGAAGGTGGCCGGGAACCTGTTCCTGCCCAAGGACATGGATAAGGAGGCCAGGTGCCCCGCCATTATCGTGGGCCATCCCATGGGAGCGGTGAAGGAGCAGAGCGCGAACCTGTACGCCGCGAAGATGGCGGAACGGGGATTTGTGACACTGGCCCTGGATTTACCGTTCTGGGGCGGGAGCGACGGAGAACCCAGGAATTCCGTTTCTCCGGATATGTATGCGGAGGCGTTCAGCGCGGCCGCGGATTATTTGGGCACGCGGCCTTTTGTGGACCGGGACCGCATCGGCGTGATCGGGATATGCGGTAGCGGCAGTTTTGCCATCAGCGCCGCCAAGATTGATCCCCGCCTGAAGGCCATTGCGACCGTCAGCATGTACGACATGGGAGCTGCCAGCCGGAACGGTCTCCGGAATTCGCAGACACCCGGTCAGAGAAAGAAGATTCTGGCGGAAGCGGCGGAGCAGCGGTATGTGGAGTTTTCCGGCGGACCCGTCAAGTATACCGGCGGGACTGTGCATGAACTTCGCGAAGATTCCAGTCCCATTGAGCGGGAGTTTTTTGAGTTCTACCGCACTCCCCGCGGCGAGTTTACTCCGGAGGGACAGTCGCCGGAGCTTACCACGCATCCGACGCTTGCCAGCAACGTGAAGTTCATGAATTTCTATCCGTTTTCCGATATTGAGACGATTTCTCCCCGCGCCCTGCTTTTCATCACCGGGGAGGAAGCTCATTCCAGGGAGTTCAGCGAAGACGCCTACAAGCGCGCCGCCGAGCCGAAGGAGCTTTACCGGGTGCCCAGGGCCGGGCATGTGGACCTGTACGACCGGGTGAATATGATCCCTTTTGACAAATTGACGGATTTTTTCAGTAAAAACCTGAAGTGAGGCCTGGTGCTGCCCGGGAGTATCCCATGGAAGCTTTTTCCCGGTAATGTTCCCGGAGCACACGATTAGAGAACGGAAGGAAAGGTTTTATTGGGACCGTGTGAACGGGAGAGCCTCTTTTATTGCATCATTGGCAGAAGGCCATGGCGTACAAGAAGAGTAAGTGGATGGATTTTATTCAGGGTTCTCCGCTTTCCCGTTGCCGGGGCGCCCGGTAGTTCCATGGGCGCGGAATGGTCCATGGATATTGTCACTTGAAGAATTGAAAAGAAAAACAGATGGATATATTGGAAAGAATGCGCCGGGGAGAGTTGATACGGCTGGACGATCCCGAGTACCCGGTCATAGAAGAGTTGATCACGAGGGCCTTCCGCATCACCGGAGAGTTGAATGCGGGCTACCATGATGCCGCAGAGACGCGGGCTGTCATGAGCGAATTGACGGGGGAGTTGATCGATGAAACGACTTGGATCGTGCCGCCTTTTTATACCGATTTCGGCCGTTTTACACGATTCGGCAGGAACGCGTTCGTGAATTGCGGCTGCACGTTCATGGACCGTGGCGGAATCACGATTGGTGACGGCGTGCTGATCGGTCCGGGAGTGAAGCTGATTACGGAGAATCACGCGGAGGAACCGGAATTGCGCCGTCATGTTTATGGGCGCCCCATCGTGATAGGACGGAAGGCGTGGATAGGGGCCGGGGCTACCGTTTTGCCCGGCGTGACGGTGGGGGAAAATGCCATCGTGGCCGCCGGGGCCGTCGTCACCGGGGATGTTCCGGCCAACGCGATTGTAGGCGGCGTTCCGGCCCGGGTTATCAGGAATATCAGGCAATGACGATTCAGGGCGAGCAACGGAAAGGAGCCGCAGATCCCGGGAAATAACGGCGTTGAAATGCCCGTGGAGGGATTAAGGCGTTGACGGATGCCGGCGCCGCGATAAGAAATGGCGTGGACTCCGGTTGATTGATTTTACCTTTGCAGGGCTGAACGGAGAGGGGGCGGCTGCGGTTGTCCGCAGAGGCGGATTTTCCCGGAAGGTACTGTCGCCACACGGAAGGAGGACGGTTATGGCCTGGGCTATCGGCACCGGCAATTTTCAGCCTGAATGGTTCGGAGTACCTCTCCCGCCGTGCGGCTGCCGTTCCTGTGAAGAGCCGGGAGAAATTCTTTTCCGGAAGGAGCGGAGGGATAAAGTTCACGGGAAAGAGGGGAAGTGCCGGAGGGGCGGCCTCCTGCCGAAGAGGGACGGAGAAGATTTTTTCAGGCAGGAGGCGGGGTGCCCCCGCAGCACGTATGACAGGACGGTTGCGCGGGTTTTTTGATGCCGGCATGCCCGGATGGGAGGTTGTTTTAAAATGCGTTCACCAGTAGCATGTTGAGTAATGTTTTAATGAGGGGTGTTTTGCGCCGCGCCGGGAGAAGGGGAGAAGAAGTTGGATGAGGCGGCCATGGGAAACGTCCTGATTCTTGAGCTTTTTTTCTCGCATGCTGTCAAAGGTTTATACAGCATGGAATTGTACGATCAGGTAGAAAGAATAGTTGATGATGGAACACTCAGTAATTTTTCCGGACCATCGGAAGGTTTGCGCCCTGGGGCAGGGAACTTGGAAGATGGGAAAATCCGCCTTGAGGGAAGCCGAAGAAGTAGAGGCGCTGCGTGCGGGCATTGAGCTTGGCATGAGCGTGGTTGACACGGCGGAGATGTATGGCAACGAGGAGTTGGTGGGAACGGCAATCCGCGGATTGCGCGACCGTGTTTTCCTGGTTACCAAGGTTCTGCCCGGCAACGCCAGCAGGACCGGAACCAAGGCCGCCTGCGAACGGAGCCTGAACAAGCTGCGGACGGATTACGTGGATTTGTTCCTGCTTCACTGGAGCGGTCCCCATCCCATTGAAGATACGGTTGCCTCCATGATTGAGCTGCAGCAGGAGGGTAAGATAAAGGCCTGGGGCGTCAGCAATATGGATGTTCCGGAAATGGAGCGTTTTTATGCCGTCCCGGGGGGAGTCTCCTGCGCCGCCAACCAGATTCTTTATAATCTGGCCCATCGCGGCGTGGAGTACGACCTGCTGCCGTGGTGCCGGGAGCGCCACATTCCCGTGATGGCCTATTCGCCTGCGGATGAAGGGCGGCTGTCCCGCAATCCGGTTCTGATGGAGATTGCGCAGAAGCATGAGGCCACCCCGGTGCAGATCGCGCTGGCCTGGATTCTGCGCCGCCCCGGAATGATTGCTATCCCCAAGGCCGGTTCCGTCATGCATGTTCAGCAGAATTACCGGAGCTTGTCCATTAAGCTGACTGCGGAGGATGTGGATTTGCTGGACGAGGCTTTTCCGCCTCCGGGCAGGAAGGTGCATCTGGATTCCTGGTGAGCCATGGTGCGGGCCGGCCCGCGGGCGAAACGGGGCGCACGGATTTTTTCCGCATCATCAGGAGCGCCGCAAGCCCTTGCGTCAACTGGGGCGGAAGGGCGCCAGCGAACGGTTTTTAACACACGCGTGCCCTGTGGATATGATGGGGCATTGGCTTTTTTTGTTCATGGAGACCGGGGAATCGCCTGTGCGTCTCCGGAAGGGGACCTTCCGGAGATTTTTTCTACTTGAAATGGAAAAGGAAGCAGGGAAAGGCGGCAAATCTCCGTGCCACATAGTGGAAAAGGGAGGAAAACGCTCATGAACGGTGCATCAGAGGTGCTGCCATTTTCTGGTTCCAGCCTCTTCCGGTTGCGAAGAGGGTTTTAACGCAGCCGTAAAAAAGGCCGCCCTTCCGGAAATACGGTGTTCCGGGAAGGGCGGCCCATGGTGAGGGCGGGATAAAAAGCGTTACAGCGGCTGCGCGTCCGTCCTGGGTATCCAGACAGGCGTGTTCTGGAAGGTGCTGGCGTAGTACCAGGAGCCGCGTTCCGCGCGCAGGATGAGCGGGGTGGATTCCGGCAGGGTGATGACCGCCGGGCTGTTCATGTCCGCCGCGTGCCTGCCGGGCGTTTTCTGGGTGACGACCAGCAGCCGGTCCGCCGGGATGGATTCCGGGGTTTCCGGGTACATGATGTAGTTCATGATGGCCGCCACGGTGACCAGTCCGCTGAGGGTGGCCAGGATGGTCAGCAGCGCCCCGTGCCTGCGGGTGACGGTCAGGAGCACCAGGAAGGTGAGCATGACGGCGCCGGACAGGATGGAGATGGGGCCGAGCGCATCATGGCTAATGTAAGTGAGCCACTGGTTTTCCGTGGTGTTGGCGGGGAGGATGGCCCCCTCCTTGCGTTCGACGAATTGCAGGTTGTATCTGGCTTCCGTGAAGTACGGGGAGAGTTCCAGCGCGCGGCGGTAGTTGAGGGCGGCCAGACCGGGCTTGTTCATGCGGTAGTAGGAGTTGCCGATGCCGAAGCTGGCATAGGCGCGTTCCGACTTGGAGAGGTCCGTATCGTTGCTTTCCCTGCTGAAGTAGTCAATGGCCTTGGCGTATTCTCCCTGTTCATAGGCCTGCACGCCCAGGTTGTCCGTTTCCGCGGCGTTTCCGGCTGCTCCGGCCACGGACAGGGTCAGGACGGCGGCCATGATGAGCACGGGAAGCTTGGCGATGGCTTTTTTAATGGCCTGGAGCATGTGCTGGCGTTCCGCGTGCGGCAGTTCGTCTGAAGAGCCGGAGGGCTTGAACGCCCTGTCATCCCGGAGCTGAAGGATGGTTTTCATTTCTTCATTCTGCTTGGAAGGAGGAATGTAGGATTCAATGAAGTTGCCGGCGGCTCGCAGGAATTCCGTGGAGCTGGCCTGGCGCGGCGTGGAGGAGAGCCTCCGGAAGGAACGCATGCGTTCCCGGGCCGTGAAGCTTTCCTTCTGGACTCTCCGGATGTAGCGGATCAGGGCCATGCCCAGCAGGACGACGGCGGGGATGTAGGCCAGGAAGTACCATCCCCAGTGGGCCGGAGCGGTGAGGGCGTTCATGACGGCGGCGGGCATGATCCCGTAAATGTCCGTCATTTCCGCTACCGGAATGGTGCCTGCCGGAGGCGGCGTGGCGGGAGCGGCTCCGCCGGCCGCCGTTCCGGTGATGGCGGAGGCCTTCCATTCCAGGGGAATGGGGGAGGTGGTTACGGTTTTGTACTGTTGCGTGCTGGGGTCAAAGAAGGTGAGTTCAAAGGGCGGGATGGCGTCCGTCTGGGCAATCGGGCGCATCATTTGCTGGAATTCCACGGTTCCCTGGATGGAGCGCGTGTTCTGGCCCGGGTCCAGCTTGTTGGGCGGGTAAAGCTTCCAGTTGGAAGCGTCCGTGAGGGCCGGGCAGGCAATGCTGTGGATGTTGCCCGTGCCCGTCACCTTGATTTTAACGGTGATGGGTTCATTGGCGCTGAGGTCCCGGGCATCCGTGCTGGCGGAGATGCGGAAGTCCCCCACAGCGTTGGTGAAAGAGGCGGGCGCTCCCTCCGGGAGTTCCTGGGCCGTGATTTTCACTTCCGGAATGGACATTTCCACCAGCACCTCCGAGCGGATGAAGTTGGCGATGAGGGGGTCCGCTTCCGGCAGGGCGGCTCGTGCCGTGACAGTGCCCGCCGCCGTGACTTCCCCGGCGCGCAGCGGGAACAGAGTGCTCTGGAAGGTCATGACGTTCCAGTTGACGCCTTTATAGAGCACGGAGCCGCGGGGCTGGCCGCGGAGCAATTCCACCAGCGTGGGTTCAAAGCGCCATGTAGCCAGGTTGGAGGTGGTGATGGTGGGCGCCGTGTATTCCAGAATGTATTCCGGAGCATAAATTTTCAGTTCGCAACGGTCCGGCTGGTGGACATAGGGCTTCTGGTTGTCCACATGCCACAGCATGCCGTACGGAACCGTAGTGCCGTTCAGGTTCAGCGTGTTCCACTTGATGGCGCTGTACGGGTAGACGGTCAGCGTCTGGGGAAGCGTGGTATAGGAGCGGCCGTTGTTGGCTTGCAGGGTCAGGGACGGGATTTCCACGGTGCCCACTTCGTCCGGAGTTACTTCAATGGCCATCAGGAAGGCGGACTGGTTGGGGGACCCCGGCCAGCGGATATAGTTGCCCTGGCTGACCCAGCGCAGGCTGGCGCCCTTCACCCTGGGAAGCGGGTCCTGGCGGGCGATGCTGCCGTCCGTCAGGATGATGAACAGGCGGGTTTGTTCTCCCGGCACAACGGCGTCGGACAGCCAGGTGGTGACCACCTGCTGAGCCATGAGCGTGACAGTCATGCAGAAGAAGAGCGAAAGAATGGCGAGCAGTTTTTTCATCATGTTGCGGGATATGTTTGAAGGGTTGGCATCGTGGATGCGGGCGGAACGGGTTAATAATCCTTGTCCGGAGGAATTTCCGGCGAACGCTGGGGAACGGGGCAGCCGGGTTCAATGTCCCTGCGTTCCATCAGGATGGCTCTTGCCTCCCGGCGTTCCTTTTCCTCCTTGCTTTCCTTTTGCGTGGCTACCGGTACGGGCTTGTCCTCTTCCGGCTGCGGCTTGGGCTGCGGTTTTTCCATGCCGGGCGTTTCAGGCAGCTTGTCTTTTTCCGGGGAGGAGGGGAGCTGGGCGTTTTTCATTTCATTTTCGTCCCTCTTGTTTTCCTTGCCCGCGGCGTTATCCTTGTCTTGGTCCTTGTTCTGGTCCTTGTTCTGGTCCTTGTTCTGGTCCTTGTTCTGGTCCTTGTTCTGGTCCTTGTTCTGGTCCTTGTTCTGGTCCTTGTTCTGGTCCTTGTTCTGGTCCTTGTTCTGGTCCTTGTTCTGGTCCTTGTTCTGGTCCTTGTTCTGGTCCTTGTTCTGGTCCTTGTTCTGGTCCTTGTTCTGCTGCTCTTGTTGTTTTTTCTTTTCCTCTTCCAATTTCTTCTTTAATTCCTCCAACTGCTTGCGGTATTCGTCCAGAGATTTGTCGTAACGGAGCATTTCCTCCTTGTTGGCGGCCGCTCCTTCATGGGAGCCGTAGGCGGAGAGAGCGTCGTCAAAGCGCTTGACGGCTTCCTTGACGTGTTCTTTCGCCACGGGTATTTTTGCCAGGCGGGCGTCAATTTCCTTGATCTGGTCATCAATGGAAGAGGGCTGCGCCTGCGGTTGTTCCCCTTCCGGCCGGGAGAAGATCATGGTTTTACGGGCCTGGGCGGCTTCCAGGTTGCCAAGGTTGAAGTGGGAATCCGCCTGGAGGGAGGCTTTGGGAGAAAGGAGCGCCTGGGAGAATGCTTCCGCGGCTTCCTTGGGGTTGTCCGCTTTTTGTTCCAGGCAGCCTTTGGCGAATTCCAGGGCCTGGCGCGTTTCTTCCGCCAGGTCCGGAACGGCGAGCATTTCATCAATGGCCTTGACGGCTTCCTCTGTCTTTCCCGTCCGGATCAGGTCCGTGACGTTGTCCAGGGCGCTCGTGTCCGCGCGCGCTTCCGTGCCCAGCAGTCCGGCGCAGAGCAGGGTTGCGGCGGCCAGGGCGGTCATGCCGCGGCGTCCGGAACGGCGGAAGGAGCGCCAGCGGGTACCCGCCAGAAGAGTGAGGAGCAGGCAGATGAGGGCCGGAACGGCAAAGATGACGTAGCGGTCGTTCGGCACGCGGCGCACTTCCTCCCGGCCTTCCGTGATGTCCAGGCGGTCCGCGATGTCCCTGACGAAGCGGTTCAGCGCCGCTCCGTCGGAGAGCTGCACATACTGGCCGTCCGTCTGCCGGGCCAGGTATTGCAGGCTTTCCGGATTGAGCTTGGAGACGACATGCTGGCCGCGGCGGTCCCGGTACAGGCCGGAGGGGGATTGCTCATCCGGAATGGTGGTGCCGATGGTGGTGCCGATGCCCGCCGTTACGATGATGAGCTGGTGCTGCCTGGCGGCTTCCGCCGTCTTGTAAGTGATGTTGACGGTGTCTTCCCCGTCGCTGAGGATGACCAGGGCGTTTTTGGCGTCCGCCTCCTTGTCCCGCTTGAAGGTCTGGAGGGCCAGCCGGACGACGTTTTCCAGATTGGTGCCTCCCTGGGAGACCCAGCCGAATTGAAGCTGTTCGATGGTTTCCTTCAGCGCGTTGTGGTCATGGGTAAGGGGCATGAGCAGGACGGCGTCCCCGGAGAAGATGATGATGCCGAAGTTGTCCCCCGGCAGGGCGTCCAGCAGGTCGTAGGCGGCGGTTTTAGCCCTTCCCAGGCGGGTGGGGGAGGCGTCCTTGCTGAGCATGGAGCGGGAGCAGTCAATGGCGATGAGGATATTGCGCGATTTGGGAATCTCCTTTACCTCCGTGTAGCCGTCCACCGGACGCGCGATGGAGAGGATGGCGAAGATGGAAGCCAGCACGGCAAAGATGACGGGGAGCACCCGGTGCCAGGTGGCCGGAGCGTGAACCAGCTCCTGCCGGTATTCCGGGGAGACGAGCACTTCCCATTTTCTGGAACGGCGGCGCCACAGCCACCAGGCCGCCGCCGCGAGCAGGGCCGGGAGGATGAGCGCGTACAGAACGTTGGGATAAAGGAAGGTCATGGCGGGAAAGGGATGGTGTTACGGGGCGGGGGCCGGTTTGAGCACTTGCAGGGAGAGGCCCAGAAGCGTCAGCGCGGCGCCCGTTACGAGGAAGTACATGAAGTATTCTTCAATGTGGCGGACGGTCTGCACCTTGGCCTCGCTTTTTTCCAGCTTGCCGATGGAGGCGAACGCCTTGTTGAAGGAGGCCATGTTCGTGGCCCGGAAGTGCTCCCCGCCCGTGAGCTGGGCTATTTTCCGCAGGGTGGGTTCGTCAAATTCGCTTTGCACCACCATTCCGTTCGCCAGGGTGCCTTCTTCCGTGCCCACGGCGATGGTATAAATCTTGATGCCCAGCTTGGCCGCGTTTTCCGCCGCCACCAGCGGGGATATCTGGCCGGAGTTGGAGGCGCCGTCCGTCACCAGGATGATGATTTTGGATTTGGTGTCCTTGCGGTCATCCAGCCGGGTGGCCGCCGCCGCAATGGCGGAGCCGATGGCCGTGCCGTCCGCCTGGATCATGCGAGGATGGAAGTCCCGGATGATGCCGTTGACCAGGGCGTGGTCCAGCGTGAGCGGACAGAAGGATTTGGTTTTCCCGGCAAAGCCCACGATGCCGATGCGGTCGTCCGGACGGCTGTCGACGAATTGGGTGATGACATGCTTGGCGGCCACCAGGCGGTTGATGGGCATGCGGTTGAGGACCATGTCCGGCGTCTCCATGGAGTAGGAGAGGTCAAAGGCGATCATGATGTCAATGCCGTTGACGGTGCGGAAGGTTTTATCCTCCACTTTTTGGGGGCGCGCCAGCGCGATGGCGAGGGCCGCCGCCGCCAGCACGAAGCAAATGGCCCCTATTTTTCCGGCCAGGGATTGGGGATTGCGCGCCAGGGAGGAGATGAAGCGAACGGTCGGGTAGGTGATGGAGCCTTCCGCCCCCCGCCTGCGGCGGAGGATAATGAGGCACAAGATGAAGGGAAGGACATAGAGCCATTCAGGTTGTGCGAATTGGAAGTGTTCCGTCATGGTGTGCTAGCGTTGGTTGGGGCGTGGGGAAGGTTTTTTGACGACGAGGTCCGTTTCCTCCTTCGTGCGGTGTGCGTCCGCTTCTATGTCGTTGATGAGTTGGACCGTGTCGTCCGCCAGTTCGTTGACCAGGGAGTCGTTTTCCGGAGTGTCCGGCTCATATTTCAGGGAGGCCATGCGGTCCAGCAGGTCGCGCGTGGGACCCTGGAGTTCCGAGGGGAGCGCGGTGAGCGCGTCCGCCCGGCGGTTGAATTCCTGCTGGGTTTCATACAGCGCCGGGTCTTTGGTTTCCCCCACCAGGTATTTCCGGAGGAGCAGGGAGAATTCCACGGCGGCCTGCCTGAGGGAGGGGTGGGTTTCCCGGAGCATCGTGATGTCCCGGATAGCGGTTTCCGCCGGGCTGAGCGGCGCGGCGGGGGTGCGCCCTTTCCTGCGGATGAGCACGATGACGGCTATGGCGACGGCCAGCAGGATGGAGGCGAGCATGATCCAGATGCCCCACGTATCCCAGAAGCCCGCTTGAAGGTAGGCGTCCGGGGACTGCGTTTCCATCAGCGTGGGGAAGGCCGGCGGTTCCGGAATGGCCGTGGGGGGAGTCTGGAAGGTGGCGGGTGCTGGCATGGCTGGCGGAGAAGGGTTTAGCGTGAGAATTTGCGGGACCTCCTGGTGAAGAGGGCCTGGAGGGGCGGCATGAAGTTGTCCGTGGTCTGGAGGTCCAGGAAATCGATGCCCAGGCGGCGGAAGTCCTGCGTCCATTTTTCACGGTGCAGGTGCACGACGTTGGCGTGGGCTTCCCGGACGTCCTGGCGGGCGAGGTTCAGGAACATGCTTTTGCCGGTTTCCGGGTCTTTCAGGATGACGCGCCCGGCGTCCGGAAGGTGCAGCTCCATCGGGTCCGCGATGCGGATGGGGATGAAGTCGTGCTTGAAGTTGAGCTGTCCCAGGGCGGCCTTGTTGTGCTCGCTCCAGAAGTCGCTGAGCATGATGACCATGGCTGCCTTTTTCTGGGAAAGGACGAGCTGCCGGGCTACCTCCGCGATGCTTTGATCCGCCCCGTCGTTTTTACTGGCTACGATTTCACGGACGATGCGCAGGGTCTGCTTGATGCCCTTGGCCGGGGGAATGTAATGGGAGTGGCTGTTCCCGTAAATGAGAAGGCCGCACTTGTCCCCGCTCTGGGCCGCGCTGAAGGCGAGCACCGCGGCCACTTCCGCCGCATAGTCCAGCTTGGAAGCCCGGGCCGCGGAGGAGGCGTAGTGCATGGAGCCGCTGACGTCCACCGCCAGAATGACGGCCTGCTCCCGTTCCTCCCGGAAGCGACGCACGAAGGGGGAGTTCATCCTGGCCGTCACCTTCCAGTCAATGAAGCGGGGATCGTCTCCCGGCGTGTATTCCCGGAAGTCGTCAAAGTCCAGCCCCTGGCCGCGGAAGCCGGACTGGTATTGCCCGGCGAAGTTTTCCGTGGCCAGATGCCTGGCGCGCAGTTCAATGCGGCGCACGCGCTTGAGAATGTCTGAGGCTTTATCCATGAAGTGATCCTCCCTGTTTGAATTCAATCAGGTTCCGGTGAGGCGCCCCGCGGGGGCTGAAGGATAAGGGCGGACGGGGGAGCCGCCTCCTGCCGTCACGGCACGGGAACCTTCGTCAGGATGTGGTCGATGACGTCGTCCGTGGAGATGTTTTCCGCTTCCGCCTCATAGGAGAGAAGGATGCGGTGGCGCAGGATGTCATGGGCCAGGTCCTTGATGTCCTGCGGGGTGACGAAGGAGCGGTGGTGCATGAAGGCGTTGGCGCGGGCCGCCAGGGCCAGGTTGATGGTGGCGCGCGGGGATGCGCCCGCGCGGATGAGGCCGCGCAGTTTCACGTCCACCGTTTCCGGGAAGCGGGTGGCGCGCACCAGGTCCACGATGTAGCCGCGCACGGCGTCGTCAATGTAAATCTGGTTCACCAGGTCGCGGGAGGCCGCCACCTGTTCCGGCGTGGTGACCGGGGAGGTTTCCGGCGGCTTGGCGGAGCTGGCCATGAGGTCCAGCACCTGGAGTTCTTCTTCGCGCGTGGGGTAGGTGACCAGAACCTTGAAGAGGAAGCGGTCAAGCTGGGCTTCCGGAAGCTGGTAGGTGCCTTCCTGGTCAATGGGGTTCTGCGTGGCAAGCACCAGGAAGGGGTCCGGCAGGCGGTAGGTGGTTTCCCCCAGGGTTACCTGACGTTCCTGCATGGCTTCCAGCAGGGCGGACTGGACCTTGGCCGGGGCGCGGTTGATTTCGTCCGCCAGGATGAGATTGGCGAAGATCGGGCCTTTCTTGGCAGTGAACTGCCTTTCCTCCGGATTATAGATCATGGTGCCCAGCAAGTCCGCCGGCAGAAGGTCCGGCGTGAACTGGATGCGGGCGAACTGCGCGTGCAGCGTGCCCGCCATGGCTTTTACGGAGAGCGTCTTGGCGAGGCCGGGCACGCCTTCCAGCAGGACGTGTCCCTTGCAGAGGAGGCTGAGGATCAACCTGTCCACCAGCGCCTGCTGGCCGATGACCACCTTGCCTACCTCCGTTCTGAGAGCAGAAATCCACGATGAGTTCGCGGCGATAATTTCGTTGAATTCTCGGGTGTCCATGATTCTTAATAGCGGGTGAGACAGTCTGCCGGGCGCTTGCGTTGAAAAATTCCGATTATTTCCCAAGGGCAAATCCGGTTTTCAAGAGAAGGTCTTCCCGGAAATGGGGGGCCGTCATCTGGAAGCCCACGGGGAGCTCCATGCCGCCTTCCTTCACGGTTCCGCAGGGGATGGACATGGCGGGCAGCCCGGCCAGGTTGGCGGGGATGGTGTAGATGTCCGCCAGGTAGGTCTGGAGGTGGTCCAGCGCGGAGTCCCCGATTTTGGGGGCGGGGGCGGGAGAGGTGGGGCCTACGATGATGTCCGCCCTGGAAAAGGCTTCCGCGAAGTCCCTGGCGACCAGGGAGCGGACCTTCTGCGCGCGGGAGTAGTAGGCGTCATAGTAGCCGGAGCTGAGGACGTAGGTTCCCAGGATGATGCGGCGCTTGACTTCAGGTCCGAAGCCTTCTTCACGGGTGCGTGAGAAAAGTTCCACCAGGCCGGCGGCGTCTTCCGCCCGCTTGCCGTAGCGCACGCCGTCAAACCGGGAGAGGTTGGAGGAGGCCTCCGCGCAGGCGATGATATAATAGGCGGCCACCACGGCGTCCGCGTGGGGAAGGCTGATTTCCACCAGTTCCGCGCCCAGGCTTTCCAGTTGCTTCACGGTGTTCTGCACGGCCTCGGAAATGCCCGGATGGTTGCCGGAGGTGAAATATTCCGCGGGGATGCCCACTTTCAGGCCCTTGACGTCACGGCCCAGCGCGTCCTCAAAGTCCGGCACGGGCTCGTCTGCGGACGTGGAATCCTTCGGGTCGTGACCAGAGATGGCCTGGAGCAGGATGGCGGCGTCTTCCACCGTCCGGGTCATGGGGCCGATCTGGTCCAGGGAAGAGGCGAAGGCCACCAGCCCGTAGCGGGAAACGCGCCCGTAGGTGGGCTTGAGGCCCACGATGCCACAGTGCCCGGCGGGCTGCCGGATGGAGCCGCCCGTATCCGAACCGAGCGCGGCGATGGCTGTGGCGGACGCGACGGCGGCGGCGGAGCCGCTGGAAGAACCGCCGGGGATGTGGTCCGGAGCGTTCGGGTTGCGCGTGACGCCGTAGGCGGAGTTTTCACCGCTGGCGCCCATGGCGAATTCATCCATGTTCGTGCGGCCCAGGGGAATGCCGCCCGCCGCCTTCAGCAGGCGGATGGAGGTGGCGTCATAGGGAGAAGCATAGGGAGCCAGAAGGCGGGAGGCGCAGCGTGTCGGCTGGCCCAGGACGTTGATGTTGTCCTTCACGGCGATGGGGATGCCGGCCAGGGGGCTGGACGTATCGGCCGCGGCCGCGGCCTTGAGGGCGGCCTCGCGGTCAAAGGAGATATAGGCGTTGGTGGTCCGGTCCGCCTCAATGGCGTCCGCCGTCAGGTTGACCAGTTCGGCGGGGGAAAGTTCCTTGCGGCGCAGGCGGTCGCGCCACTGGGCCAGGGTGCCTTGAATGCTTGACATGGAAAGAAAGGGATAAGAACGGTTGAAACGTGAAAAGGGAGGGACCGGGAGGATGTCAGGCGGATTCCACCACCTTGGGCGTGCGGAACTGCCCCTGGGACTGCTGGGGGGCGTTGGAAAGGGCTTCCTCCTGGGAAAGGCCGGGTTCCGGAACGTCCTTGCGCATTACGTCCATCGTGGGCAGGGGATGGTTCATGGGGGCGATGCCCGTGACGTCGTAGGATTCCAGCTTGGTGATGTAGGCCAGGACTTTGTCCAGGTCCTTGGAAAAGAGGGCGGCTTCTTCCTCCGTCAGGTCGATGCGCGCCAGTTTGGCAATGTAGGCTACGTCGATTTGGGGCGTGCTCATGATGGGAACGTGCGTAATATATAAGAGAAAGGGAGGGTGAGGCCTATTGCTGTTCCAGCAGGCGGACGATCCAGCAGAAGGAGGCGGCGATGGCGCAGACCAGCAGGCCCAGCAGCATGAAGTTTTCACGCAGCTCCCGCCTCATGTTGGTGGCGCGGCCGTCGCGGGCCACCACGGCGCGCAGGGCGCGGTTCTGGGTGCCTTCCCGCACGCGGTCCGGCGGGGGCATGGTATTGCGGTCCAGGCGCATGCGCGTTTGCTGGGCCGGACGTTTGAGAGAGGCTTCCAATTCCTGGATGCGGTTCTCAATTTCCCGTGAGGCGCGGTCCAGTTCTGCCAGTTCGGAGGAACGGCGTTTGGTCTTTCTTTTAATCATGATGCGGAGGGGCTGAAAATCCAGATGAAGAAGAGGATGATAAGGGCAATCAGGAGCAGGGGAAGGTGGAAGGAAAGGCCCTGGAGGAACTGGGTCATGAATTCACGGGAGCTGATGCGCACCTTGCTGGAACGGCGCACGCCCGTAAGCACCTTGGTGTGCTGCATGCGGGCGCACTGCTGGACGGCGTCCGCGAATTCCTCCTCGCAGCGGTCGATGACCTGCTGGCCCTGGTTGATGAGGTTGTCCGTGTTTTCAATGGGCCATTCGTCCGGGCGCACGGTGCTGAGCATTTTCAGGCTCCGCGTCAGGGCCATGTGAATCTGCTCCAGCTCATTGCTTTCCTGGCGAAGGCTTTCCACCTCCCTGCCGATGAGGTCCGCGGCGTTGACCATGCGGTCGCCCAGTTCGTTCTGCTGGTCCATGAAGCGGGCCTTGCGCAGGTGGGTTTCCTCCAGGCGGCGGCGGGAGCTTTCCACCTCCTCCTTTTCCTTCCGCAGTTGTTCCAGTCGGAGCTGGGCCTGTTCCATGTCGGCATCCACCTGGTCGTCTTCCTGGGGATGGTAGCCGGGATCGGCATCCATGCGGCGGTATTGGGGATTGCTTGGTTTCATACGCGGTAAAAATGATGCGGCCGGTGTGCGGGATTGCAGCATTCCCGGCCGGTATGGCCGTGCCGGGGAATCCCTGCGCGTGTTATTATTTAACTTTCACAAAATAAATCAAGCCAAGAAGAAGGTAAAAAGTGATTTTTCAAGTATGTTTCCGGCGGGGAATGCCGAGGCTTTTTTTCTTCCGGAGCCGTGCGTCCGGACTGTCCTCCGGGCGGCATGGCGCCCCGCTTTCCCGCAAAGGTGGATGCCGTGCACTTTTTTTATGGTCAAGGGCATGGAATTGCTGGTATGTAAGAAACATGCAGTCTGACACGGTAGAATGTAAGCCGACCATGTGGTTTACCGGCAGGGCGGTTATCATGGCTCTCATGTTCCTGGGGTTCGGAGTGTATTTTTATTACGATGCTTCCACCGGGTATCCCCAGAAGAACCTGGAGTTTTTCATGCACAAGGCGTTTGTGGACGCGGGAGCCCTCTTTGACCGTGAGGTGAGCGGGAACGGGGCCTCCCCGCAGGACTGGGAGCGCACCGTTCTGGAGCGCACGGTTGAATTCCCGGAAGAGTACCAGGTCCCGTCCGGCGTGGACCGGGACGCGACGCCGTGGCCTGACGTTCTGGCGGATTACAGGCTGATGTCCGCCCCCGGCAAGGGCTGGAGCGCCGCGTGGCAATCCTATTCCGGAGAAAAACGCTACCCCATCAAGCCGGTGGACCACCCGTATGACGCCTCCAAGATTTTTGAACAATGGGTGGCCGGAAGCATCTGCATGGTGCTGGCCCTGGTGGCGCTGTTTTTCCTGGTGAGGACGCGCGGCAGGAAAATGGCCCTGAAGGAAGGGCAGGTAACGGCTGCCGGCAGGGTCTTCCACGTGGATGACATCGCCCGGCTGGACTTGCGCAGATGGAAGATGAAGGGGCTGGCTATTGCGACGCTGAACCCGGAATGCGGAGGGGACCGGATCAGGCTGGACGGCCTGACCTACGGCGGCTTCCGGAAGGAGGATTCCCCCAATAACGCGGAAGATTTCATGAAGGCCCTTCTTTCCCTTTACCGGGGTGAGGTAGTTGACTATGAAGAAGCTCCGGAGTCCGGCGGCACGCCTGCCCGGAAGGATGACGAGGATGCCGTATGAGCGAATCCCTTCCACCGGAAAAGAACGCCCGTGACCGCGCGTTCGGCATCGCCTGCTGGACGCTGGGCGCGCTGGCGTTCGTCCTGCTGCTGATGGTGGGCGTCTCCTTCAGCCTGACCGCCCGCACCGTGGTGGTGGAAAAAGTGGTGGAAACGCCCGTACCCGTTCCGGTGCAGCAAAATCCGGAAGGGCCGGCGGCTGTTGAAGAAGGGGACGAACCGGATACGGCAGGCATTGCGGCCGTTCCGGCGGGTTCTTCTGAAAAACCCCGTTCCGTGGAGGAAATGCTCCGGGCCGCCGATTTGTCGGATCCGGCGGGCGACCCGGTCCCTGCGGCAGTGGCAGCCCCAGTCCCGGGAGGGGAAGGCGTCTCCGGCCAGTCACCCCTGCCGGCTGAGAACCCGGCGGAAGCCATGCCGCCCATGACGGAGGAGGTGGCGGAGCTGGTCAAGGCGGCGCGGTATGCCCAGATTGACGGAGACCTTAAAGTAGCGGTGGTGAAGCTGGAGCAGGCCATGAGGCTGGAGCCGGACAACCCGGTGGTGCTTTATTACTACGGCCTCACCTATGAATGGCTGAGGAATGCGGATAAATCCCGGGAATTTTTTCTGAAAGTATACACCCAGCGGGAAAAGGCGGGGAAATACTTTGCGCGCGCGGCCCAGCACCTCCAGGCCGGTTTTTCCAGCCCTGCGGACCTGCGGGGCGATATGTCCTTCGGCACCATTCTGGAATACCGGGACCCGGAATGCCCCGCCGGGGAGCGCGTCAAGCTGATCGTACCCATCCTGATGAAGGATGGCCTGAACGTCAGGCCGGAGGACCTGCGCGTCATCGTCCAGTTCTTTGACAAGGTCAACGGCAAAAAGGTGGAAAAAACGCACGCTCCGGAACCCTCCTCGCGGTGCGTCACGGAACCTGCGGACTGGGCGGACGGAGAGGAAATCATGGAGGTGACCTACTATATGCCCCCCCTGACGGAGGAGGAGACGATCGCTTACGGAAGCCTCAAGTACTACGGCTACACCGCCAAATTGTACTACAAGGGTGAACCGATGGATTGCCATGCCTCCCCGCCTGTGCTATTTTTGCTGGAACAGATGAACCAGAGTTCCCCTTCCGGCATGCCTGAAATTTATGACGGCGGCCTGCTTCCCCCGGTGGAGGCGTCTCCGGTTTCCGACTCCTATGACTCCCTGCTGCCTCCCTGATGCCTGAATCGTCCATGTTCGACCTCCCCCACAACTTCGGCGACTATACGCTGGTGGCGTTCATTGGCCGCACGCGGGGGGGGATGCTCTACCAGGCCATCCAGCAGGGCATGGACCGCTCCGTGTTCCTGGAGCTGCTGGAGCCGGACAACCCGGAAGGCGTGGGCGTGGAGGATTTTCTGATGAAGGCCCGCACGCGCGCCGCCGTCAGCGCGCCGGTGCTGGGAACCGTCTATGAGGCATCCCAGGCCCAGGGGTACTGGTTCGTCACCAGCGAGCAACTGGGGGGGGCCTCCCTCCAGTCCATGCTGGACCGCGGGCAGACCCTGTCCATGAAGGACCTGCTGAAAGTGATTGAAACGGTCGGCGGCATGTGCGGCAGGTATGAACGCCTGCAAACCGCCTTCAACGTCATGGAGCCGCGCCACATCTTCCTGGATGACAAATCCGCCGTGCGGCTGATGAATACGGCCATGCCCGGCGACTTTCATGAAGAAATATCCCGTGCGCAGATGAAACGCCTGGGGGCCGACCTGCTGCCCCTGGTGACGCCGGACGTGCCCGGAACCACCCGCATGCGCACCCTGCTGGAATGGATGCGGGAGGGCCAGAACGGCAAGCCGATGCAGTGGGACCAGGTCATGGAGCTGATTGCCGCGGTCCGCGAACAGCTGGGGCTTTCCCCTCGCGCCACCACGCACCGCTATACCGTTCCCGTGGAACCCCGCAGAAACTCCGGAAAATGGATGCTCTGGACCGGAACGGGCCTGCTGGGCGCAGGAATAGCCGCGGCTGCCGTTTTTCTTTTATTCCCCCGGGAGGAAACCTCCACGCCTGCTCCGCCCCCGGCGCCGAAACACTATCCGGATTTCTGCGCCAGCGACCATACGGAAGTCCGCGTGAACCTTCCCGGCGGCGGGGAACTGATCGTGGGGGCCCATGAAATTACCCTGGAATCCTACCGCCTGTTTCTGGACCAGTGGGCGCGCCTTACCCCGGAACTGAGGGAGGAATACTCCCATCCGGACCAGCCGGACAAGCAGACCGCCACCCATATCCCCGAGGACTGGGAAGCCATGTGGAAGGCGGCCTCCACTTCAGGAGGCAAATGGAAGGGCAGGAAAATAACGCCCCGCTCCCCCGTCGTCAACGTCACCTTCTGGGATGCCTGGGCATACGCGAGCTGGAAGCCCGTGGCCCCCGGAGAGCCGCGTTACCGCCTGCCCGCGCGCGGGGAATGGATGGCCCTGGGGAACATGCTGGAAACGGGTGAAAAGGGAGACAAGACCCTGGTGATTGACAGATACAGCAATGATTACGACTTAAAGACGGGCATTTGCGGCATGGCTTCCGGCGTGATGGAATGGACCTCTTCCATGGAAAAGGACCCCGCGCGCGTGAAGGAGCCGCCGGGCCCGGTGGCCTGCGGCGGGGACTGGAGGCAGCCCGGCATCACCAACCGGGTGGAATACCTGCGCTCCCGCGGTGAAAGCCGGGACAACCTGGGCTTCAGAATCGTGCGGGACGTCCGCTGACCTGTTTAAAAACACATACTCGACAAACCAATACCATGAAACACATCCTTGCAATGCTGCTGCTGGCCCTGATGGGGGCGTCCGGGGCCCTGGCCCAGATCTATGTGAAAGTAGTTCCGGAAAAGAAAACCTTCCTCAGCGGGGAGGCCATGTACATGAGGCTGACCATCACCAACAACTCCGGCGTGCCCGTGGAACTGAAAAGCCAGGAATATTCCTCCTGGCTGGACATCCATGTGGAGCACTCCACCGCGGGCGCGGAACTCCCCCAGTCCAAATTCGCCATGTTCCCTCCGCTCAAGGTGCCGGCCGGCATGAGCGTCTCCCGTAAAATTGACCTGCGGCACTTCTATGACCTGTCACGTGAGGGGAACTACCATGTGCAGGCCGTCGTGAAAATGCCCAACCAGAAGGACATGTTCGCCTCCCAGAAATCCCTGTTCGCCGTCCGGACGGGCACGCCCATGTGGTCCCAGACCGTAGCCATTCCCTCCAGCGCCAAGCGGTGCACCTTCTCCATCTGCACTATTGCCGTGCGCGGAATCCAGAAACTGTACGTGCAGACGAAGGACCCGGATACGGGCGTGGCCTACAATGCCGTATGCATCGGGGACTGGCTGGGCACCACCCGCCCGCAGTGCATGGTGGACGGCAAGGCGAACGTGCACGTCTTCTTCCCCACCACGCCCATGCTGGGCGCGTATTCCCGCATCAACTACCGCGGAACCATGGAAAAGCTCCAATACTACAAAAAGGTGATGGGCACCCCCTCCATGGTCTTTCTCCCGGACGGCAGCGTGCGCGTGACGGGAGCCGTCCATTATGACCCCACCGTGCAGCCCAAGACGGTGCCGGACGCCGCGGACGTTCCGGGCATGTAATCCGCCCGGTGTTGCCGGTTGTTGCGCGGGAGGAAAAACAAGAAAAATGGACGCCGGGCCGTTCCCTGCGCCGGAAAGGAGTGGAAGACGGTTCAGGAATCCCCCTGCGGCTTCCTTTCCGGCTGCGGCGCGTTTTTCAGGATGCGCTGCACGCTCTCCTGCACCACGCTGATGGGCAGGGCGTAATTTTCCGCCCGGTTCACTCTGGCGATGTTCATGCCGATGAGCTCCCCTTTCAGGTTGAGCAGCGGGCCGCCCATCAGCGTATGCCGGGAAGGGGTGTCATGCTGGAGGACCATCGGAAAATCATCCCTGCGTTTGCTGAAGCCCCCGCTGATCAGGTCGTTGGAATCCTCGGGAGCGTCTTCCCCCAGGGCCTGCCGCCGGGAGCCCAGCGTGATGGCGTAGGAAAGCTTTTTGCCCTTGCGCCTGACCTTCAGCGTCACTTTTTCCCCGATCTCCTTCTTGGACAGGATGGGGGAAACGGCTTCCAGCGTGGTGATGGGCGTGCCGTCCACCTCCAGAATCTCGTCTCCGGCCATGGCTCCCGCCTTGGCGGCGGGACCGTCCTTGACGACCTCCTGAATGGAGCAGGGGGTGCCGAAAATCACGCCCATGTAGGCCGTGTCTCCGTTCGGGATGGGCCGCCGCGCCGCGCTTAGGGTGCCCAGCTGGGGGCGCCTGGAAGTGCGGGTGGTGGAGCCGTTGCTGACCACCATCATGCCCATGGCGGCCTCATTGCTGACGGGGCCGGGGGCGGGCAGGCTGGCGGCGTCCACCTTCACCACGGCAATGTCCGTGGCCGGGTCCGTGCCAATCTCCTTGAAATGGCCGTACTTGGAGGAACCTATCCGGACCACCAGGTTCTGGTGGTAATGGAGTTCCGAGGCCTTGGTGGCGATGTAGCCGTCCGGACTCAGTACAATGCCGTAAATCACGACGTCATGGCCGGAAAAGAAAACCGCGCTCAAATCCTGGAGCCGTTCCCGGATGGGCTCAATGGTTTTCAGAACGGTTTTCCCGTTGATGCGCTGTTCAAAATCCAGGCTCCCGTTAAACCCTTCCGCCAGGGCGGAGGGAAGAAGGGAACAGGCCAGGGGCAGCAGGCAGGCGCAGGAGGAGAGTTTCATGACCATGGAGGGAAAAAGCTAGCCGTCCCGTTCCGGTGACGGAGGCAGGGGGGCCTTTCCGCCTGCGGGAGATTCCATCAGTGCGTCGAAATCCTTCATGGGAACGTGGAGATTGTCTTCAAGCCCGGAACCCACCCGGCTGTGAATGCCGATCAATTCCCCGTTCAGGTTGAAAAGAGGGCCGCCGGAATCCCCGCGGATCAGCTTGCAATCCGTCTGAATGACGCCGTGCTTGAGGGAAACCACCCTCCCCAGGCGCACCATCGGGCCGCGTTTCTGGTCCAGGCCGCCTCCGTGCCCCAGCGCGAACACCCAGTCCCCCACGCGGGGCAGTTTCTCCGCCTTCTCCACGCGGGGAAGGTTCTTGTTCAATTTGGTCGTGATTTCAGCCGTTCCGGCGTCCGAATCGCTGTTCTGCGCCGTGGTTTTTCCCGGCAGGCGGGTGCCGTCCGGCAGGATGATCTTGAGCACGGTTCCTTGTTTATCAACGACATGGGCCGCTGAAAAAATCAGGCCTTTTTCCGAAACCAGAATGCCGGTGCCGCTGCCGTTGTTCACTTCAATGCAGACCAGGGCGGGGAGCACCCGGGGAAGCACCTGCTGGAGCTGGTGTTCAATCCGCTGGAGGTCCTCCACGGACTGCGGCGTGGTGGAAAGGATTCCGGCGCTGTCGGCGGACTGCGCCCGTGCCTGCGGAGCCAGCAGGGCCGCTCCGCAGAGAATGGCGGAAAAACAGGGTTTCCGGAAAGCCGTGTTCATGATTGCCGGGGACTACTGTTCAGAGGCGGGAGCTTCCGCCTTCTGCTGGTCTGCCTGTCCGCCTCCCGCCAGGGAATCGTGATAATACACGCCGATGAACAGGCCCGCCAGCGTGATCAGGGTAATGAGCAATTCTTTCATGCCGCCACAGCATAGAATGTGTCTTTCATTCTGACGAGAGAATTTCATTTATAAGCCACACTTTGATGCAGTTCGGCAGAAAAAGGATGGATGGCGTATGGGGAAATTGCCAAAATAAAGGTTGCTTTTTCCCGCAACGGGCGTATAAACCTCCCCAGCGGTCGGTTCCGGTCCGCTGACCCATCCAAGCGGATGT
This sequence comes from Akkermansia massiliensis, assembly GCF_023516715.1. Lineage (NCBI taxonomy): Bacteria > Pseudomonadati > Verrucomicrobiota > Verrucomicrobiia > Verrucomicrobiales > Akkermansiaceae > Akkermansia > Akkermansia massiliensis. Next base: position 1,255,873 of record NZ_JAMGSI010000001.1, on the reverse strand, counting down.
AGCTCAGGGGTAGAGCGCAACCTTGCCAAGGTTGATGTCGTGGGTTCGAATCCCATCATCCGCTCCATTTTTAACTTCCTAATTTCAGGAAGTTTTTTGTTTTCAGAGAATAACAATTGCGGGCCGTTCTAATAGTATCCTATTATCCCGAGTAACCGGAATTATCGTCAAAACCGTTACTGCCTGCTGAAACCTGAATGTTACAGTCAATAAAATCAAGGCTGTCTGTTGTATATTTAGAAAATCATTGACGATGAATGTTTTAAGATAGGGTGGAGAAATATCCTGGAGGAAGTTGACGCTTCATGCAGGATGCTATTTTTCTGCAACAGATACAGGATTTTTTTGAAGTGGCAGCAATGATTGCTGTGTATTCGGAAAATGGAGGACACGTTAAACTAGGGGATGGCTGGATCAGATTCCTGTTGTCCCGGCTGGAAAAAAGGGCTCCTGTGGAAACACCATAGAAGCCGCCTAACCGTTGAAGCTGTCAAAATCCGGGAAGACCGCAGGCTTTTCGCGAGTGAGAATGTTTTCGGAGTTACCATCATGGATATGAAGGCAGCAGAGTCGTCATGCCACTTCATTACAAGTAACAATAATAAACAAAACCATGAATACTATTAATATTCTCAATGGAGTCACCCTGGCATCCCAGGAGGAAGTAACCGGACATACCGGGAATACAACGATGCATCTTACGGAAGAAGAGCGTACGGCCTGGAATTCCGCCGCCGCTATTCCTGACTCATCCGGCACTTACACCGGCAACAACACGCACGCAGGCGTGGAAACATTCAACGGGGCTGTCGTTCTGAACGGCCCCGTAACATCGGACGCACTGGAAACCGGGCGCATGCTCGCGAAGGTGACGGCTTGTTCCTGCATACCTCTGATAAGCGCCTTCAACGCGACGGTTAAGCAGAAGGGGCCTATGGGGTTCAATATCTCCAGGCCTGCCGACGGAAGGCCGGTAAAAGTGGGAGGCACCGGAAACCCGTGGGGATGGTGGAGCAAGGACAAGGTTGTCGTACAAATCAATTTTGTTCCGGATGAACGGGCCGTTTTTGAGGTGGGCTCATGCACGTTTGCGGATTTTACCGCTCCTCCGGAAGATCATTATGCCTATGCCCATACCATACGGCAAACAGGCAATGCCGCCGGCATTTATATCAGTCTTCAAATCGACAGTGCTCTGCGCAAATTCCGGGTGAAATATCATTCCAGGCTCTCGAATTCCGCCGTGGCTCCGGGGGTGCTGAGCGTTTATGAATGGGATATGCCGGAGGAATTTTACAATGTTAAAATGGCACGCCTCATTTATGCCTACCGCCACCAGTATCTGGACGTGTATTACGTGACGCCCTCAGGAGAACTGAAGCTTATCGCCGCTACGCCGGCCTCACAGGGTTACGCTATCACTGAAGCTCAATTGCTGTTTCATGGTAACAGTGAAATTTATTCCGCCATAGCGCACGTGGAAGATAACAAGCTGAGGGACTGGCTCGGCAAGCAGCCGCTTCCCTATTCCCGTTCCAAATGGGTTGAGCGCAATTCGAATGCTCCTTTATCCGGTATTGATCTGCCTTCTGCCGGGGGAAGCTCTTCGTTGACGCTGAATTCCGGCGCCGGTTCTGCATGGACGCTGGTTTCAAAGCCCGACTGGCTGGACGCAGGTGCGGAGCATTGGGAGAACGGCGCTGTCGTGACCGTATCAGCCGGAGCTGCGGAAGAAACGCGGAATGGCTCGCTCATCCTTGCGACGGATGGCAACCATGAGGCGGCCGGAGTTAAAGCCTATGAAAAAGTCGTCATCACGCAAACTGTCCAAGCGTGAGGCAGGCGTAAATAACGGTCATGGCCTGCTCTGGACTGATGGACAGTAACGCTTGAAGCGGCTGTCCGAATCAAACGACAGCAGGAACATTGGTTCGCATTCAGACGGGCGGCTTTTAGCCGTCCGTCTTTTTTTGGAGTACGGAAGATGAAGGCTCAAGGCTGCGGTTATTTTTCCGTTTCAGGAAATGCTTCGCCAGGAAGCTCCGGACCGGTTCATCGTAGAATTTCAGGCACAGCCAGGCCAGCAGGATGCTCCCGATGACGACGGCCAGGGCACCGGGGAGGGATTCAGAGAAGGAGAGGTCTCCGTTTTTCACCCACGCATAATACAGATAGATGAACGGGTAATGCACCATGTACAGGGGGTAGGAGATTCTGCCCAGGAACCGGCATATTTTATCCGTATAGGGATCAGTGATTTTTCCGGAAGCGCCAAAGAGGAGGATAAGGGGGAAGAAGACCGCGAAGCACACGGTTTCATAGAGGCTGTTCATCCAGAAAGCGTCTTCTCCTCCCAGGCGGGGCATGGCCAGCAGGATGGCGAGGGAGATGCCGCACAGCCAGAAGGAACCCTTGATGTTGACGGGCTTGAACAGGCGGAACAGAAGCAGCCCGGCGGAGAAGGAGTACAGCAGGCGCAGGGAGCCGCCTGTCCATTCCGTGCCGGTCATGGCGAAGCCGGAGCATATGTCTCCATTGGGCCCCCAGAAGCTGAAGGAAGCCAGGCCGCATCCGGCCAGGATCACCAGCGCCGCCAGGGAGCGCGTGGAGAGTTTCCGGATGAACAGCGCATAGAGAAGGTTGCCGATGTATTCAAAGAATAGCGACCAGCTTGGCCCGTTGAGCGGGTACATCTCTCCCAGTCCCCGGATTTCCAGACCGGGAGGCGACGGAATCAGCAGGACATTGACGAAGGTGGCGACCAGCAGGGAGATGACCGTGACCTGGGACACATCCCATACGGAACAGCCCTGGAAATAAAAGATGAGTGCGCCGATGACCGCCCCGATCGCCACCATGGGCTGCAGGCGTATGAGGCGGCGCTTGATGAATTCCCCGGTCGTCATCGTTTTCCAGCGGTTGTCGTAGGCGTAACCGATGACGAACCCGGACAGCATGAAGAAGAAGTCAACGGCCAGGTAGCCGTGGTTGATGATTTGGTCCACATGGCTGGTGGCGTATGCTTCAAAGATATGGAACCACACGACGACAATGGCGGCCACCCCGCGCAATCCGTCAAGAATGTGGTAGTGATGTTTTTCACTTCCGGGTGGGATGGGAGAGTTCTGTGAGTTCGACATAGGAGAAGCTGTTTTTTAATGTTGTTTTTGTTTTGCTTTGAGAGAGTGTCCGCCGTATCAGCCCATTCCCCGCTACGGATAGCCCCGTACAGGGGAGAAATCATCCGGAGGCGCAGTTTTCGCGTTACCTAATCAAATACCATTCCACCCTGCAAGTTCTTTCATCCATTGTCCTTTATCATAGGGCTTTATAGGGGGGAATAGGGGGAATAGGGGGAATCACCGCCGGGCAGGGAGAGAAGACGGCTTTAGAGGCGGGAGGGGGTGGGGAAAAGGGAGGGCCTTTTTCTGTATGATGGGGGAGAAGGCTACCCCTTGCGGGAGTTCGCTAGCGTTTCCACGTATATTCCGGAGATGCTGCCTCCCTCCATGGGGGCAATATCCTTGAACGGGGGATTGATGGGTTGCAGGACATGTTCCATTTTTCCCGTTTCCGCATTTTTCTTCCGGATCAGTTTTTTCAGCGTGACGCCGCGTCCGTCGTTGTATTCCACGATGGTTCCCGGCTTGGGGACGGGCGGAGCCGTATGGCGCCGCATGACTACCAGCGCGCCGTCCGGGATGAGGGGTTCCATGGATTTTCCTTCTACGCGGACCACGTATTCATTTTTGCCCAAGGGCCTTTCCATGTAAATGGTGGACGGGACGGTATCGCTTTCCGCAAGGGAGCCCGCGGCGATGTTGCCGACAATCTGCGTGCTGTATTCGCGCCCGGCATGTCCGGCAAGGGACGGGAGTTGTTCCGCCAAGGGAATGAAGGAGCTTTGCCCCGTCCGGAGCTGGCGCGCGTCCGCCGCCTGGTCCGCCAGTTCCGTCAGCCACTGGCGCAGGGGAACTCCCTTTTCAGAGGCGGCCCTTTCGTATTTCCTCATGCGTTCCTCCGTGATTTCCAGCACAAGGCGGTTGGTCTGGATAGCCTCATTTTCCGGCTGAGCCGGCCCGTATTGGGACATCAGGGAGTGGATTTTCAAAATGGCGTTGGAGGGGAAGGGGCCGGAGGGGGAAAGCCAGTTGTTGACCGTTCCTTTCTCCGTGCCGCATTCCCTGGCGAGCCAGTCACGGTCCTTTCCGATGGCTTTCAGCCAGTTTTTCACGTCCCCTTTTGTCGGTGTCATGGTTTGATGATACACGATTTTCGTGAATTGTCGATAGAAAGAAGTAAATTAAATCCGTGAAAAATATGTTGACTGATTAACGAATATCGTTAAAAAAGAAGTCATGAAGTACATGCCTTTGGACATTTCCATGATGAAGCCGGAGCCGTTCCCGTATTCCGTGATGATGAGGCCCGACCTGCATCCCAAAAGACAGCCCTCCGGGGAAGAAGGATGGCGCGGCCGCCTGGGGGCAGTCTGCGGCGCAGTGCAAACGCTGGTCCGTCAATGCAGGGCAAAGGCGGAACGGCAGAAAATGGTGATGACCGTTCTTTCCGTTGCGGGGGCTTGTGCTTTCGGCCTGTTGGCCGTCGGCGTATTCTGGCTGGCCGTGGAAATGGATAATTCCGATTTGCAGGCTTCCAAGCCATCCTGTTCCATAAGGCCGTAAGCCGGACCCTGGCCGGAGTTCCTGAGCGTTTTTTTGTGGCGCCGCTCCCGGAAATAAACAGGGACTGCGTTTGATGAAGCCGGGTCCGTTTTCCCTCGGTTGAAACGGCTTGCGAAGGAATGAAAGGTTCCAGTGGGGAACCGGAGTCCGGATGAGCTTCCATTGTTGCGGAGCTTCTCCGTGGCGGTGGGGGGAATGAATAGAAATCGTCTCTTTTTTGAGGAGGAAATGGCAGGGGATAATTATTTTTTTGTGTCGGAAATATTTGGTAATAAGTTATTTAAAATAAAGATAAAATTATTTTTAAGATTTTTCTTTCATTAGAGCAGGTGTAACCTTTTAGATGATAGGTAGTGTGTTGCTTCCCGTTTCCGGACGGGTGTTCCGGGAGTCCGGGAAGCGGCCTTTAAACCAACCTGTCATCATGTCAAACCATACCCATTCCGCCTTTCTCATGCATGTGCCCACCCGGCTTCTTTTCGGGGCCGGGCAACTGGAGAACCTGCATGCGGAAGCATTGCCGGGCCGCAAGGCCATGATCGTCATTTCCAACGGGAAATCCACCCGGGCCAACGGTTATCTGGACCGCCTCACGGGGCAACTGGACAAGGCCGGAATCGCCTGCGCCATCTTTGACCGGGTGGAGCCCAATCCCCTGAATTCAACCGTCAATGCCGGAGGCCGGTTCGCCCGGGAACACGGCTGCGATTTTATCATCGCCCTGGGCGGAGGGAGCTGCATGGACGCCGCCAAGTCCATCGCGCTGATCGCAGTGAATGACGGCGATTACTGGGATTACATTCCCTCCGGCACGGGGAAGGGGAAGTCGGTTTCCAACAGGCCCCTGCCGATCGTTGCCATTACCACCACCGCCGGCACCGGATCGGAGGCGGACGCGGGCACTGTCATCACGAACGAGAAAACGCATGAAAAGACGGGCTTTGTCCATCCGGACCTGTTTCCGGCGCTTTCCATCGTGGACCCGGAGCTGATGCTTACCGTTCCTCCGCTGTTTACGGCCTTCCAGGGCTTTGACGCCCTGTTCCACAGCGTGGAGGGTTACGTTTCCAACGGCACGAACCTGATGAGCGACATGTACGCCCTGGAGGCCATTAAGCATATCAGCCGCTACCTGCCCAGGGCGGTGGCCGACGGCTCCGACCTGAAGGCCCGTACCCATGTGGCCTTCGGCAATACCCTGTCCGGCTACGTGATGTGCGTGGGCCGCTGCACCAGCGAGCATTCCCTGGAGCATGCCTTGTCCGCCTACCATCAGGAGCTGCCCCACGGGGCCGGCCTCATCATGATCAGCAAGGCGTATTTTACGCACCTGATTGAACGGCATGTGGCGGATGAACGCTTTGTCCGCATGGCGCAGGCCATGGGAATGCCGGAGGCGGCGGACCCCATGGATTTCATCACCATGCTGGACAGGCTGCAACGGGATTGCGGCGTAAGCGGCCTGCGCATGAGCGATTACGGCATTGCGCCGGAGGAGTTCGGGAAAATGGCTCACAATGCGCGGGAAACCATGGGGTTCCTGTTCCAGTGCGACCGCGCGGAGCTGTCCGTGGAGGATTGCGTTTCCATTTACCGGAAGTCTTATCTGTAAGCCGGGGAGCCTGTACCATGAGCAAGAAGATTTTAATCATTTCCTCCAGTCCGCGCAAGGGCGGCAATTCCGACCTCCTGTGCGATGAGTTCATGAAGGGGGCGCGGGACGCAGGGCATGACGTGGAGAAGGTGCGCCTGGCGGAGAAGCGCATCGGCTATTGCCGCGGCTGCGGCGTGTGCCATGACACCCACGCCTGCCTCCAGAAGGACGATATGGAAGAGTTGCTGGACAAGCTGCTGGAAGCGGATGTCATCGTGCTGGCCACTCCCGTGTATTTTTATACGCTGTGCGGCCAGATGAAGACGTTTATCGACCGCACGGTCCCCCGTTATCTGGACATCCGTGACAAGGAGTTTTACTTCATTCTGGCCGCGGCGGAGGATAACCGGGCCAATATGGAGCGCACCGTGGAGTGCTTCCGCGGTTTTCTGGACTGCCTGGAAGGGGCGGTGGAGAAAGGCGTGGTTTACGGCACCGGGGCCTGGAAGATGGGCGGCATCAAGGGCAATCCGGCCATGAAGCAGGCCAGAATCATGGGGATAGGGGTTTGAGCCTTTTTCCCCACTAAAGAAGATCAGCCGTAAAACCGCCCATGGAATAATATCAACCGGATTTCATATAGAATGTTTTTTGCGCCCAGCGAGGATAGGTGAGACAGCTTCCCGCGGCGTCCGATTTCCCGGGTGGGGATGGGGGCGCCGCGGGAAGAAAAGCTCCGGCAATGTTTCCGGCTTCTCTCCTGCCTGTGGTGCGCCTTCCGTTGCCGGAGAAGGCCGGCAGCCGTTTTTTCCTTCTTCGCGGGGATTCCCGGTCCCGTTCAATCCTGCCGGGCAGCCATTCCTATTAAAATATAGACGATGAAAAAATTATTACCATATTTGTACGCGGCAGGGGCTTTCCTTGCCCCCTGTTGCGCCGCGGAGCCGGAGACTCCCCAGCCATCCCCGAACACCATGAATATTACGATTAAAGCAGGAGAAAAGGAAATTGCCGCCACTCTTCAGGACAATGCCGCCGCCAGGGATTTCGTGGCCCGGCTTCCCCTGACGCTGACGCTGGAGGATTACGGCGATACCGAGAAGATCAGCCCTCTGCCCGGCAAGTTGTCCACCGCCGGGTCTCCGGCCATGGGGAAACCCTTCCGGGGGGCCATCGCCTATTACGCCCCGTGGGGCAATTTGTGCATTTTCAGGAAGGCCTTCGAGCCGTCCCGCGGCCTGGTGATTCTGGGGAGCGTGGACGGGGAAGGGATGAAGGCGCTGGATGTTTCCGGAAAGATCCGCGTGACCATTGACGTGAAACGCTGACCTTCCGGTTTGTCCGGCAGGTTTTTATCCCGGTTCTCCGGGATGGGGCAGCGTTCCTTTTTTAAGGAATCGGGAGAAGGCTGTTTTTCCCGGGCGGGGGCCTGTTGCCTCATTTTTTTGGGAGAAAAGATATTAAAGATACATGAGATTTTTTTAATGATATGAAAATAAAACATTTATTGAATGCGTGCGCTGCGGTGCCCGGTGATGGGAAAGGAGGGGCGGATGCCTCCCGTTGACAGGATGGGGCCCGTCAGCACGCGGGAGCGTTCCGTGATTCTAGACGCCTTGAGGGGACTGGCGCTTTTCGGCATCTGCCTGGCGAATTTTCCGGAGTTTTCCCTGTACACGTTCCAGAGTCCGGAGGTTGTTTCCGCCATGCCCACCGCCGGAATCGACCGGGTGGTCCGCTTCCTCCAGTACGTGTTTATTGACGGCAAGTTTTACAGCCTGTTTTCCCTGTTGTTCGGCATCGGCTTTTCCATCATGATGTCCCATTCCATGGAGAAGGGGCGCGACGGCATCGCCGTTTTTTACCGCAGGATGGGCCTTCTGGCCCTGATCGGGCTGCTGCACCTGATGCTCCTGTGGAGCGGGGACATCCTGCTTCTGTATGCGCTGGCCGGCCTGCTGCTGCCGCTGTTCCGGAATGTGCCGGACAGAAAGCTGCTGGCGATTGCCGCCGCGCTTGTTTTCTGCCCCGTTCTCATGGATGCCCTGAAGGTTTTTTCAGGCTACCGGTTTGACCTCGCCGCCCCGGTGGGGGGCGCAGTACGGTATTTCAACGGTCTCAGCGGGATTACGGACGCGAATTTCGGCAGATGGCTGGTGGACGGGGAACATTATTCCGACGTTCTGAAGTTCACCCTGTCCGGGGCGTTCATCCGCGTCCAGGAGCTGCTGGAGAGCAACCGCGTCTTCAAGGTGCTGGGCTTGTTCCTGCTGGGGCTGTATGTGGGAAGGAACGGAATTTATGCGAATCTGGAGAGGCGGCGGACGCTGTTGAAGAGGGTATGCCGCTGCGGTTTTCTGGCGGGGCTGCCCCTTTCCTTCCTGTACGCCGCCCATGCGCTTCACCTGCTGGGCGGCGGGCCCGTGGCCGGGGCCTTCCTGTATGCCGTCAGCGTTATTCCCCTCAGCCTGGCGTATGTGTCCGTTTTCTGCCTGTGGTTCCTTCGCCGGAAGGACGCTCCCTTGTTCCGGGCGCTGGCGGCTCCCGGGCGGATGGCGCTGACCAATTACATCGGGCAGTCCGTGCTGGGCATCGTCCTGTTTTACGGAATAGGCTTCCGCCTGGGGGCCCGGCTGGGGCTGGCGCAGGTGGAACTGGTAGCTGCCTCCGTCTTCCTGTTCCAGGCGCTGTTCAGCCGCGTCTGGCTGAAGTTCTGCCTGTTCGGCCCCCTGGAATGGGGCTGGCGCATGCTGACGTACGGGAAAAGGCTCCGGTTGTTCCGGAAGACTCCGGTTTTCCCCGGAAGGAAGGCGGCTCCTTTTAACAAGTAAAGAGTTCATGGAGGTTTTCCAATGGCTGTTTATCCAATCACGGAGCCGCCGGGCCGGCTGGGAGTCATCACCGCGTATCTGATGATTTACGTGGTGTGGGGATCCACCTATTATTTTATCGGGACGGCGCTGCAGGGGTTCCCTCCGTTTCTGCTGGGCGGAATGCGCTTCTGCACGGCGGGGCTCCTTCTGCTGCTGGCCGGGCGGGCAAGGGGGGAGGATATTTTCCGGGGTCCCCTGGTCCGGAAGTCCGCCGTCAGCGGCATTATCCTCCTTTTCGTGGATATGGCCGTCGTCATGCTGGCCCAGCAGTATTTGAGCAGCAGCCTGGTGGCGATCATCGCATCGTCCACGGCCATCTGGATTATCGCGCTGGATGTTCCCATGTGGCGCAGGAATTTCCGGAGCATTTCCGTTTTGGCGGGGATAGCGGCCGGATTCCTGGGAGTGGGCCTTTTGTTCGCGGAGCAGCTTGGACGGGAGGAAGGGGGCGGCCAGGGCGCGCACGGTATCCTGCTGCTGGTTTTCGGCTGCGTTTCCTGGGCTTTGGGGACGCTGTACGCCAAGTACCGTTCCTGCGCGGAGGAGGCGGTCAACAATGTGGGCGGGGCGGCGTGGCAGATGCTCGCGGCGGGGGTGATGTTCTGGTGCTGGGCCCTCGTCCGGAAGGAGCCGGAGAACATGGATTGGGAGGAAGTTCCTGCTTCCGCGTGGCTGTCACTCCTTTATCTGGTGCTGTTCGGCTCCGTCCTGGCGTACACCAGCTATATCTGGCTGCTGAAGGTTCGTCCGGCGGCGGAAGTAGGGACGCACGCCTATGTGAACCCCCTGGTGGCCGTCGTCCTGGGGTGCGCGGCGGGAGGGGAAGGGATGACGTGGGCGCGGATGGCCGGGCTGTTCGTCATCCTGGGGAGCATCGCGCTGGTGAGGAGAACGCCTCCGGAAGATTCCGCCGGGAAAGGGCGCGCGCTTTCCCCTGCGGCCGCCATGGCGTACAGAAAGGGAATATCGTGCCGGGAATCTGAAAAATGAAGTTGTTTTCATGATTTCACGGTTCATGAAATGATTTTTATGACAGTTAATATTTATTAATTATGAATACATTACAAATGATGAACGAGAAAATGCTAAAAATCCTTTGCATTACAGTTACTATAAGGAATAGCCTGAAGGAAGAAAGAAGAAGGCCAGGAATGCGGAGAATGCCGCTCCCCGTCTTTTTCCCGGTCTTCCTTTTCCGGATGCCGATTGCCGCCGCTTAAACGCATATGATGAATTCCAAAAGAACATTTTACCAACCCATCACCATGACCAAAAAAATGATTAAGAATACTTCCTACGAGGGGGAGCGCCCCTTGTTTGCCTCCCATCATCTGAGGCTGGAAGACGTCACGATTTATCCGGGAGAGTCCGCCCTGAAGGAATGCTCCGACATTGAAGCCGTACGGTGCGAGTTCCGGGGAAAGTACCCTTTCTGGCACAACGACGGCTTGCTGATTGAGAATTGCCTGTTCAGGGAAGGCGCCCGAGCCGCCATCTGGTATTCCCGGAACCTGCGCATGAAGGATACGCGGGTGGAAGCCCCCAAGATGTTCCGGGACATGGACGGGATGGTTCTGGAGAACGTGGTCCTGACGGACGCCCTGGAATGCTGCTGGCACTGCCGGAACGCGGAGCTGCGCAACGTGCAGGCGGACAAGGGCGATTACCTGTTCATGCACGGGGAGAATATGGACATTGACGGTTTCCGGCTGAACGGGAACTACTCCTTCCAGTATTGCAGGAATGTGGTGATCCGGAATGCGGAGATTCATTCCAAGGACGCCTTCTGGAATACGGAGGACGTGACGGTGTACGATTCCGTGGTGGACGGGGAATACCTGGGCTGGCATTCCAGAAACCTCCGCCTGGTGAATTGCCGTATTTCCGGCACGCAGGCGTTGTGCTACGCGGAGAACCTGGTGCTGGAAAACTGCACGTTCGGGGAGGATGCGGACCTTTGTTTTGAATATTCCTCCGTGCAGGCGGAAATCAAGGGGCGAGTGCACAGCGTCAAGAACCCGCGCAGCGGACGCATCGTGGCGGAAGAGTACGGGGAGGTTATTCTGGACGAGCACTGCAAGGCTCCGGCCAACTGCTCCATTGAAACAGGAAAAACGCAGTCGGGAGAAGCAGCATGAAGTACGATTTTGACACCGTTGTGCCGCGCCGGGGAACGAATTCCTACAAGTGGGATTCCATGCCCCGGGCGGACATTCTGCCCATGTGGGTGGCGGACATGGATTTCCGCACGGCTCCGGCGGTGACGGAGGCCATCCGGAAGAGGGCGGAACACGGCATTTTCGGCTACACGCGGGTTCCGGATTCCTATTATGAGGCGGTCACGAACTGGTTTGAACGCCGCCACGGCTGGAAGATCAGTCCGGAGTGGATTATTTACACCACGGGGGTGGTGCCCGCGCTGTCCGCCATCATCCGGGCCCTGACGGCTCCGGGGGACAAGGTGCTGGTGCAGACGCCCGTGTACAATTGCTTTTTTTCCTCCATCCGCAATAACGGGTGCGTGGCGGAAACCAGCCCGCTGAAGTACGAGAACGGGAAGTACGCGCTTGACGCGGAGGACCTGGAGCGGAAGGCGTCCGATCCCGCCGTCAAGCTCCTGCTCCTGTGCAATCCCCACAATCCCGCCGGGCGCGTCTGGACGAGGCCGGAGCTGGAGAAGATCGCGGATATCTGCTGCAGAAACGGCGTGCTGGTGGTGGCTGACGAGATTCATTGCGAACTGACGTATCCCGGCCATCCCTACACGCCGTTCGCCTCCCTTTCGGAGGAGGCCCTGCGCCATTCCGTCACCTGCATTTCCCCCAGCAAGGCCTTTAATCTGGCGGGCATTCAGATCGCCAATATCGTCGCGGCGGATGAGGAGGTCCGGAGGAAGATTGACAAGGCCATCAACATCAACGAGGTGTGCGATGTCAATTCCTTCGCCGTGGATGCTCTGGAAGCGGCCTACAACGGCGGAGAGGACTGGCTGGAGGAGCTGAAGCTTTACCTTTACGGGAATTACGAGACGGTCCGGGACATGCTGGGCGAACGCCTGCCGCAGCTCCGCGTGCTGCCGCTGGAGGGAACGTACCTGGTCTGGATAGATTGCTCCGCGCTGGGGCTTTCCTCCGCGGAAATTGTCCGTTTGCTGGAGGAAGAGGGACGGGTGCTCGTCAACGGCGGGGAAATGTACGGGGAATCGGAGGGCTGTTTCATCCGCCTGAACATCGCCTGTCCCCGGAAACTGCTGCTTGAGGGGGTGGAAAGAATCTGCCGTACGCTGGGCGGCCGCGTTTCCGGAACATGAACGCGTCCGGCGGCCTGAAAGGTCTCAATGGAGAGAGCGCGAAGAACGATCATCAAGAACAAACAATCAAGTTGCCATGAGAAACAATATGACGAGAAGAGCGTGGCTCCAGTCTTCCACCGCGGCCCTGGCGTGCCTGGCCTTGCCGGAATATGCGCTGGGCGCGGCCGCGGAGAAGAACGGAGCTTCCAGGGTATGGATGACGAAGGAGATTTCTCCGGAGGCTCTCGTAAGGATTTACGAGGCCCTGGGGCGTCCGGCCACGGGAAAGGCGGCCGTCAAGATCAGCACCGGGGAGCCGGGCGGCCGCAATTTCCTGAGTCCGGCCCTGATCAAGGGCCTGGTGCACCGCGTGAACGGCACCATCGTAGAGTGCAATACGGCTTACGGCGGCAAGCGGTCCCGGACGGAGGACCACCTCCGTGCCGCGAAGGAGCACGGTTTTTCCGACATTGCCAGGGTGGACATCATGGACGCGGAGGGAGAGTTCACCATCCCGGTAAAGGACAGGAAGCACCTGGAATACGACATCGTGGGGAGCCATCTGAAGAACTACGATTTCATGATCAACCTGGCCCACTTCAAGGGGCACGCCATGGGCGGCTTCGGCGGCGTGATCAAGAACCAGTCCATCGGCGTGGCTTCCGCAAGCGGCAAGGCGTACATCCATTCCGCCGGAAAAACGCGGGACGTTGCCGCCGTGTGGAACAATCTGGCCGCGCAGGACGACTTTCTGGAGTCCATGGCCGCCTCCGCTCAGGCGGTGGCCGATTACTTCGGGGACAGGATTCTGTATATCAACGTGATGAACAAGCTGTCCATTGACTGCGATTGCGATGCCCACCCCCATGACCCGGAGATGAAGGACATCGGCATTCTGGCTTCCCTTGACCCGGTGGCGCTGGACCAGGCCTGCCTGGACCTCGTTTACGCCGTCAAGCCTTCCGCCGGAGACAACAGCAAACCCCTGATCGAGCGCATTGAAAGCCGTCATGGGCGGCACACGGTGGATTATGCCGAACAGATAGGCCTGGGTACCAGGAAGTATGCGCTGAAGGAGCTGGAACCGCAGCAGGGCGTTCATTGGTGATGATGTTCACAGGAGACCGGGTACGGATGCCGGATGAGGATATGATGTAAATTTGGAATCCTAGACATAGTTGGAAATGAGCAGGGAAAAGCATATGACACGGCGCGAAGCGCTCAGAAAGATGGGTGGGGCAACCGCAGGAGGGATGGGGCTCGTCATCGCCGCCGCAAATGCCGCCGATGTGCCGGGATTATCCAATAGTGCACACAAAGAGCGGAAAATGAAAGCACTGGCAATCAACGGCAGTTCACGGAAAGACGGAAATACGGCAGATATGCTGAATGTAGTCTTGGCAGAATTGGGAAAAGAAGGATATGAGACGGAACATGTCCAATTGGCTGGTTCCACGGTCAACGCCTGCAAGGCGTGTTTCGGCTGTGCAGGGAGAGGGAACTGCGTATTCGGCAATGATATTTTCCAGGAATTGTATGATAAGATGGTGAAAGCGGATGCCATTATCCTGGGGTCTTCCACCTATTCGGCAGATGTCTCGTCCACACTGAAAGCGGTTATCGAAAGGGCCAGCGTGGTGAGCGACACAAATCCGGGGATGTTCCGCCACAAAGTAGGTGGAGCGGTTGCGGTTGCCCGCCGTGCCGGGGCCATGAACGCGATCGACACGATCAACCATTTCTTCCTGAACAAGGAAATGTTTGTTGCAGGCTCTACTTATTGGAACATCGCTTATGGCCGTCTGCCCGGTGAGGCGATGAAAGATGAAGAAGCCGTCGCGAATATGAAAAATCTCGGTCAGAATATAGCGTGGCTATTGGGCCGTTTGAAATAAATTTCATAACAAGATATGTACAATTTAAAAGTTGAATAATCACGGCACATCATCTTACAGCGGATCAATTCACAGATGCCGCTTCGCAAGCCGTTACGGAAAATATTAAACACAGTCATTCAGACAGATGCAAAAAAAGTTTTTATCCTGAAGCAAATAACAATAAAAAACAAAAACAGTTATGGAAGAAGTTACATTAAACAACGGAGTTGTCATGCCCATCTTGGGCTTTGGAGTTTTTCAGATTCCCGACGCCGCAGAGTGCGAGCGCTGCGTGCTGGACGCGATCGGCGCCGGCTACCGTTCCATTGATACGGCCCAGATTTACGGCAATGAGGAGGCCGTAGGCCGCGCGGCGGAGAAGAGCGGGGTGCCGCGCGAGGAATTGTTCCTCACCACGAAGGTGTGGATTACCAACGGCGGGTATGAAAAGGCGAAGGCTTCCATTGACGAGTCCCTGCGCAAGCTGCGCACGGATTACGTGGACCTGCTGCTCATCCACCAGCCCTTCAACGATTATTACGGCACTTACCGGGCCATGGAAGAGGCTAACCGGGCCGGAAAGGTCCGCGCCATCGGCGTGAGCAATTTTTATCCGGACCGTTTTGTGGACCTGGCGGAGTTCTGCGAGATCAAGCCCGCCGTCAACCAGGTGGAAACGCACGTGTTCAACCAGCAGGTGAAGGCCCGGGAGCTGATGGCGAAGTACGGTACCAGGATGGAATCCTGGGGGCCCTTCGCGGAAGGCCGCAATGGATTTTTCACGAATCCGGTGCTGAAGGACATCGGAGAGAAGTACGGCAAGGCTCCGGCGCAGACGGCCCTGCGCTTCCTGATCCAGCGCGGCGTCATCGTCATTCCGAAGACGACCCACCGGGAAAGGATGGAGGAGAATTTCAACGTCTTTGACTTTGAACTTTCCCGGGAGGACATGGGGGCCATCGCCAGGCTGGACCGCGGAGAGAGCCTTTTCCTGTGCCATCAGGACCCGGAGTCAGTCCTGTACCTGATCAATTACGGAAAGTAATAATTCACCTTAAGTATTAGAAAGATGACAGGGTATTCATTTAAAAGGTTTTGCGCGGCTTTCTCCGCCTGCATTTGCTGTGCAGGGAGCTTATCCGCTGAAAATAATAACGCCAACACGGACAGGATCATGAACGAACAACTGAATTTAACGCAGGAATGGGACAAGGTGTTTCCGAAGAGCGACAAGGTAGACCACCGCAAGGTAAGCTTCCGCAACCGCTACGGCATTACGCTGGCCGCGGATTTGTATATCCCCCGGAAGGCTGGCGGAAAGTTGCCGGCTATCGCCGTTTCCGGCCCCTTCGGAGCCGTGAAGGAACAATCTTCCGGGCTCTATGCCCAGACGATGGCCGAGCGCGGTTTTCTAACGATCGCGTTTGATCCCTCGTATACGGGAGAAAGCGGCGGGGAACCCCGTTATGTCGCTTCCCCGGATATCAATACGGAGGATTTCTCCGCAGCCGTCGACTACCTCTCCACACGCGACGACGTGGACCCCGAACGCATCGGAATCATCGGCATTTGCGGGTGGGGCGGCATGGCGGTGAACGCGGCGGCTATCGACACCCGCATCAAGGCGACGGTAGCGTCCACGATGTACGATATGAGCCGCGTGAACGCGAACGGCTATTTCGACGCGATGGACGCCGACGCCCGTTATGAGCTTCGCAAACAACTGAATGCCCAGCGCACCGCCGATGCGAAGAACGGTTCTTATGCGCTCGCGGGGGGCGTGCCCGATCCTCTGCCCGACGATGCCCCAGGATTCGTGAAGGATTACTACAATTACTATAAGACGCCCCGCGGCTACCACAAGCGTTCGCTCAACTCGAACGGCGGATGGAATACCACCTCCGCGCTCTCGTTCATCAATATGCCCCTGCTGGCGTACAGCGGTGAAATCCGCAGCGCCGTGCTCATGATTCACGGAGAAAAAGCCCATTCACGCTATTTCAGCGAGGATGCCTTCAAGAAATTGAAGGGGGATAACAAGGAGCTGATGATCATTCCCGGCGCGAGCCATGTGGACCTCTATGACAATCAAGCCGGGGTTATTCCTTTCGGCAAAATCGAGCAGTTCTTTCAGGAGCATCTGAAATAAGGAGGTTCTGCGGCTGACTTTGAAGGGAGCTGATTACGGTGAGGGACTCAACATGATAAGCCGTCTGCCGGTTGTTCGCAGGGGAAGGACAGTGTTCTTCCCGTTCCGGCGGGGTTCAAGCCATTTTAAGCAAGAGACACATGATACTGATTTTCGGAGCACTGCTGGCGGTTTACGTTTTCTGCCGCGCCATTCTGCCGCTTAGGCTGAAATGGGGCTGGAAGGCCCTGCTTGCCGTCCTTCTGGCGGTGGCGGCGTTCAAATTCCATCTGCTGCATTTGTTTGGCGGCCCCATGTTTTTCTCCCCGGTTCTGCCGGAAGGCGTCCTGCTGGCGGCCGCATGGCTGTTCTCCGTGCTTTTCCTGTTCTTTTTCCTGCTGCTGGCGGCGGACGCGGCGCGCCTCCTGTACCTGCTGGTTCTGTTCTGCCTGCGGAAGAAGAGGACGGAACGGTTCCGCATCATTGGCAACCGGGTGAACCTTGTCCTGCTGGCTTTCGCCGCCGTACTGGCTACCGTGGGGATGGTCGGAGGCACCGGGGTGCCGCGGGTAAAGGAGGAAACGATTTCCGTGAACCATCTGCCGGATGGGGCGGACGGCCTGGCAGTCGCCGTGCTGGCGGACCTTCATGTGGACGGCATCACGCGGGCGGACTGCATCAGGAAAATTGTGGAACGCACGAATGCCCTGAATCCGGACATCGTCATTATTGCCGGGGACTTCGTGGACGGGACGGTTCCCGTGCACGGGGATGATTTGAGGCCGCTTGCGGATTTGAAGGCCAGGTACGGGGTGTTCGGCGTGCCGGGCAATCATGAGTATTATTCCGGTTATGAGGAGTGGATGAAGTTCCTGCCCACCCTGGGCATACGGATGCTTCACAATGAGCACGTGTTGACGGGGGGAGATGCGGTGGTGCTGGCGGGGGTGACGGATCCTGTAGCCGGCATCATGGGGAAGGAGGTGCCGGATATACGCAAGGCGCTGGCGGGAGCCCCGGAAAAGGGGGTGCGCATCCTCGCCTCCCACCAGCCGCGCTTGGCCCCGGAAGCGGCCGCGCACGGCGTGGACCTCCAGGTTTCCGGCCATACGCACGGCGGCATGATTGCCGGCATTGACCGGCTGGTGGCTCGGTTCAACGAGGGCTTTGTGTCCGGATTGTACACGGTGGGGGAGATGAAGCTGTATGTCTCCAACGGGGCGGGGATTTGGAACGGCTTTCCCATCCGCATCGGCGTTCCTTCGGAAATCGTGCTGATCCGGCTCCGGAAAGAGGAATAAGAGTGTTTAGAGTGGAGTGGGTGCAATCTTTGGAACAGATGAGGGAAAACATGTTGACTTATAGCTGCTCTAACGTTTAGACAGGAAGAAGGAACAAGGGTCGTGCACGGAGACTGCCGGATGAAGCCGTTTTTCTTCCCGGGCTGTTTTCTGCGCGGCCTTCCAACCCAGACATTAAATTCATGAAAACAATATCAATGATATGCACGCTGGCGGCCGCCCTGATGACGGGGGCCGGATGCTCGGGACAGGAACAGCCCAAGGTTTCCGTGGAACCTGCCAAGGTGCTCGTCGCCTACTATTCATGGGGCGGCAATACGAAGTACGCCGCCGCGCAGATTCAGAAGGCGACGGGCGGAACCCTGTTTGAAATCAAGCCGGTCAAGCCTTACCCGTCCGGGTACCGGGAATGTACGGTACAGGCCAAAAAGGAGATTCAGGAAGGCGTCAGGCCGGAGCTGGCCGCCAGGGTGGAGGACATGGGCAAGTACGACGTGATTTTCATCGGCAGTCCCAACTGGTGGAGCACGATTGCGCCTCCGGTCGCCTCTTTCCTGGCAAGCCACGACCTTTCCGGCAAGACGGTGATTCCGTTTGTGACGCACGGAGGCGGCGGCATGGCGCGCTGCGGGGACGAGGTGCGGAAGCTGTGCCCCAAGTCCACCGTTCTCAAGGGCGGAGCTTTTGCCGGGGAAGGCATCCGGACGGCCAGGCCCGCGCTGGTCAAGTGGGTCAATGACACGATCACCATCAACAAATAATGCTCCTTATGAAACGAACCCTTGCGGGAATGGCTTTTTCCCTTGCCTGTCTGATGAACCTTTCAGAAGCCCAAACCATGAATAACGATACAAGCGCCTTGTCGCCAAAAGAACAACAGATTGCCGCCATCAGCGCCCATACGGCCAGGGGCGACATGCCCGGCCTGCGGAACGCCCTGACGGCGGGGCTGGACGCCGGACTGACCCTGAACGAGCTCAAGGAGGTGCTGGTCCAGATGTATGCCTATTGCGGCTTCCCCCGCAGCCTGAACGCCCTCAATGAGTTGATGGTTCTGGCGAAGGACCGCGCCTCGCGCGGCATCAATGATACGGTGGGAGAGGAGGCGGGAGCGCCGCCTGCCGGAAAGAGCATCGACTTCGGCACGGCCAACCAGACGAAGCTTTGCGGCGCTCCGGTGAAGGGGGATCTTTTCCTGTTCGCCCCGGCCATTGACGAGTTCCTGAAGGCGCATTTGTTCGGGGACATTTTCGGCCGCGACAATATGGACTGGAAGACCCGGGAGCTCGCCACCATCGCGGCCCTGGCCGCCATGACGGGCACGGAAAGCCAGTTGAACTCCCACATCCGCATCGGGAAGCACAACGGCCTGACTGACGGGCAGGTGGAGGCCATTCTGGCCGTATCCGCCGCTGCCGGGAAGAAGGACGCCTTCCCCAAAGGGGAGCCGGCTCCGGCCAATTTCACCGGAAAAGCCTGGGTAGCCATGCTGGTGGACAACAGGGATTACGACATGTCCGCCTATAACGTCACCTTTGCCCCCGGCACGCGGAACAACTGGCACAGCCATTCCGTGGGCCAGGTGCTGTTCTGCACGGAAGGCACGGGATACTACCAGGAGCGCGGCAAGGCCGCCCGGCGCCTGACGCCCGGTTCCGTGGTGGAAATCCCGGCCAATACGGAGCACTGGCACGGCGCGGCTCCGGACAGTGAGTTCGTGCACCTCGGCATCACGCCCAGGGCGGCTTCCAACAGGACGGCGTGGGGAGGCCCCGTGACCGATGCGGAGTATGCGGAGGCGACGGGAAGCAAATAAAAGCGCAGGGATTTTCCGGCGTTTCCTCCTTTTCCTTCGGAGAGGGGGGCAGCCGGGAAGGTTTTTCTCCCTGACGGGAAATGAAGGAAAAAACAGGGCATCCGGGAATTCCAATGGAATTCCCGGATGCCTCCTGTTGCGGATTTAAGGGAAAGATTATTCTTCCGGAGCGATGTTCGGTTCGCTGGCGCTGACGTGGTTCAGCGGATTGCAGCTGTCCGGCCTGTGGTTGTTCAAAAGATCCTGGTAGAATTTCTTCTTGTACTTCAAGACTTCCATTTGCTTTTTCAGGATGCGGAGTTGTTCACGGAGGCTTTTCTCCTGCTTGAAAATCAGTTCGGCGCGTTCCGGAATGGTGGTGTCCCCTTCCTGGCACAGGTCGATGTAGTGCTTGACGCCTTCAATCGGGAGGCCCGTCATCCGGAGGCAGTGAACCAGGCGCAGCCAGCCCAGGGTGTAGTCTGAAAACATGCGGGCATTGCCTCCGCTGCGGTCCACGTCCGGAATCAATCCGGCGTTTTCATAGTAGCGGATGGTGTAGGCGGACATCTCCATCATTTCCGCAACCTGTTTCACGGTATATTTGGGAGTGCGGTCATAGGAAGGCCGGTAGGAGCTGGATGGGGTCTTTTGTGTGATCATTGTGCAGTTGATGGCTTACAGTTACTCTAATATACTACCGGTTGCGGGATGGCAAGCGTTTTGCGTTGCCTCGCGGGCAATAACGTGTTCATAAGGCAGGGAAAACGGCTGGGACCGCTTTCCGGCGGACGGAAGGGTTTTCTGACTGACTAATTGCCGGATGAAGGAAAAGGGGAAAGGCCGGAAAGCCGTCTCCATGGTTGCTCCTGGAGAAGACGCCGGAACATGAAAAAGGCTGTTCCGGTGAAGGAACAGCCTTGATTCATTGGAAGAAAGCACATTTCAGGCGCGCACCCTGCGGCGGCGCAGCATCATGGCGGCAAGCCCCAGCAGGCTCAGGGAGGCCGCGGCCGGTTCGGGGACGGCCAGCGTCCCTTCCAGGGAAAGGTCTTCCACGGTGGCGTTATCTCCTCCCCGGCCTCCGGAGCTTCCCACCACGGCATAGACCTTGCCGTTGCCGTTTTCCTTCATGGCTCTCAACTGGTCTTCCGTGAGGTCATAGTGAACGTTCCAGGGGGAGCCGTCATTGTTCCTCGTTCCCTTGCAGAGTTCCACCATTTCCCCGTCCCTGGTTTCATACCAGACGGAATACGTGTACGTTCCGGTGGTTCCGGACGGGGTGAGGTTCATGCTGAAGCTCAGGCCGGAGTAATCCTGAATGTTTTCAATGGTCATTTTCAGACCGAAGCAGACGCCCGCCGTGCCGGACATGCTGGGCAGGTTGATGGTCTGGTCTTCCGTGTTGGAGGTGGCATTCCCCCAGCGCATGTCGCCGTTGCCGGTAGTGGTGTACCATCCGTCAGCCCGAGAACCGAGCCAGTTTTTAACGTCGTCTCCCGTGATGCCGTCCCCGGCAAGGCGTCCCGCTGAGTTGTAGCCCTGGCCCGTCATGGCGCCGATGTCGGGCATCAGCTCGACGGTTGCCGCCGCAGCGACGCCTGCCAGAGAGGCCACGGCCAGGTGGATGATGAGGTATAATGCTTTCTTCATATTCGTGTGGAATGATTGAATTATTCGCAAACTACCGGATTAACAATCCGCGGAGCTCCGGAGACGTTTCAAACGGGAACGAAGGAAAGCTCAAATGCATGGTTAACAAACACTTTCCCGTTTTCTTCCAAGCCCGCATACTGCCTGGGAATTGGGAACTCCCGGCCCTAATGGATACTCTCGCCGGAGCAGGATGGCGGCTATTGAAGGAGAACCTCCGCTGCGCTGCGGAAAGATTTTTTACCCACGAAAGGCGGGAGCCTTCCGTTCCCAGGCGCGGGAGGCGCAAATCCACCGTGAATAAACATTTCCACCGTTTCTTTTGCAGGTTGCCTTTCGCCTGGAAAGGACGGGAGCCTGCTCCTCATCTCATGGCTGTTTCCTTTCACAGACGCGTCTTTCCCGGAAGTTCGGGCTTCCCTGCTTCGTTGCGGAACGAAGAGAAAATCTATTGCATCAGGAACAGAAGCTGACGATTTACGGAGTATGGACAAGGGAAATTTCCCGAAAACGTTTTTCTTTCAGATGTTCATGCTTGACTCCGGATTGTTAATCCGATGCATGGTCTTCTCTATGTTTTAGGTAATTGAAACAGAATATATTATGGAGACGTTAAGAAGGTGTTTTCCTGCGCTGGTGATGCTTGTAGTTGGCAGCCGCGGGGGAGGAATACCTCAATAAAGGGAGGCGGATGGAGCCAGTGCCTCCCCGTCCGTTTCCTGAAACTCCGGTTTCACGGCTTTCCTTCCGCCGGACGGGGGCCCGGTCAGGAATTGTCCGGAGCGGGAAGTGGGGGCCGGCGTGCGCCGTGTCCCGGCAAGTCCGGGAATTCCCATGGAAAAGAGTCAAAGGGTTTGACGGGCTTTTCCGGCCCGTTACAATGAGACCGCTCCGGGATGGAGCCTGCGCCATGATTATTGCCTCCCTTTCCGATTCCGCCCGTTACGAGTCTTTGAATCCCCTTTTCCAGCGGGCTTTCGATTTTGTCAGGGAGGCCGGTCCGGCTTCCCTGGAACCGGGCCCCCACGTCCTGGAGGAAGACGCCCTGATTGTGATGGTGAATGAGCCGGCGATGAAGAAGCCGGAGAAGGCCCGCATGGAAGTGCACGACAGGTTCATTGACATCCACGTTCCCCTTTCACGGGAGGAAGGGTTTGCGTGGAAGGACCGCTCTGCCCTGGAAAAGCCTTCCGAACCGTTCAACATGGAAAAGGACGCGCAGCATTACGACGATGCGCCGGACACCTCTTTTACCGTGAAGCCGGGGCAGTTCGCCGTCTTTTTCCCGGAGGACGCCCATGCCGGCTGCATCGGGGAAGGGGCTCTCCGTAAACTGGTGATTAAAGTCAGAACGGCCTGACCCGCCTTCCGGAAAGATGGTCCGGCGCCGGAACAGGCCGTTCCTCCACGCCCGCTCCGGCTTGCCTGCCGGTGGGGCAATCATTCAATTTATTCCTCGTCTTCCACCCTCGCGTCCTGCTTGGGGTCCTGCGGAGCGTTTTCCGGAATCCAGACGGCCACGTTGCCGCCGTGGACGAGGAACTGGCCGTTGCCTTCCTCGTCAATGGCGACGGTTTCCTCCACGTTTCCGGTGGCTTCCTTCCAGGTTTCCCCGGCGTGCTGCTTGCCCACGTTCATCACCTTGTCCCCGTCCTCTCCGTTGGAGATGAGCACGGCCACGCCGGAATGCGGGTGGTCGTCATTCCCCACGCGGGTGAAGCCGATGGTGTTCGGGTGGTCAAAGTAGTAGTTCTGCTCCCCGAAGGCATGGTTTTTGCGGATTTCCAGCAGGTTGTCGATGATGCCGCGGTGCATGGGCGGGTTGCCGCTTACTCCGTAGTAGTCTCCGTAGAAGATGCAGGGATAGCCTTCCTTCATGAGCAGGATGAGCGCATAGGCGGAGGGCTTGAACCAGTCTTCCACGGCTGATTCCAGGGAGCTGCCCCACTGGGAGTCATGGTTGTCCACAAAGGTGACGGCCAGCGTGGGGTGGTTCTGGACCAGGGTGCCGTCCAGAATCTTGGAAAGGTCGTAATCGCGGCCCTGCTTGGAAGCCTGGTACATGTTGTAGTGCAGGGGCACGTCAAACAGGTCCACCTTGTAGCGTTCCTCCTTGAGGTATTCGTTCAGGGAGTCCAGGTCCTGCTTCCAGTATTCGCCCACGGCGTAGAAATCCTCTCCCCTGTCCTTGCGGACGGCGGCCAGGAATTTCTTGATGAACTCGTCATTGATGTGCTTGATGGCGTCCAGCCTCATGCCGTCCAGGTCCAGTTCCCGGGATACCCAGACGCCCCATTTTTCCATTTCTTTCACCACTTCCGGGTGGTCGAAGTCCAGGTTGGCGAACATGAGGTAGTCATAGTTGCCGTTTTCTTCGTCCACGCCTTCGCTCCAGCTTTTCCCGTCCCCCATGATCTTGAAGATGGAAGTTTTTTCCGTAGCGGCGTCGTAGTCCGTGCCGGTGAAGTGGTACCAGTGCCATTTGAAGTCGGAGTACTTGTCTCCGCGGCCGGGGAAGTTGAAGCCGGTCCAGCCTTCGATTTCGTAGGCGTCCGTGATTTCCTTGTCCCGGTTCTGCTGGTCCACTTCCTTGGCCATGAATTTTTCCGTATAGTCCGCTCCGGCCTTGTGGTTCATGACGGCGTCCAGGTAGACGCCCACATGGTGTTCATGAAGGGCCTTGATGGCGTCCTGGAGTTCCTGCTTGGTGCCGTATTTGGTGCGGACCGTGTTCTTCTGGTCGAATTCCCCTAGGTCAAACAGGTCGTAGGTGCCGTAGCCCACGTCGTTCTGTTCCTTGCCCTTGTAGGCCGGGGGAATCCAGACAGCTGTGACGCCTATCTCTTCCAGATGGGGGGCGTCTTCCTTCAGCTTGTTCCAGAACTGCCCGTCGTTGGGCAGGTTCCACTCAAAATATTGCATCATGATTCCGTTTTTCATTTTGTCAGATTCCTTGTAAATGTCGTTCGGGTTGTTCCGCCTTCAGGAGGCCGGCTGATGGGGAAGACGGTTCCCTGGCGTCTGCCGGGCGGGGCTCCGCATGATGATTTCACACGAAGCCGTCAACAAGATAGAGTCCTTAAAGCGCGGCGCGTTCGGCATACTGCCGGTGTTATGTCCCGCAAAATGTCAGGGAGAACGTGTGGAAAGCTGGAAAAGAGGGCTTTTCGCCAGGGCCGGACTGAACTTGCCCGCGAGCCGTCAGGAGTGAAACTGGCCCTTGCTGCTGCTGGAAAAACGAGCGTCAGCGAACGAGTGTGGAAAGAGAGGGCGCGGCCTTTGTCCGCCTGTTCATTCCGAAGCCGCAGAGGCCTGCGGCGCTCCCTGGAAGGGCTTCACGCTTCGGCCGTGCTGTGGTCCAGGTAGTGCCTGTTTTTCAGCCGGTAGTATTTGAGGAACCTCCGGATGAAGAGCAGGGTGACGATGAAGGAGAGCACGTCCGCCAGCGGGAGGGAGGCCCAGACGCCGTCCTGTCCCCAGAACCTGGGCAGCACCAGCAGGAACGGCAGCAGGAAGAGCATCTGGCGCGTCAGGGAAAGGAAGATGGCCAGACGGGCCTTCCCGATGGCCTGGAAGAAGTTGCCGATGATGATCTGGCTGCCGATGAGCGGGAAGGCCAGCACGCAGATGGTGAGGCCGTTGGCCGCCAGGCTGATGAGCGCGGCGTCATCCGTGAAGAGCCCGGCAATGCCGCGGGGGAAGAAAACGCAGGCCAGGAAGCCCAGCGTGGTGAAGGAAGTGCCCGCCAGCACGCCGTACTTGAGGGTGAGCAGGACGCGCCCCGGCTTCATGGCCCCGTGGTTGTAGCCGATGATGGGCTGCATGCCCTGCGTGAGGCCGATGACGAGCATGGCGAACAGGATGAGAATGCGGTTGATGATGCCGTAAGCGCCGATAGCCAGGTCCCCCCCGTGGTCCGCAAGCTGCCTGTTGATGGCGATGGTGACCGCGCTGCCGCATACGTTTACCAGGCACGGAGCCATGCCGATGGACAGGATGCCGGTGACGATGGCCTTGCGCAGTTCCCAGATGCCGCGGCGGAAGTGGACCGTGCTGGCCGCGTCCGAGAAGTGGAGCAGCACGCGCGCCATGCCGGTGACCTGGGCCAGCAGGGTGGCCAGGGCTGCCCCGGTGATGCCCCATTTGAACCAGAAGATGAAGATGGGAGCCAGGATGATGTTGATCCCCACGGAGAGCAGGGTGGAGCCCATGGCCTTTTTCGGGTAGCCGGTGGCCCTCATCACGTGGTTGAGGTTGAAAAAGACGTACGTGACGGGCAGCCCCAGCAGGGTGACGAGCATGAAGTCGTACGCGTAGGCGAGGGTTTGCCCGCTGGCGCCGAAGGCGGTCAGGATTTCCGTCAGGAAGAGCAGTGTGGGAACCACCAGCACCACGGCGGCGATCAGGCTCATGATGAGGACGTTCCCCAGCGTGCGCTCCGTCCCCTCCTGGTCCTTCTTGCCCAGACGGATGGAGCTGATGGCCGCCCCGCCGATGCCCACCAGCGTGCCCAGCGCAAAGGTCAGGTTCATGATGGGGAAGGTGACGGCCAGGCCGGACAGGGCCAGGGGGCCCACGCCGTGGCCGATGAAGACGCTGTCAATGATGTTGTACAGGGAGTACACCACCATGCCGGCGATGGAGGGCAGGGAGTACTGGACCAGCAGACGCCATACGGATGCGTTTTCCAATTCTGCGATGTTGCGTGACTGGGCTGCCATGGACGGACCTCCTTTTCAGACGGGAGGCAAACTATAGGAATGCGCGGAGGGGTTGTCAAGCTGTCCACCCGTCCGGGGAGCGGGCATTTTTCCGCCGGAGCGGCCGGAAAGGCCTGTTTTTGATTGACTGGGGAAGCTTTTGGGGGTTGATTCCTTTCCGCCTTTTTCCAGGAACACGCCATGACTTTTTCCGTTTGCCCTTTCCTGCGCCTTGCCGCCGTCTGCGGAGGCGCCCTTCTGTGCTCTTCCTGCCTGCCCATGCTCGGCACCGGGCAGATGCTGGCGGGCAGCCATCTTGCGGACGGCCTGCTGTCCACCTCCCCCCTGGACCTGGTGTGGAGGGGGGACATCCGGTCCTTTCCCTCCTCCGGGCTGGATACGCCCAGGGGCTTCAAGGTTTCCCCCGCGGATTCCTATTCCCTGCTGATGGAGGCGCGCCCCGGCATTGCCGGAGAGTGGGCCTGCTACCATGACCGGAACAGTTACTACTGGGCCTTTGTGGCCGGGAAGAAGGAGGAGGAAGCGGGGCTTTACGCCGTGCGCCGCGGCGTGGCCGTGAACGGAACCACCGGGGAGATTGAAGACCACCCCGCCGCGCAGGCCGTCAAGCCTCCCTCCGTCATGTAGGCGCGGGTTCTGGTCTTTTTGCAAAAACCGCTGCCGGGAACCCGTTTTCCGGGCTGTGGAACACGATAGATTTGACAGGCAGGGGCCTTTGCGGGCGTATTATTACCCGCATGAAGTTCCTTTTATTATCGTTTGCGTGGATGTGCATGGCGTGCGCCGGGGCGTGGGGGCAGGATACGGCTCCCTCCTTCCCGGCGAACGGAGCCAATTACAGGCTGTTCCCGGCGGACCAGCCGCCCCTGGTTCCCAAGCCCCAGCAGCTGCACTGGACCGGCAAGGCCATTCGCGTGCAGTCCGTTCGCATCCTGGCCCCGTCTCCGTCCAGGACTTCCTATCCGGAACAGATGAAGTTCATCGTTTCCGAATTGAAGTCCTTCCTGGCGGACCACCGGGTGAAGGTGGCTCCGGACGGGGCGTTCGCCGTCAAGTTCGTGAAGGGGGAGGTGAAGGCCGGCACGGAGAATCCCAAGCTGAAGGAGGAGGCCTATTCACTCCGCGTGACTCCCGGCGGCGCGCTGATTACGGCGGCGGACACCAGGGGGTTTTATTACGGCATGAAGACGCTGGAGCAGCTTCTTCTGCGCCGCGGCGGGACGACGACCATCGCCGCCTGCGATATCGTGGACTGGCCGGATTTTGAAATCCGCGGGTTCATGAACGACGTGGGCCGCAATTACATGCCGCTCCCCCTGATCGCGCAGGAGCTGGATTCCATGGCGCAGCTTAAGCTGAACGTGTACCACTTCCATTTCACGGAGCATCCCGGCTGGCGGCTGGAGTCCAAGATTTATCCGGAACTGAATGATCCCAAGAATTTCACCCGCATGCCGGGCAAATTCTATACGCAGAAGGAGTTCAAGCAATTGGTGGAGTACTGCCGCCTGCGCAACATCCTGCTGATTCCGGAGATGGACATGCCGGGGCACAGCCAGGCGTTCCGGAAGGCGCTCAACGTGAAGATGAGCGATGAAAAGGCCACGAAGGCCCTGGTGGCCCTGATCAAGGAGATGTGCGCCCTGGTTCCCAAGGAGAAGATGCCCATCATCCACATCGGCACGGACGAGGCCCACGGCAAGGACGAGCAGGTGAACAATGACATTCTGAAGGAATACATCAATGCGGTGGAATCCTGCGGCCGCACGCCCATGAGGTGGCACCCCGGTCTGACGCCTAAGGGCTATAACGGCTCCATCCTGCAATTGTGGTCCGGCCGCCAGAACCGCGGCGCATGGCCTGTCAACGGGTCCAAGTACGTGGATTCCCTGGAGACCTACCTGAACCACCTCGATCCGTTTGAAACGGCCATGACCATGTACTTCCGCCGGGCCTGCCCGTTCCAGAATGCGGACGGCCTGGGCATGATGCTGTGCTCTTTCCCGGACCTGGAAATTACGGACCCGCGCAACCAGGTTCTCCAGACGCCCGTTTACGCAGGGATGGCGTTCGTTTCCGAGCCCTTGTGGAACAATCCCCATGAAAAGGTGCAGGGAGACCCCAACCAGGACGAGTACATGAAGTATTTCTCCAACCTGCCCGTGCAGGGGGACCCGTTGCTGAAAGGATTTGCGGAGTATGAAAACCGCGTGCTCGCCATCCGGGACCGCTTCTTCGTGAACAAGGAGTTCAATTACGTGCGGCAGGCCAATATTCCGTGGAAGCTGCTGGGCCCCATTCCCAACGGAGGGAAGACGGAAACGGAGTTCGCCCCGGAGGCGGACAACAAGACCGGGAAGATGAAGGATTCCTACGAGATTGACGGCGTTACCTACGAGTGGTCCAAGGACGCCTACACCGGAGCCACCATCATCTTCAAGCATTACTGCGATTTCCCGACGCTGTTCAACGGGGCGAAGATGGGGGCCTATCCCCACAAGAACCACACCTATTACGCGCAGACCTGGATTTATTCCCCGAAGGCGCAGACGGTGCCCTTCTGGATCAGCGGTCATACCTGGGCCACGTCCGACTGGCGCAACGGCCCGGCGAGCGTCCCCGGCAAGTGGTTCCACGCGAATCCCAGGTTCTTCGTGAACGGGCAGGAGATTGACCCCCCGCAATGGAAGAAGCCGCGCAACGGCGGCGTGCTGGTGGATGAAAACTACCATTTCCGGGAGCCTTCCATGGTTCCCCTGAAGAAGGGCTGGAACCGCGTGCTGGTGAAGAGCCCCAGCAACAATTCCGCGCGCCGGTGGATGTTCACGTTCGTTCCGGTGCAGGTGAACCCCAAGACGCCCGGCTGCAACGTGAAGGAGTATCCCGGCCTCAAGTTCGCCGCGGAACCGAAGTAAAGGGCTTTTCCGGTTGTTCCCAGGCAAATGACGAAGGCATGAGGCGCGTTCCGCTTCATGCCTTTTTTATGGCCGGACGGGGTTCCGAGAGAGCGCGGCGTCCTGTCAGAGTTTTTTCCAGGGCAGGGCTTCCAGCATCCCGTCAAAGCCCAGGCCCGTTCCGGCGGGAACGGCTACCTGCGGGTTCATGCCGCCCATCTGGTCAAGGAAGGGGTCCGGTTCAAACAGGAGGTGCGTGCAGAGGCCACAGAGGGGGATTTCCGTGGGCAGGGCGTTGCGGTAGTAGTCCGCCGCCTGGTAGACGGCCCAGAGCTGCCCCACGGGATGGTCCATGACGGTGGTGAACACGGGGGGCTCGTAAAGATACTCCGGCGTGGCTTCCCTCGCGGGCTTGACGATGCGGATGATGGGCAGGTCCGAGGAGATGGCCGGCTGGTGCTCCGAGTCCGAGCCCATGTCCAGGGCCAGCGGCATGCCGGCGTCCACCAGCCGTTCCCAGCTCTGGACGGAGAAGGGGCACGGGTCTTCAATGAAGTCTATCCGGGTTTTCAGGTGGTGGGGCAGGGATTTCCAGAATTTCAGGGCGTCGTTTTCATTCAGGCACCCGTTGAAGTCCAGCCGCCAGCGCCAGGCGGGGACCATGGAGGCGAGCATGGTCAGCCGTTCCAGGGCGGCGGCCAGGTTGGGGCTTGCCTTGATTTTTCCGGCCTTGAACCCCTTGGATTCCATGATGCGGATGGTGGCGGGGCTGACGCAGGAGGGCAGCGTGGCGTGGCTGGCGGGAATGTGCAGGCCGTCAAACAGGCTGGCGCCCTTCGCGCGCGCCTCCCCGTCCGTCCGGGCGCATTCCAAGGCGCGGATGCCCAGCGGCAGCGGGTTTCCCTTCCTGAGCGCGTCCAGTTCCTCCTGCAACGTGGCGTCCCCCAGCTCCGGCCACGGCTGGATGCAGCCGTACCCGCCTTCATCCGTTTTAATGAGGGCTCCTTTCCTGCATACTTCCGCGGCTCTGGCGTTCAGCGGACCGCAGGCCGTTAAAGAATATTCATGGTAAAACACAACTTTAATTCAAACAGCCTTTCAATCTTTTGTCACGATGAAAAAAGGTTTTCATTGGATTTTGGAGGGGGAATGGCTAAGCTCCGTGTCATGTACAGAACATTGGTGTTCGGAGCGGGCGGCCGTGTGGGGAGCCGCCTGGCGGCGCATCTGGAAGAGGAAGGCATGGAAGTGGTGGGATGCGGACGGGACGCCTGTGATTTAAAGGATTTAAAAGCCCTGAAAAACGTGCTGCTTTCCTCCGGCGCCACCCACGTGGTGAACTGCGCCGCCGTGAGCGGCCTGGAGGCCTGCCTGGATGATCCGGAGACGGCGCACCGCGTGAACGCCATGGCCCCGGAGATGATGGCTCGCATCTGCCGCCTGGAGGGCATGCGCTTCATCCACCTGAGCACGGACTACGTGCTGGACGGCAGGAGGGCCGGCCTGAAAACGGAGTCGGACAAGTGCCGCCCCGTGAACGTGTACGGAGAATCCAAGCTGGAGGCGGAACTCCGCGTGCGGGAGGAAATGCCGGAGGCGCTGGTTGCCCGCGTTTCCTGGGTGTTCGGCAATCCGGAACGGCCCTCCTTCCCGGAGATGGTGCTGCGGAAGGCGCTGAACGGAGAACCCCTCTCCGCCGTGGCGGACAAATGGTCCATGCCCGCGTGGGTGGAGGATTTGTGCGGGTGGCTCCGTTTCCTGGCCTATGAAAGCGACGCGTCCGGCGTGCTGCACCTGTGCCAGTCCGGGGAACCCGTCTCCTGGCACGGTTATGCCGTGACCGCTCTGAAATGCGCCGTGAAGCACGGGCTGCTGCCTTCTTTGCCGCCCGTGGCGGAACAAAAGCTCGACGAACAGGCCGGTTTCAGGGATGCTCGGCCCCGGCATACCGCCATGTCCTGCGAACGGCTCGCTTCTCTGATGAAGCGGCCCGTGAGGACGTATGAAGAGGCCATCGACCTGGCCGTGGCCCGCTATGCCTCAGATTCAACCTTCCTCTCCCGCATTTCATGAACGATTTCCGCAATTCCCGTGATTCTAGCGATTCCCGCCCCAGGCCCGCCTACCGGGACCGCCGCTCCCAGCCGGGGCGCCCGCGCACGGCTCCCAAAAAGAACCTTTTTGTCAACAAGTCCCCGGAGGGCAGTGAACAATGGCTCACGCCGTGGGTGGAGCTGAAATACTTCACGTACAATCCCGCCGTTTTCCCCCGCATGCTCGGCTCCGTGAGCGGGGAAATAGCCCCGGGAAGCCTGGTGCACGTCTATGACAAGAACGGGGAACTGTTCGGCGCGGGCTTCTGGAACGAGGCCAGCCGCACGCCCCTGCGCGTGGTGTACCACGGGAAGGACGCCTTTACCGAGCGGGACCTGGACGCCGCCCTGGAACGCGCCGTGAAGCTGCGCCGGGAGATTCTGTGCCTGGATGAAACCACCAACGCTTACCGCGTGCTGCACGGTGACTCCGACGGCCTGGGCGGCCTGGTGGTGGACCGTTACGCGGACGTGCTGAGCCTGGAGGTGAGCACGCTGGCCGTCTGGCAGAGGCTGGACCGCTGGCTGCCCCTGCTGCACCGCCTGTGCGGCACGAAGCGCCACGTGGTGCAGGTGGACGAAGGCATTGCCCGCATGGAGGGCATCCGCGCGGAGGACGCCCCGGAATCCCCCGCTCCGGTCCGGCTGGTGAAGATTGTGGAAAACGGCATCACTTATGAAGTGGACTTCGCCCAGGGGCACAAGACGGGCTTCTTCTGCGACCAGCGGGACAACCGCCTTAAATTCGCCTCCCTGGTGAAGGGGGCCGCGGTGCTGGACCTGTGCTGCTACAGCGGCGGCTTTTCCATTGCCGCCAAAATGCTGGGAGGAGCGGCGGAAGTCACGGGCGTGGACCTGGATGAAAAGGCCATCGCCATGGCGAAGAGGAACGGCAATATCAACCAGCAGCGCATCGACTTCGTGCATGCGGACGCCTTTGTCTACGCGCGCCAGATGGTGCGCAACGGGCGGCTGTTTGACGCCGTGCTGCTGGACCCGCCCAAATTCATCATCGGCAGGGAGGGGTATGAGGAAGGCATCAAGAAGTACCATGACCTCAACATGCTGGGGCTGCAATGCGTGCGGCCCGGCGGCCTGTTCGTCACCTGTTCCTGTTCCGGGCTGCTTTCCCCTGCGGAGTTTGAGCACACCGTCATCAAGGCCGCCCAGCGGCAGGGGCGCAAGCTCCAGATCATGGCGATGACCGGCCCCGGCTGGGACCACCCCTTCCTGAGCACGTACCCGGAAGGCCGCTACCTGAAGGTGCTCTGGGCCATTGCCTTGTAGGGAAGGACTGGATATTCAATGTTTCCCCGCACTTTACGAAAGTAATGACTTGAAAAAGCACCTGCCGTTTTTATGGCAGGTGCTTTTGAAAGGTTATTCTTCAAAGGGGAACAGGTGTTTTTATTTCTTTCCCTTCTTTTTAAGAAGTCGGTCATGTTCAACCCGGTGCCTGCCCTGGTAGAGAAAGTCGGTTTCAGGTTCACGGCCAACGGTGTGGTCAATCAGGTTGGGAATGTCTTCCCTGGTGTATCCGGATTGAAGCAGGAATTCTTCTACCTTGGAATATTGACCGGGAAATTCGGAGACGAGCAATTCCATGAACACTTTTTCCAGATGCTTGACTTCGTCTTCCACCATGACGTTTCTTGCTTCAATGAAAGACTCTCCCCACGCTACATCATTGATAAGAATCTTAAGCTCTCTCATGCTGAGTTGTTTGAGTTTTCTCACCTGTTCTTCAGAGCGTTTCCGGTTTTCCTCTGTTTGGGCAGGCATATCTTTAAGATCTTTATAGGCTGCAATCCTGTAGGGATTCTTCTCTCCGGCATTTTTAAACTGTTTCAGAATACAGGCGTAATAGGGGAGCAGAAGTTTCCGAATGACCGTTTTTTTCAGGGGTGGTTTCATTTTCCCGGAATTTCGGACCAGGGTTATATATTTTTCCAGATGGCCGCATACCATGGATTTACGGTTCAGGTCCTCCGCATCGTCCATATCGACATCCGGTTCCGTTTCCCGGTAGGTCTTAAAGGTAAAAACTGGAGCCAGGGCGGCGAGGTAGCAATGCCAGACTTTTTCCTTTAACTCAGCATGGATGTTATCCTGCGTTGTCACTTTAAAAGTGAGGGCATCTTGTTCCATCTTCTTGTAAAAGGATTTGAACCGTTTGTCTTTCAGCATGGCGGCAAGCTCTCCGATGCCGGGGGAAGGGTGTTTGTACTGCTCAATGCAGTCCGGGCTTTCCAACTCAGGAGCAGCCAAGGCGGAATTCCAGCCGATTATTGGCAAGACAAAACAAAGGAATAAGCGTGGCAGTATTTTCATCAAGGTTTTAGCCATCATTGCTGTTTCTTTCAAATTTAATATTGAATTTTTCGACAATCGTATTTGTCGTAGATTCATCAATGGCTTCTATATGATATTTTTGATTAGTTGTGCTCAACAGAATGGTATCTTCTGCTTCGCTTCCCTCTCCTCCATGTCCTCTATGTACATATAATTTGCATACAAACCAAAATTTTTGAGGATTATATTTCGAATTCTTAATTGTTTCTATAATTTCTTCGATAAGACGATTATCGCCTACCATGTCATAAAAATGATTTTTGTTTCCAACGGAACCGGAAAGATTACAAGTTTTATGTTCATTCGCCAGTTCTGGTTTAGTTTTTGGAGGCTTGGAATTTTTCCCTTCCCACATGAGGCCCCCATCCCGTTCAATGATTTTGATCTTTTTGAAACTGACGTTAGTAGGAGAAAGCGTTAATTGAATAAAGCCTAAAAGGCCATGTTCCCCTTTGGAGAATTGAAACATATCAGTAGATATGGGGTTTCCGTCTCCCATGTCTATTATACCCTCAAATTTTTCTTTCTTTAGCTTTTTAGGGATTCTGATATTGATAGTAATTTCAGCTTTTTGACCTTCACTTGTTTCTGCTTTGATTTTTGCGGTCGCGTCCTTCTCCAGGTCATCCTTCGCAGTCAGAGCAATTTTTAATTCTCCCTGAAGTTGTTCGGTATTAACTTGTTTGAACCCATTCCCTTCTATATTCCATTTAAGTTCTTTGATGGCGCCTTTCGGTTTGCCGACAAGCAAGAAAGTGATTTTTTCACCGATCCCGATGTTTTTCCTTTTCCGATCCTCTTCCTTATCTCCTGTTCCGCCTTTGATGTAATAATCTGCAGAACAAAGTGCTGTTTGCTGTTTAATTTGCAGGGGGCCGGTGGCTTCTTCTTCCGTTTCTTCCAGAGTGTCTTTCTCTTCTTCATCAGCCCACAGAAAAACGGAACTGAATAGAATCATCAGAATGAGGATCGACAAACGGGAAAGAAATGAAGGGGGAGTTAGCGGCATTTTATAAAAGAATAATTGAATTTTATATAAAAACATATTATCCGTCAATATGGGTTTTTGAAATATAGGGTTATGAAAATTTTATACCAATAAATGGTTAGTCTGTTCCGTATATGGTGCGCAAAGGAGATTGAAACAGGCAGGCGCCGGAAGAGGCGATTCTTCACATCACCTTTCAGGCGTGTTGACGGCTTTTCCTCCTCCCTGCTTTGGTGGGGAGGAATATGGCAAAACAAGTATTACAGCGGCTCAGTTTCACCGCCGGGGAACTGACCCCGTGGCTGGCCGGGCGCGCCGACCTGGACCCTGTGTCCCGCGGCGCCTCCCGGCTGAGGAATTTCCTGGTCAGCCCATTCGGCGGACTCCGGCGCAGGCCGGGAACGCGCCTGGTTGCCCGCGCTGGGTGCACGGAGGGGGGCGTGAGGCTGGTTTCCTTCAAGTACTCCACGGGGGTGCAGTTCATGCTGGAAGTGGGGCGCGGCTACATCCGGTATTTCAAGGACGGCGCGCCCCTGCCGGATGCGGAGGGCGGCGTGCTGGAAACGCCTACCCCGTGGAAGACGGACGAGCAGGTGGGGAACCTCCGGATGCAGCAGCTGAATGATGTGATTTACTGCGTGGAGCCGTCCACGCCGCCCATGACGCTGGCCCGCCATGCGGACGATGACTGGAGGCTGGAGGCGCTGGAGTTTTCCGGCATGCCCTATGAAAGCTCCCTGTTCAATGCCGTGAGGCTGGAATGCCGCATGGTGCGGGACGGCAGCGCCAACAGGTTGCTGGCCACGGCGGACGAGGATGTGTTCACGCCGGAAATGGAGGGAAGGGAATTTCTGCGCGTCACCAGGAAGTACGGAGAGGCTGTTGTGGAGGGAACGCAGATGCCCTTTTACCATCTGACGACCCTGGACCGGGACCTCTACAAGGGGGAGACTTTTTCCATGGACCGGGAGGACGGCTGGCGGCAGGCCTATACCTGCATCCGTGATTTCAGCCGGAAAAACGACTACCAGCCCGGAGTGAACCGCCCGGAGCGGTACACGGCCTTTTTTGAAAAAGGTTCCGATGCCAGCGCCCGCGTCCATGTCAGCGGCGCGTGGACGCTGGAAACGACGGGCACCTGGGATGCGGAGTGGGAAATCTGCCGGGGGTATCCGGACGGCTCCAACTACCTTCCCAACCAGCCGGAGCTGGTGTGGCATTCCGTGAAGAGCTTCCAGCAGCGGGACGGGTTCCGGAACAACTTTACCCTGAGCGGCAATGAAGAGGAAATGTCCTACTACAAAATCCGCCTGATGGCGTACAGGAACGGCGTTTCCACGGGAACGCCCGTGTTCCGGGCCGCCACCGGCTCCTTCAACCATGAAATGGTAGTGGAGGAATATGTTTCCCCCCGCAGCGTCTACCTCGCGAACGCCCTTCACCTGTCCTATTACGTGCTGGGCGACTGCGAGACCAATGACTGGTCATTCGGCGCGTTCGGCGTCCGGAACGGCTATCCGTGCACGGTGGAGTTCCACCAGGGGCGGCTGTGGTTCGGGGGTACGCCGGGGCAGCCGCAGACGCTGTGGGCCAGCAGGGTGGATGATTTTTCCGCGTTCACTCCCGGCATTCCGTCGGATTCTCCCATGATTCTGACGATGGCGGCCTCCCAGCAGAACCGCATCTCCTGGATTGCCTCACTCCGGGGGCTGATGATCGGCACCAGTGAGGGAGAGTGGCGCTTGTCCGCCTCCAACTCGGAAGGGCTGAATGCGTCCAATGCCGGGTTTGAGCGCCATTCCGGGGTGGGGTCCGCCTCTCTGGACGCCCTGACGGTGGAAAACAGCCTTCTGTTCGTGCAGCAGGGAGGGATGAAGGTCCGGGAATTGTTCTATTCCCTGGAGGCGGACGGCTACCAGACGCGGGACGTCAGCCTGCTGTCCGACCACCTGCTGGCGGCGGGGATTGTGGACTGGACGGTGCAGAGGAGCACGGCGTTCCACGTCTGGTGCGTGCTGGGGGACGGCAGCGCCGTGTGCATGACGCTGAACAGGGAGCAGAACGTGGCGGCGTGGCACGCCCACCGCCTGGAGCATGGACGCATCCTGTCCGTGGCGTCCCTGCGCGGCTCCCATGGCACGCCGGATGAAGAGGTGTGGTTTGCCGTGGCGCGCGGGGAAGGGGAGCGGGCCTGCATCACGGTGGAACGCCTGGCGGACGGCAACGTCTGCCTGGATGCCTGCACGGAGGCCGTGGTGCAGGGAGAGAAGATGGCCGGCCTGGGCCATCTGGCGGGGTGCGGCGCCCTCCTGCTGGACGGGGAGGGAGCCTGCCTGCCCGTCAGCGTGGACGGGGAGGGGAATGCCGCCTGTCCCGGCAGGCTGGACGGAGAAACCGTGACCGTAGGGCTGGCCGCTCCGGCGGAGGTGAGGACGATGCCCCTGGAGACGCTTGAGACGCTGGGCAGGTTTAAAAAGCAGCTTGGCGCGCGGGCGCTCCTTCATGAAAGCACCCTGAAATTCCGTTACGGAACGGGCCATCCGGATGCGTGGAGGGATTTCCAGCCCGGCAGGTACGGCGTGGCGGAGCCTTATTCCGGCTACGTGCGGATGATCCACAACTACGGCATGGATGAACAGTCCTGCTTCGCCCTCCGTGTGGAGACGCCGGA
This sequence comes from Akkermansia massiliensis, assembly GCF_023516715.1. NCBI lineage: Bacteria > Pseudomonadati > Verrucomicrobiota > Verrucomicrobiia > Verrucomicrobiales > Akkermansiaceae > Akkermansia > Akkermansia massiliensis. The sequence continues at coordinate 1,218,956 of NZ_JAMGSI010000001.1, read as the reverse complement.
CCAGTTCAATCTGCTGGCCCTGGTGCTGGATGTGGAATTATAGGGCGCGGGAGCGCTTACGGCTGTTCGGCCGCCTCCTCATGGGAAAGCATGTGCACGATGACCTTGATGCCGTGCTTTTCCCCGGCCGCCTTCGCCAGGGAGCGGATGGCGGAGGCCGTCATTCCGTTGCGGCCGATGATGCGGGCCACGTCCGTCTTTTCCAGAATCAGGCGGAAGCGGACGGCGTCTCCCTGCGGAGATTCCGCAACGCGCAATTCCGCCTGTTCCGGATGTTGCACGAATTGCAGAGCGATCAATTGCAGGTACTGGCGGATTTGTTCTACGGCAGGATGCATGAAGGGAAATGTGGGTTATTTCCATTACCCTACTATAAAACCGCCTGATTGAAAAGATGCAATTCCAGACATTCCCTGAAAAAGAAAGTCGCCCCGGTCGTAAAACGACCGGGGCGCCCCAACTACCCTATGAAACTGGATCCGTTAAGATCCAGAGAGCTTTTTTAACGAGCGCTCACCTGCTCGAAACGCAATATAGGACAGGAAAAAGGGATAAGCAAGTATTTTTTCATTGAAACGATTGTTTTTATTCAGGGAAAACAACATCGTATTCTTTACAATATCAGGCCGGAAAGAAGGATATTGTTATAATAACAAAATCATCTGCCGGGAAGCAGTTCATAAGTGAAGCCCTTAAGGTATTCCGTTTCCGGAATGTTCAGTAAAATTGGATGATCCGGTCTTTGGCCGTGTTGCTGTATCAGGCGCAGGGTGGCGGGCGCATCGATGGCGGCGTCGAGAACGCTTTCCCGGAACAGGTCCGCCCCGGCGTGGTGGGAACAGCAGAAGGTGGAAAGAATGCCTCCCGGGGCCAGAAGCTTCATGGCGCGGAGGTGGATTTCCTTATACCCGCGCATGGCGTCATGCACGGACTTCTTGTTTCTGGTGAAGGAGGGCGGGTCCAGGATAATCAGGTCCCACTTGTGCTCCCCTCCGTCCCGGACGAGGGCCGCCTCCTTCTTCAGGAAGTCAAACGCGTTGTCCGTAACGCACTGGATGGAGACGCCGTTCAGCTTTGCGTTGCGCGCCACGGCGTCCATGGCGTCCTGGGATACGTCCACAGCTGTTACCTCCGCGGCTCCGGCAAGGGCGCAGGCCAGCGCAAAGCCGCCCTGGTTGCAGAAGCAGTCCAGCACGCGGCGTCCGCGGGCAAAACGGGCCACGGCGGCGTAATTGTCCAGCTGGTCCAGGTACAGCCCTGTTTTCTGCCCCGTCTGGAGGTCAATCATGAATTGCACGCTGCCGCTGCTTGCGGCGAAGGGTTCCGGCTCCTGCCCGCGCGCCACCCGGACGGAAGGCTCAATGCCCTCCGCCGCCAGCATGGGGGAATCGTTCCTGACGATGATTCCCCTGGGGGAAAGCAGGTCTTCCAGAACGTTCAGGATAATGGGGAGGCGGTGCTCCATGGCGATGGTCAGCGTCTGGACGACCAGGTAATCCGCGTAACGGTCCACGATCAGGCCGGGGAGGCCGTCAGACTCGCTCCAGACGAGGCGCGTGAGCGTTTCCTCCGGCAGCCACTGGCGGCGCAGTTCCACCGCCTGGCTGATGCGCCTGGAAAAAAAGTCCCCGTCCAGTTCCTGCTTGCGGCGGGAAAAACGCCTGGCGACGATCTGGGAATGGGGGTTGAACATGGCGGATCCCAGGAAGCGGTCCTTGAAATCCTTCAGCGCCACGACGTCCCCCGGCTGGGGATTGCCGAAGACCTTGCGCACTTCCGTGCCGTAAACCCAGTCGTGCCCCTGAAAAATGCGTGCTCTTGGAGAAATAATCAAACCTGCCATGTCAGGAAAGGCAATACATGATCAGGGTGGAAAGTTCAAGGGTAATGCGGAGGGGTGGCGCAAGGGCCGCGGCTGCCGGAGGGAAGGGGATGTCTGTTAAAGGAGAAAAGCTTTTTTCTCTTCCCGTGCTGTTTATGCCCTTGTGGGAAGTAAGAAATAAGCTCCCTGCCATGCTCCGGATGATGGTTCGGGAGGGAAGGCCGGGAGAACCCGCCTGGTGGCTGGACGGAAAGCGAAGCATGCAACGCACGGAACGGATGAATTTGAAAGATGAACGGCTCAACCCTACGCTTCCAGTTGGCCGTTTTCCATTTAAGCCGTGAACCTCCGCTGTCTCTCTTGATGTCCGCGCCCCGGGAACAAGGGCCTCCCGGCCCTCGTAAATCAAAACAAACCGGGTTTTCCTTCCTTGGCAGTCAGGAGCGCCGCAAACCTTTGCGGCAACTGAAGGGGAACTGGATGGTAGCGAAGTAATATTAAAAATAGCCTTTTCTGATTAAAGGGCGCGTCTTTCAGCCGAATATCCATCCGGCTGTGGCAGAAGCCTGCGGTCATTTTCCGCAGCGGGAAGGGTGAAGGCTTCCGTTCCCTGGAATTTTCCGCACAAGTGAACCAATGCGCATCATTCCGGGACTATTTCGGTTGAAAATGCCCGGAAACGAAGTAAAATGTGGCGCGTTATGAAAGTAGAAACTTTTGAAACTCCCCAGGATGCTGCCAAGGCTTTGGCAGGAGAAGTTGCGGAACTGATCCGCACGCGCGCCGCCGAAGGCAGGAACGTGGTTCTTGGCCTCGCCACGGGCGCCACTCCGCTGCCCTTTTATGCGGAGCTGGTCCGCCTGCACAAGGAAGAAGGCCTTTCCTTTGCCAACGTCATCTCCTTCAATCTGGACGAATACAGCGGCCTGGACCACGACCATCCGGAATCCTACTGGTATTTCATGCATACCAATCTCTTCAACCACATCGACATGAAGCCGGAGAACATCAACCTGCCCTCCGGCACGGTGAAGGGTGACGAGATTGCCGCCCACTGCGCCGCCTACGAACAGAAAATCAAGGACTGCGGCGGCATCGACCTCCAGATTCTCGGCATTGGCCGCACCGGCCACATCGGCTTCAACGAACCCGGCTCCGACGATACCACCATCACCCGCCAGGTGCATCTGGACGAACTGACCCGTTCCGACGCCGCCCCCGCTTTCGGCGGCATTGAAAACGTTCCCACCACCGCCATCACCATGGGCGTGGCCACCATCATGGGCGCCCGGGAAGTGGCTCTGATGGCCTGGGGCGAAAAGAAGGCTTCCATCGTGAAGAAGGCCGTTCAGGGGCCTGTGACGGTGGATGTGGCTGCCTCCTACCTGCAGAAGCACCCGAACGCCAAGTTCCTTCTGGACAAGGGCGCCGCTTCCCAGCTTTAATTATCCGTTCAACAACGAACACGCCGCTTTTCCCGGTTCCGTGGAAAGGCGGCGTTTTTGATGGAATGAAGGAAGGCGGAATCTTCTTTTTCCAGCGGGGATGGCGTGGAGGGAGCTCCGTATGTCCGGACCGTTGGCCCCGTGAAGGAAGATTTTGTGTCATTGAGGGGAGTGTGGAACAGCCGTGGCTGCTCCGGTGGACGCAGGCCGGCAGGTAATAAAGAAGGTCCGTTTTTCCCTTCCATGGCTGGTCCGGCGGGATGAAATGGGAGTGATATTTTTATTGTTTATTAAAAATGAATGAGTTTTAATGCTGTGTGGGACGTGTTTTCCTGTTTCCTGATGCGGTTCCGGAGCCCGGAGGCAAACCCGGAGTTCCTGTCAGGGATTTCCTTTAAAAGGGGGATGGCGGATTGGCCGTTTAACCGGCTGCACCTTTTTATTAGGATGGAGTGGCGCATTGACAAGAGTTTCATTTTCCGTGCATGGTTGAAGGTGCCAATAGATGAAAAATAAATATATCCGGCAGTGTGTAATTAATATTTCATTCAGGAATTACAGATGATGGCCGGTTTTTATAGATAGAACAGGAAAAACAGAAATATGAAACAAATGAAGATACTGATGGTCGTAACCGGAACCGGGATGTTTCCCGACGGAAAACAGGAAACGGGATTGTGGCTCAGCGAGCTCACCCACATTTACGACAGAGCGAAAAAGCGGGGATATGACATCGTCATCGCAAGTCCGAAGGGAGGCGACACCCCCGTCGATCCCATGAGTCTGAAAACGATGTACATGGACAAACTGTCCAAAAGCTGCTGGGACGATTCGGAATTCCGGGATGTGCTGCGGCACACGAAAAGCCTGGATGAAGTTTCCGGTGAGATGTTCGACTGCATTTATTTGGCCGGAGGCCACGGCGCGATGTTCGATTTTACGGATAACGCCGTTCTGCAGGAACTCATCAAAAACCACTATGAAAGTAATAAAATAGTTGGTGCTATTTGCCATGGCGTATGCGGATTGTTAAACGTGAAGCTCTCGGACGGACAATATCTGGTAAAAGATAAGAAGGTCACGGGATTCAGCTGGTTTGAGGAAGGTCTGGCCGGAAAGAAAAAGGAGGTGCCTTTCGATCTGGAATCCGCGCTGAAGGAACGGCGGGCGGATTACAAGAAGTCATTGATTCCGATGATGCCGGAAGTAGTGGCCGACGGAAATCTGATCACGGGCCAGGACCCGTTCAGTTCGGAAAAGATGGCTGAAACGGTCATGGGACGGTTTAATCAATAGCAGTTGGCGGTGAATGGCATGAATTTGGAAGAAGCCTTGAATTACCGCCGGGCCGTGCGGGTATTTGATAAAAATAAACCGCTGGACCCTGAAAAGGTGAAACACTGCCTGGAATTGGCCTCCCTGGCTCCCAGCAGTTCCAACATGCAGTTGTGGGAATTCTTCCAAATCACCCGGCCTGAATTGATAGCCCGCGTTGCCGGGGCCTGCCTAGGCCAGCCGGCTGCCGCCACGGCTTCGGAAATAGTCGTTTTCGTGACGCGGCAGGACCTGTACCGGCAGCGGGCGCAATTCGTCCTCGAATTCGAGCGTGGAAACATCCGGCGGAACAGCCCGGAGGAACGCCAGGCCAAACGCATCAGGGACCGGGAATTATACTATGGAAAGCTGATGCCGTTCCTCTATGCGCGCTGCTGCGGTATTTTGGGGGCTTTCCGGGCTTTGCTGGCCAGGGGCATCGGCCTTTTCCGCCCCATGATGCGCGAAGTCTCGGAGTGCGATATGCGCGTCACGGTCAACAAATCCTGCGCCCTCGCCGCCCAGACGTTCATGATTGCCATGGCCGCTGAAGGATACGATACCTGCCCGCTGGAGGGATTTGACAGCAAGCGGATGAAAAAACTGCTGAAATTGCCTCATGGCGCCGGGATCAATATGGTAGTCCCCTGCGGCATACGGGACAGAGAGAAAGGTATCTGGGGCGAGCGGTACAGAGTCCCGTTCGATGAGGTGTACCATAGGCTCTGACCCGCCGGGGAAGGAAAGTTCCGCTCCGCCGGCAGCGTGCGGCGTCAGCGGGGAGCGGGAGAGGACCGCCTGCGCTGCGTTCCTGGGGCGCGGCATGCCTCACAGGAAAAGGGTTCCGGCTACTTGAGCCACGCCAGGAATTCATGGTTCCCGTCGGTTCCGGTGATGGGGGAGGGCTCGCAGCCCATCCAGGAGCGGTTTAGTTCTTCCGTGACGAAGGCGCGTATGGAGTCCACCGCCCGCTGGTGCAGGACCGGGTCCCGGACGATGCCGCCGGGGCCGATGTCTTCCGGCTGGAGTTCAAACTGGGGTTTGATGAGCACCAGGGCGTCCCCTCCGTCCTTAAGCAGGGGGAAGGCCGCGGGCAGGATTTTTTTCAGAGAAATGAAGGAGACGTCGGAGACGATCAGGTCCACCTGTTCCCCGATGTCTTCCGGAGTCATGTAGCGGGCGTTGAATTTCTCCTTCACGACGACGCGGGGATCCTGCCGCAGTTTCCAGACGAGTTGGTTGGTGCCGACGTCGATCGCGTGCACTTTGACGGCGCCGTGCTGGAGCAGGCAGTCCGTAAAGCCTCCGGTGGACGCGCCGATGTCCAGGCAGACCTTGCCTTCCGCGGAGACGGGGAAGGCGTTCAGGGCTCCCTCCATTTTCAGGCCGCCGCGGCTGACGTAGCGGGGGCGGTTCCGGATGGCTATTTCCGCGTCTTCACTGACCTTGAGGCCCGGTTTGGTGGAAGGGTGGCCACCCACGCTCACCTCTCCGGCAATGATAAGCCTCTGGGCCAGTTCCCGGGATTCTACGAGATTGCGGGAAACCAGAAGGACGTCGAGTCGTTGCTTGCTCATGATTCGGAAGGAAGGTGCGTACGCAGGTATTTCATGAAACTGCATGGGGAATCAAGAAAAACCGCGCGAAGAAAGGCATTTGGGGGCAAAAAGGCGGCATGGCGCGCGCTGGAACATTTTACGATTGATTCAGCCCGGATTTATAGGAGACTTTGCGGCGAATGGAACACCGCTACAGGCAATTGATGCGCAAGGTCAGGCTTTACCTGCTGACGGAGGTGCGTAAAAAATCGTGGGCCAGCAAATTCCTTTCCGCCAGGGTTTTTGACCCCGTCTACTGGTCCTGGAACAGGCAGTCCGTAGCGACAGGCGCCGCCTGGGGGGCCGCCGCGGCGATTGCCCCGCTGCCCATGCAGAGCCTGTGGGGCGTTTTCGCCAGCCTGTGGCGCAAGGGCAATATTCCCGTAGCCATCCTGATGGCGTGGCTTTCCCCTCCCGGCTTCACCTTTTTCGCCATTCCGGCCCAGTGGTGGCTGGGGTGGTTCCTTTTTTCCCTTGTGGGGCTCCCCACGTCCGGAGCGAACTGGCAGATGCTGAAAACGGGAGTGCAGCAATGGTCCTGGGCCCCGTTTGACGGGTTGAGCATCGGCATGGTAAGCCTGGAGTTCCTGACGGGCTGGATTGTTTCCAGCGTGGTGCTGGGCTGCCTGTGCTACGGTCTGGTGCAGCTGGGGTGGGGGATAGGCCATTTTCTGCGCAGCAGAAGAAAGGCTGCCGGGAAATAACAAGAACCCGCCGGCCATTCAGGGCAGGCGGGTCCGGAAGCCGTTTGCGGCCATGGCACGGTGGCGGGAAGGTCAGACGGCCACTTCCATCAGAAGAACGGTTGAGTTCTGGATGGCTTCAATGGTGATGGAGTCCGTATCCGTTATTCCGGCTCCGTCCCGGCGGTGCAGCACCGTGTCTCCGATCTTGATTTCTCCGTCTATCACGAAGACGTACACCCCGGTGTTCTGGCACTTGAATTGATATTCCCGTTCCACGCCCCGGTCGAGTTCCGCCCAGGAGAACCAGGCCTGCTGCATGATGGAGATATCCGTTTCCGGAGCCAGGAAGGTGGAAATCTCATTGTGCTTCAGCAGGGGCTTGATGTCGTAGTCCCGGTATTTGGGGGGCGTGTTGACCCTGTCCGGAATGACCCATATTTGAAGGAATTCCAGGGGTTCCGTGGAACTGCCGTTGAATTCGCTGTGCTGGATGCCCGTTCCGGCGCTCATCACCTGGATTTCTCCGCGGGTGATGGTATGGCTGTTGTTCAGGCTGTCTCCGTGGCGGAGCTGTCCCTTCAGGGGAATGGAAATTACCTCCATGTTCTTGTGGGGGTGGGTGCCGAAGCCTTCTTCCGGGAGAACCGTGTCGTCGTTGAGTACGCGCAGGGCTCCGAACTGCATGCGGTCCGGATTGAAGTAATTGGCAAAACTGAACGTATGGTATGTATTCAGCCATCCGTGGTTGGCATGCCCACGGGAAGATGCACGGTCAATGATGATGTTCATGATTGATAGGGTTGGTATGGAAAGCGGATTCCCGCCTGTAGATGGTTTGACCGGATGGACCCCGGGGCTGTTCAAGGCGCATGACAGCATGTCCGTTGCCGTAAAATAAATCGGCAACACAAATTGATGGTGCAATGTCTCTTATTTTAAGGTAGCGTGTCGCGGTACCTGTGCAAACAAGACAAGGCGTATGGCTCATCGGACATTCATGAGATGGATCAAGGGATTGGTTCCTACGGTGATTATTTTGCTGGGCGCCTTGGTGCTTGGGTGCATCTGTTATGTCTCCATCTGGGGCGCTCCCTCCTTTGTCGTGCAGCGTGTGGAACAGGCTCTGATGGAAAAAGGCATTCCCGTCCACATAGAGACGCTGAAGATTTCCCTGTGGCCCCGCGCCGTGGTGACCTTGAAGAATGTGGAGCTGCTGGATCCTGGTGTTCCTCCGGAGGCGCGCCGCCCCGTGGCCCTGCTGCATGAGGCGGACGTGGCCCTGAACTGGAAGGAGCTGATAGACGGGCAGGTAGTGCCGGAACGGCTGAACGTGAAAGGGCTGGACGTCAATCTTCCCGTGGACGCGGAAAAGCCTGAAAGAGTTTTTTCCACCGCAGGGCTGAATGCGGAGCTGGACCTGGGGCGTCCCGGCATGGTGGACATCGTGAAGGCTGATGCCGTGGTGCAGGGTATCCGCGTGACTGCCCAGGGGGCGTTTTCCATCGGGCAGGGGGATTCCGGAGATTTTACGCTGACGGCTGAAGACATGGCCGCCGCCAGGGAGCAGTTGAACCAGGTGCTGAAATACCTGGACCGGGTGAAGTGGCCGGAGGCGTCTCCGCCCAGCCTGGCCGTCAATTTGAGCGACGACCCGAAAGGGGGAGTGCGCGTGGGCATGGATTTGCAGGCTCCTTCCCTGAGGTACGGGAAAATCCGGGTCAGGGATTTCCTGTTCAGCGGGGATTACGCGGATTCCGTCATCATGGCCAAGCGCTTTACCATGAGGGATGCGGAAACGGCCGGCTTCGTCAATCTTTCCCTCCAGGCCGATTTGAAGAAACGTTCCCTGATCTGGGATGTCCGCAGCACGGCCCCCCTGGTGTCCTGGGCCGTAGCCATTGTTGATGAAGCCCTGGTGCCGCGGGAGATGAAGTTCCTGAGCGAGCCGCACGTGCAGGTGTCAGGCCGTGCGGTTTTCACGGAGAACTGGGAGGGCGTGGAGCATCTGAACGTCATGGGCTCCGGCTCCATGGGAGCTTTCTCCGTGCTGGGGGAAAAGTTCCAGAGGGCCTCCTGCGATTTCAGCTATGAGGACGGCAATTTTTATGTGACGGATTTGGACATACGGCACCCCGGCGGCGTTTTTTCCGGCAAGGTGATGGGCGTGGACGGAGAGATCAAGATAGACGTGCACAGCACGCTGCCCATGCATGCGATGCTGGACATGGCCCGGTCCATTGCTCCGGAAGACGTGAAGCTGCCGCTTACGCTGGAAATCAAGGGAGACCCTGAATTGAAAGTGTACGGCACCGTGGGAATGGGGAAGGGCTGGAAAGGGCCGTTCCGGGTGGACCGCCTCCAGATTGAGGCGGCTGTGACGGACGTCTCCTACCAGGGGGTGGAGTTCGCCTCCGCCGCCGCCAGGGGGGAATTGATCGGCCGCTCCATCAATGTCACCCAGTTGGACCTGGCGCGGGAGGACGGCCATGTGAAGCTGGAAGGCAGCTATCTGGGAACCGATCTTGTCTTCACGCTGGAATCTGATTTGAAGCCTGAATTGCTGGTAGCCCTGGCCGGGAATTTGGCGCCCATTCCCGAGAATTTGAAGTTGCCGGAAAAAGCCTCCCTGTGGGTGCACGGCAGGCTGGATATTCCGGAAGGCAAGCCTGTGGAGCCCACGCTGGTCCGGGCGCGCATCAATGCGGAAAACCTGGCCTGGAACAAGGTGCCCGTGAAGACGGCGAATGTGGAGGTGGAGTACCGCCCCAACCAGCTTTTTGTACAGAATTGCCGGATCGGGATGGAGAAGGGCGTTTTTGAGCTGTTCGCCAACGGTTTCCTAGACGGCCAGATGTTCGTGATGGGGCAGTCCACGGTTCCGCTGGAAACGATAGACCGGCTGCTGGGCATGAAGGATGACGACTTTTTTATGAGCCGCTTCGTCTTCCGCAAGGATTCCGGCCTGGAGCTTTCCTTCCAGGGGACGCTGGGCCTGTACAATCTGGAAAAGGCTTACGATTTGCAGGCCACTGTTTCCGCGACGAATACGCGGTACAAGGGCGTGGACCTGAAGTCCGCGCGGGCGGATGCCCATCTGGTGACGGACCAATTGGTGCTGACCAACGTGACGACGGTGGTTTCCAACGGGAATTACCTGTCTTCCGCCGGGTTGTCCGGCGGTCCCGCGGAGTGCACGCTCAAGGCCAAGAGCATAGATTTCCGCTTTGTCCAGGATACGGTGGAGGTTCTGGGCATGGAGGGGCAGGCCTACCCCGGTTATACCATGCGCATGTTTTCCGACAACGCCGCCAAGGTTTTGAAGGAGTTTGTCTTTACCCGGCCCGTGACGCTTTCCGGCGGAGGCATGTTCCCGATGGGGGACGACATGAAGCTGATGAAGGGGCGCATCCGCTTTGACGCCTCCGCGGGGCGCGTGCGCTATCCCTTGCTGGGAACTACGCTGGACCTTGGAAAGGCGAAAGGGGAAATTCTTATTTCCCCGCAGTGGGTGGTGGTGGACAAGATGAAGGGCACCATCTGGGACGGCTCCTTTACGGGCCGCGTGCTGGCGCAGATTGACGACGGGGACGCCCTGAACGGCTCCTTTGTCCTCCAGGACATGAACCTGACCTCCATCGGGAGATCCTACGGCAAGAAGATGGAGAAGGCCACCGTGCACGGGGCCATTGAATTTTCATCCAAGGGAGGCAATATGAACTCCATCCAGGCGAAGGGCGAGGCCGCCCTGGTGCATGGGGACCTGGTGGAAATCCCCCTCTTCGGCTTTTTGGGGGAAGCCCTCTCCAATTATATTCCGGGCCTGGGCCACCTGATCAATTACAAGATCACCAGGGCCGACTGCGATTTTTCCATTGAGAAGGGCTATATCCGCACCAGCAATTTCTCGGCCAAGGGCAGCAATATGTCCCTGGAAGGCGGCGGCTGGATACGCCTTGCCGACTTGCAGGTTAATTCTGATTTCAAGCTGGGGCTTCGCGGCCTGCCGGGGCTGATTACCTCTCCCGTCTTCCTGCTGGCGGGGGGATTGTTCCAGGTGCGCGGCACGGGGCCTTTGAGCAATGTTTCCTGGAGCTTTGCGCCGTTCTCCGGCGGAAAAGCCCCTGTTCCCCCCGCGGCGGCTCCCGCCCGGAGGAGGTAGAGAAGGGGAATGCCGGGTTTCCCGGAGAAAAGCGTCATGGAGCGCCGCATGCCCACGCGGCAACTGAACGGAAACGCGGCTGCAAGCCGCGCCCTTTTGTAGTCCCGTATTGGATTGATGTTTCCCGTCTTTAATGAACCGGTCCGCCAACGCTCATTAATAATCCGGTTGACACACAGCATGCAATGTTCCGTGACGCAGCAGGGCCGTTCCGGACAATGCCGGAACGGCCCTGGAAGTCCGGAGAGCAGAGCGTCTCCGCTCAACTCTCCTCTCTCAACTTTCAACTCTCCTTAGAAGTCATAACGGTAGCCCACGCTCCCGTTCACCGAGTTGGCTCCGTCACGGAAGTCCGCGTTCCCGTTGATGAAGACCGTTCCCTGCGTTCCTACCGGCACGCTCAGCCCCGCTCCTATTTGCAGAGCCATCGTTCCAACCTTGGTCCCACGCACGCTCTGCATGAAGCCGGGGTTGCCCAGCAGCGCCACATTGGTTTCTCCGCGGCGGTCGCCCATGTCCTGGGCCGCGTTCACCCGGAACTCAGCCAGCGCTTCTCGCCCGAAGATGTTGCTGCCAATGAGCCCCATCCACCGGCCGCCCAGCGCAACCGTTCCCGTTGTCCATTCCTGCTTGCCTACGTTCAGGCCCGCGTTCCCCGCTCCCGTTTCCGTGTAGCCGTCCATGCGCGTCGTCACTACCGAGGCGTTGGCCAGGGGCTGCAGGATGCTGCTCCTGTCTTCATTGAGGTACACGTCGTAGGTCAGTTCATACATCGCTCCAAAGCCCCACCCGCTGGTGTTGCCCTGCGTCCTGTAGCTGCCTTCCCCGTAGTTGACCGTGCGGTTGAGCTTGGCGTTGTCCCATCCTCCGGAAAAGGAAGAGGCGTCCCAGCGTCATTCATCATGGATTCCTGTAGAAAATGGATTTCCTGAGGGAGATTCCGTCTTCCTTCTGCCAGAAACCATGATACAGACGGAAACGGCAATGATGAGCAATTCCAGAAAAAAAGACCAGTGCAGCAGGAAGTTCAGCCACCAGGGGGGGTATTGCGCCTGGACAGTGGCCAGCGCGTGAAAGCGCATGGACCACGGAGCCAGGAGAGGGATGTCTCCCACGATGAAGTCCAGAAGGAGGTGCAGGAAGCCGCTCATGGAAAAGATCAGCAGCCATGTTCCGCCCGTGCTCCATGGTTTGATCCGGCTGGCTCCCCATGCGAGGAGCATCAGCGCGAACCAGACGGAAGGATAGTGCGTCCAGTAGGAATGATGGTGGTGCTGGCGGCCGTCCAGGGTATAAAAATAAAACAGGTCCAGGTCCGGGGCAATCGCCCCCAGCAGGGCGGCGGTCATGACGGCCTTCCTTCCCGGTGTGCGTAAACGGATGGTTTTTGCCAGGAGATAGCCTGCAGGCAGATGGGCGATGAACATGAGCGTTCAATAGAAGAAAAACGGACAAAGACGGACAGTCCGGGTGCGTACTACCTGGAAAAAGGTTTTTCCACCCAGTCAAAGGATAGTTCCCTGTTTCCGCCTCCCACGGAAGAATAGACTGTTCTAACGCCGCTGGATGAAGGATTCTTCCAGATGAGGGACAGTTCCTCAATCCGGCTTTCCCCCGATTCCAGGAAGATCTTGTGAATGCGGAGGCCAGGCAGGCGCCAGGCCCTCACGTCCGGGTGGACATAGGTGGTTTCCCAGGCGGTTTGATGTTCTTTGCCGGTTCCGCACGTCCATGTAATGCTCAAGGACATTTTTTTATCAGGGGTGCTTTTTCCGGCCCCGGTATATTCCACACTGACGGGAATGGTCCCGGAAGATTGCGGGATGGCTGCCGGGCTGCAAACAAGGGCGGCGAGGGATAGGGGAAGGAGGCTGATCATTTTTTCACAAGGGAGGGGGGCGTTGAGAAAAAAGGGGGCGGCTGGCCTGCATCAGCCGCCGCCCCCTTGGAGAGAGGGGTTATCTGCCGGATTTGCCCAGCTTGTACCCGGCGTAGGTTTCCGTGTTGTACAGGGGCTGGTTGTCCGGCACGGCGTAGCCGATGGATTTGCGGATGGCGAGGAAGTCCGCCACGCCTTCCGGTCCTACCTGGTTCAGGGGGGCCTTGTGCAGCCCGGCCATCAGCACCATGCGGCAGTAGGCGTCCGCGTTTTCCATGAACCATTCCGCTTCTTCCACGTCGCGGGCTCCGGTGATCACGCCGTGGTTTTCCATGAAGACCACGGTGGATTGTTTGGCCGCTTCCGCCACAGCTTGTGCCGTCTCCAGAGAGCCGGGCGTGCCGTAGGGGGCCAGCGGGATGTGGCCCAGGAAGATATCCGCTTCCGGATTGATGCCGGAGGGGGGAACCTGCCCGGCGAACAGGAAGGCGTTGCAGTGCGGGGGATGGGCGTGGATGCAGGAGTTGACGCCCACGGATTTCATCATGGCGATGTGCGTTTTCACCTCACTGGTGGAGGGGCGTATGCCCGCCTTCTGGCGCGCGTCCATGTCCACCAGGCAGATGTCTTCCACGGTCATGAAGCCCTTGGAGCACAGGGTGGGGGAGCAGAGCAGCAGGTTCTGCGTCACGCGCACGGAGATGTTGCCCCCGTTGCCGTCCACATATTCGCGGTTCCACAGGCGGCGGCCTATGTCGCACATGCGTTCCTTGATAACCAGGATTTCAGGGGAATGGAAGAATTCGTTCACTTCCTCCCGCGTGACGGGGTTGTATTTTTCCCACGGGAACACCTTGTCCGGGAGGGGAGGGGAGATTGACCAGTCTTCTGACATATTTAGTTGCGTGTTAGTGGTTGAGCTTTTCGTAGGCGGCTTCCTGGGGACCCGGCATATACGTCCGGTAAGTGATGCCGAAGGCGTCCCTGGCCTGCTCTGGCGTAGAGTACACCCCGGCGCCCGCAAAGGCAAACATGGATGCGCCCAGCACGGTACTTTCAGATACTTCAGAGACCTTCACGGGGATCCGGAGGATGTCCGCCCGCATCTGGGTCCAGACGCTGTTTCTGGCTCCTCCGCCCACCAGGATGAGGAATTCGCTTTTGAACCCGCCCACGGATTCCAGGCGGCGCAGGCGGGATTTCAGCCGCCAGGTAAGCGCCTCCATGGCGGCGCGGTAAATGTGGCCGCGCGTCCGGCCCAGCACCAGGCCGCCGATGGAGCCTTTCCGGTCCCCTGAAGCCAGGAAGTCCGGAACCATCGTTACGCCGTCGCAGCCGGGGGGGATGGCGGCCGCTTCCGCATCCATGGTATCGTAGGATTCACCGCGGAAGCAGGCGGCTTTCACCCATTCAATGATGCCGGAACCGAGCCATTGCAGGCCGGGGTTCAGAAGGCCCGGTTCCGCGTCGAACTCCGCCGTGGCTCCGTCCTCATAATCCTCCCGGGTCAGCCGGGCCTGTGCGGAGCGCGCCATCAGGATTTCCCAGGTGCCGGAGGACAGGACCGGCTGGTCCCTGTCCGCGCCGGAACCGAAGATGGCGAACTGGGTGTCGTGCCCCGCGGAGATAACAGGAACGCCCTCCAGGGCGGGAATGCCCATGGCCGCCGCCGCTTCCGGAGTAAGAACGCCGATGGTCTCCCCCGCGTCCACCGTGGGGGGGAAGAGGCCGCGGCGCAGGCCTAGGCGGTTCAGGATAAGCTCGGAAAAGTCTCCCGTTTCCAGGTCCGTGAGCTGGGAGGTCCCGGCCATGGTCCGGTCCGTCGCCATGACGCCGGTGAGCTTGTACGCCAGGAGGTTGGAGATGAAGAGCCACGCATGGGCCTTTTCCAGCAGCTCCGGGCGGTTTTCCTTAATCCAGACGAGCTTGTAAATGGTGTTGAAGGCAAAGGCGCCCACGCCGGAGATGCGGTCAAGCTCTTCCTGGGAGATGTACTTGCCGATGTTTTTCATGACCTCCGCCGTGCGGGGACACTTCCAGGATATGACGGGGTAAAGCTGGCTGCCGGAGGCGTCCACCAGCGCGCCGTCCACGCCGAAGGTGGTGACGGTTACCGCCCGCACCTGTTCCACATCCAGGCCCTCAAGGGCCTTCACGGCGCATTCGGAGAGCTGCTTGAAAATCCGGTCCGCGTCCCAGACGTGGAATTCCGGGTTTTCCTTACCGGGCAGCGTGGCGTTCGGCTGCGAGGCCTTCCCCGCGATGACGCCTTGTTCATCCACAACCATCGCGCGCACGTTCGTCGCGCCGCAGTCCAAGCAGAGGGAGTACATAGAGAAATACTAAATATTGAAGATTAGATACTAAAGGGAAACTGTTCAGAGATTTTGCCCGGCAAGCGTTTTTGTCGTAGCGGTCAATAGCCGCATTAATTCCAGGCAATCCTGTTTCAAGCTTTCAAATTGCTGGTCCGTCAGGCAGGAAGTTGCATGCAGAAGGCGGAGCCAATACCAAGTCTCCGAACATTCTTTTAGTGAAATGTGTACTTTGGAGAAGAAGTCTTTTTTGCTTACGGCATAGGAAGCTTCTGCGAGGTTGGCTCCTATGCTTGTTCCGGAGCGCAGAATTTGCTGGATCAGTGCCTGCTCGCACCGTTGCTTGCGAAGATGGCGGCATAAGGAAACGATACGAATGGAAAAGGCAAAACTTTTTTCATGAGCGGCACTTTCGTTCATCTTTTAGTCTTTAATCATTCGTATTTAGTCTTTGATATTAACGCTGAACGTCATCAGGGGAAGAATGTCTTCCCCTGATGAAAAGGTCAGTCGTTAATATTTGCCGTACAGCGGGCCGTAGTTGGCGCAGGCGCGGAAGTCGGCGCCTTCCGGGTCCGCGGTGCCATGGAGGCCCCAGGCGGAGGGACGGTAGATTTGGTCGTCCGGGATGTTGTGGGCGTATACGGGGATGCGCAGCATGGAAGCGAGCGTCAGGATGTCTGCGCCGATGTGGCCGTAGGTGAAGGCTCCGTGGTTGGCGCCCATGTTGGCCATGACGCTGTAGACGTCCGTGAAGGCTCCCTTGCCGGTCAGGCGCGGGGCGAACCAGGTGGTCGGCCAGCCCGGATCGGTGCGTTCGTCCAGGGTCTTGTGCACCTTGGCGGGCAGGTCCACGGACCAGCCTTCCGCCACGATGAGGACGGGGCCGAGGCCCTTGACGATGTTCAGGCGCATCATGGTGACGGGCGCGCCGCCCTTGGTGACGTAGTGGACGGAGTAGCCGCCGCCGCGGAAGTATTCCCGGTTGGCCGGGCACCAGACGGCTTGTTCCATCATGGTTTTCGCGTCGTCCGGGGTAACGTCCCAGTGCTTTTTCATGACGGGCTTGCCGTCCTTGTCCGTGCAGGCCATGCAGCCGTCCAGGGCCGCGGAGCCGGAGTTGATGAGGTGGATGATGCCGTCCTTGGCATGGCCTTCCAGCTTGTAGCCCGTGACGCGCTTCACGGCTTCCGGGCTCCAGTAGGTGCGCACGTCCGCAAAGACGTTGGCCTGTCCGGTGAGCAGGTAGCCGAAGAGGAGGCAGGCTCCGTTCAGGGAGTCGTTTTCCGTGGCGAAGGGCATCGGCGCGCGCGGGCCGTTCCAGTCAAAGGTGGAGTTGAGCAGGGTTTCCGCAATGTCTCCGTTCGGGTAGAAGTCCGTCCAGTGGCGCTGGCCCTGGAAGCCGCCGGCAATGGCCTGGTAGCCCAGGGATTCCTCTTCGCGGTCAATTTTCTTGAGCTTGGGGTTGCCCTGCATCATGTCCCGGAAGATCATGGCCATCAGCACGCTTTCCTTGAAGGTCCTGCGGCGTCCGGCTTCGTCCAGCTTCAGGTCCGGGCGGTTCTTGTCTTCGGCGAATTTGAAGACGGCGTCCGCCCATTGCATGGCGAGGTCGAATTCCGCTTCGTCGTAAATCTTCTGGTCCATGCGGCGGCGCACTTCCGTCATGTCCACGGCCTGTACGCGGATGCCCAGGTAGTTTTCCCAGAAGGACTGGTCCACGATGGAGCCGGCGATGCCCATGGAGCAGCCGCCGATGGAGAGGTAGCCCTTGCCGCGGAGGGTGGCTACGGCCAGGCCGGCGCGGCAGAAGCGCAGGATTTTTTCAGCCACGTCTTCCGGAATGGAGGTATCCCCGGCGTCCTGGACGTCTTTTCCGTAAATGGAGAAGGCGGGGAAGCCCTTCTGGTTCAGTCCGGCCAGGGCGGCGGCCAGGTACACGGCGCCGGGGCGTTCCGTGCCGTTGAAGCCCCAGATGGCCTTGGGCGTGAACGGGTCCATGTCAAAGGTCTCGCTGCCGTAGCACCAGCAGGGCGTGACGGCCAGGGAGACGCCGACGTTGTTGGCCTTGAATTTGTCCGCGCAGGCGGCGGCTTCCGCCGGACCGCCAATGCAGGTGTCTGCGATCACGCACTTGACGGGTTCGCCGGAGGCGTGGCGGATGTTGGCCTCAATGAGAGCCGCGGCCGCCTTGGCCATGTTCATGGTTTGATCTTCCAGGGATTCCCGGACGCCGAGGCGGCGCCCGTCAATCGTGGGGCGGATACCGATGGTTGGTAATGCTGTTTTCATATCTTGCGTAGGTGATGTGAAGCTGGTTCAGGCCTGGGCAGGCGCGTCCTCTTCCTTTTTCAAATGGGTGTTGCGGAAGAAGAAGCCGTAGATTAGTACCACGGCAAAGCAGATGATGGGAATAAAGAAGGATGACCGCACCGCTTTTTCCACAAAGTTTTCCTGGGCTGTCTGGAATTGCTTCATGTCCAGGGGGTCGGAAATCAGGTTGCCAAGTACCTCGGCCTGGTTCCCGGAGAGCGTGGTGAGCGCCGGAATCAGGGAGAATTGCTGAATTTGCTGTTCTCTCCCGGCGGGGGCGGGCAGGCGGTCCAGGTTGGCCTTGAAGACCACCAGTTCTTCCGGCTTGAGGCCGGAACAGCCGGGCAGGGATTTGGCCGCCTGGTCAAAGGCTTCCCCGTCCAGGGTATGGAGGGAAAGGAAGGTATCCAGGTTTTTCTGGAACTTGGCGGCGGCTTTGGCCTGTTCTTCCCCCCCGGCGGGATTGGCTTCCGACATCTTGTAGAGGGCCAGCATGGCGCCGGAGACGGATTTGCGGGAGTCCGCTGCTTCCGCCTGCGCGATCAGGGGGCGGTCAATGGATTCAAAGTAGGCCACCTGGTTTTTCACCGTGGTGTTGTCAATGAAGGAGCCCATGTACGGGGTGATGACCGCGCCCCCCAGAATGGCCATGATGAGGCCCGCGGCGCCCAGTTTCACTTCGGAACCCAGGCCGCGCAGGGCGATGCCGTAAATGGTGGGGAACATCAGGGACATGCAGCCGGAGATGCCCACCAGCGTCCAGACGGAGATTTCCTTGGGCAGGTACATGGTGCCCAGGCAGCAGAGGATGCCCGCGATGGCAAAGAGGGACATCATGTTGGCCGGGTTGAATTTTTTCATCAGCGCCGTGGTGATGGCGCGGCAGGCGATGAACAGAACGATGGAGAAGATGTAGTAGTTGGAGGCCGCCGCTTCCTGCATGCCGGGGAAGACGGACATGATGTACTTGATGGTCCACGTCCAGACGGCGATCTGCACGCCCACGTAGAAGAACTGGGCCACCACGCCGCAGAAGTAGCGCGGCAGCTTCACCAGCTTCATGAGCTGGCAGCGGTAGTCCGGCATGATGAGCAGGAAGGCGATGGGCCCGATCATCATGATCAGGATCTGCTGCACCATGCTGAATTCAAAGGTGGAGTAGTACTGGAACAGGAAGGGAATGAGGATGAAGGCGACGCACAGGCCCAGGCGGCCGAGCTTGGAGGAAAGGGGCTGCGTGTTTTCCCGGGTGGGCACGCTTTCATCGTCGGACTTGTAGCGGCAGAAGAAGAACCAGATGACGGCGGCGATGGCGACCAGGCCCACATAGGGAACGCACACCCAGAAGAGCTCGTCGCTGACGATGGCGTTCAGTTGTTCCGGGTCCATGGCCTTGCGGGTGTCCATGTCCGCATCATTCAAATG